>CAZDSO010000274.1:0-5223 GCA_964508045.1 uncultured Planctomycetia bacterium | reverse complement strand
CGCCTTGCATTGCCTGCACTTTTGCGGCGCCTCCCACAACACTCTCCTCGAAATCCGCCGCAGGATAGGGGTCAGTCCTTTTTCGCATCGAACCAAAATACTAGGACGGACCCCCATTACCGGCAGGAGCGTGTCACTCCAGCCGGTAGTTGGGCGATTCCTTGGTGATCTGGATGTCGTGGGGGTGGCTTTCGATGAGGCTGGCGTTCGAGATCCGGGCGAAGCGCGCCTTCTTCTGGATCTCCTCCACGGTCTTCACGCCGCAGTAACCCATGCCCGCCCGGACGCCGCCGATGAGCTGGTAGACGTAGTCGGACAGCGGCCCCTTGCAGGGGACCCGCCCCTCGACGCCCTCGGGGACCAGCTTGCCCCCCCCTTTCTGCCCGTAGCGGTCCGCAGAGCCCTCCACCATGGCGCCCAGCGAGCCCATGCCGCGGTACACCTTGTAGGACCGCCCGTGGTAGAAGATCTTCTCGCCGGGGCTCTCGTCGAGGCCGGCGAAGAGGCCCCCGATCATGACGCAGCTCGCGCCGGCCGCCAGCGCCTTGGGGATGTCCCCCGAATGGCGGATGCCGCCGTCGGCGATGACCGGCACGCCGGCCGGGGTCGCGATCGCGGAGGTCTCCATGATGGCCGTCACCTGGGGGACCCCGACCCCGGCGATCACGCGGGTCGTGCAGATGGACCCGGGCCCGATGCCCACCTTCACGCCGTCCACCCCCGCCTCGACGAGGTCCCGGGCGCCCTCCCGGGTGGCCACGTTCCCCCCCACCACTTCGATGTCGTGGTTCTCCTTGATGTAGCGGATGGTGCGCAGCACGTTTTCCGTGTGCCCGTGGGCGGTGTCGACGACCAACACGTCCACCTCCCGCTCGATGAGCTCGCCGATGCGGTCGACGTCGTCCACGCCCACGGCGGCCCCGACGCGAAGGCGACCCCGGTCGTCGCGGGAGGCGTGGGGGAATTCCTGGAGCTTGTCGATGTCCTTCATGGTGATCAGGCCCGCCAGGCGCCCCTCGCCGTCCACGAGGAGGAGCTTCTCCACCTTGTTGGTGTTCAGGATGTCCCGGGCCTGTTCGAGGGTGGTCTCGAAGGGCGCGGTGACCAGGGGGTGGCGCGTCATCACCTCGGCGATGGGCCGGGAGAGGTCCTCCTCGAAACGGAGGTCCCGGTGCGTGAGGATGCCCTTCAGGGCCTCTCCCGTGACCACGGGGATGCCCGAGATGTTGTACTCCCGCATGATGTCCCGCGCCCGGCCCAGGGAGGCGTCCTCGGGAAGCGTGACGGGGTTGAGGATGACGCCGTTGGCCGACCGCTTGACCTTCTCCACCTCCTGGCCCTGCTTGTCGGGAGGCAGGTTCTTGTGGATGACCCCGATGCCTCCCTCCTGGGCCAGGGCGATCGCCATGGGCGCCTCGGTCACCGTGTCCATGGGGGACGAGCACAGGGGGATGTTCATCTCGATGTTCCGGGAGAACCGGGTCCGGATCGAGACCTCCCCCGGCAGGACGGCCGAGCGAGCGGGGACCAGAAGCACGTCGTCGTACGTGATCCCTTCCCAGAGAATCTTGGATTCGCTCATCGGCAGTGCCTCCTCAGCCACATCGTCAAGGCGAAGGCAGGGGGTGAACCCCTGTCCGAAATCCCGACGCGATGCGTCGTTTTCAAAACGCTACGTTTGCCTCAGGCGGGGCTCCTTCACGGCGCGGACCTCGTCGAGACGCCCCACCGGGGTGGTCCGGGGGGCGGCGCGGAGCGCATCGGGATCCGATACGGCCGTCCGCGCGATGTCCTCGAGGGCCTCCACGAAGGCGTCGAGGGTTTCCCGGCTTTCGGTCTCCGTCGGCTCGATCATCAACGCCTCGGGCACCACCAGGGGGAAGTAGACGGTGGGGGGATGGAACCCCCGGTCGATCAATCCCTTGGCGACGTCGAGGGCCCGGACGCCGTGCTTCTTCACGAGCGGCCGGGCGGAGAACACGCACTCGTGCATGCAGGTCCGATCGAAGGGGAGATGGTAGGTCGCCTTCAGCCGGGCCATGAGGTAGTTCGCGTTGAGGACGGCCCCCTCGGCCGTCTCGGCGAGCCCCTTCGCGCCCAGGCGCCGCAGGTAGGCGTAGGCCTTCAGGGCCACGCCGGCGTTTCCCAGGAAGGACCGGACTTGGCCGATCGAGCGGGGCGCGTCCCACCAGAGCGCCAGGGAACCGTCGCGGTCCACGATCCGCGGCACGGGCAGGAAATCGGCCAGCCCCTCCGCCACGCCCACGGGCCCCGACCCCGGGCCGCCGCCGCCGTGAGGCGTCGAGAAGGTCTTGTGCAGGTTGTAATGCATCACGTCGACGCCGAAGTCGCCCGGCCGCGCCTTGCCGAGAAGGGCGTTGAGGTTCGCCCCGTCCATGTAGACCAGCGCCCCCCGGTCGTGGAGGAGCTCGGCCATCCGGCAGACGTCCTCCTCGAACAGGCCGAGCGTGTTGGGGTTGGTGAGCATGAGGGCCGCGGTGTCGTCGCCGGCCTTCTTCTCGAGATCCGAAACGTCCACCAGCCCCCGCTTGTCGGACTGCAGGACGCGGGTCTTGAATCCCGACAGCGTGCAGCTGGCCGGATTGGTGCCGTGGGCCGAGTCGGGGACCAGGACGATGTTCCGCCGGTCCTCCCCCGCCTCCTGGTGCCGCGCCCGGATCAGCAGAAGCCCCGTCAGCTCGCCGTGGGCCCCCGCCGCCGGCTGCAGCGTGACGGCATGGAACCCCCCGATCTCCGCCAGGAACCCCTCCAGCTCCTTCAACAGGCCGAGCCAGCCCTGCGCCGTCCCCGCCGGCTGGTAGGGATGGACGCGCGTGAACCCGGGCAGGGAAGCGACGGCCTCGTTCACCTTGGGGTTGTACTTCATCGTGCACGATCCCAGCGGGTAGAACGTGGAATCGATGCCCACGTTGCGCCGCGAAAGCGCCGTGAAGTGGCGCACCACGTCCAGCTCGGACAACGCCGGCAGGGACGCGGGCGTTTGCCGGCGGGCCTTCTCGGGAATGCCCGGCGCCTCCCCGGACGGAGCCGCCCCCGGACCCAGCGGCCGATGGGCCCGCCGGCCGGGCCGGCTCTTCTCGAACAGCGTGGGATGATCCATCCCGATCCCTCCTTCCTCAAGGAAAGGCCTTCGTCAGGGCCTCGACGAATCCGTCGATCTCCGCCTCCGTCCGGTTCTCCGTCACCGCCACCAGCAGGCCCTCCTCGGGACCGGCCCCGAGGGCGTCCAGGGGCACCCCCGCCAGGTACCCCGCCTGCACGAGCCTGTCCACCACCCTCCTGGCCGGCACGGGACACGAGACGGGGAATTCCCGGAAGAACGGGGCGTCGTGGAGAAGCGAAAAGCCGGGAAGGGCCTTCAGGGCCTCGGCGAGGCGATGCGCCTTCCGCGCGCTCTCGGAGGCGACTTCCGAAAAACCCTCCGGCCCGAGCAGTGCGAGGTAGACCGCCGCGCGAAGCGCCATCAGCCCCTGGTTCGTGCAGATGTTCGACGTGGCCTTCTCCCGGCGGATGTGCTGCTCCCGCGTCTGGAAGGTCAGCACGAAGCCGCGACGGTTCTCCTCGTCGACCGTGGCCCCCACGATCCTGCCCGGCAGCTTGCGGACGAACGCCTTCCGCCCCGCCAGGAACCCGAAATGCGGCCCGCCGAAGGAGACCGGACACCCCAGCGGCTGGCCGTCGCCGACGGCGAAATCCGCCCCCTGCACCCCCGGCGCCTCCAGCACCCCCAGCGACACGGGATCGACCACCGAAACGAACAGCCCCCCCGCCTGGTGGACCGGCTCGATCAGCGAGGCGGCGTCCTCGATGAACCCCAGCACGTTCGGCGACTGGACGGCCACCCCGGAAGCCCCCCGGGCTTGATCGGCGAGCCGGGCCGGATCGCACAGCCCGTCGCGCAGGGGAACCTCCACGACCTCCACGTCCAGGTGCCGGAAGTAGGTCCGCACCACGCGCCGGTATTCCGGGTGCACCCCCTCCGAGAGGACGATCCGCTTGCGCTTCTTCTTCGCGTTGGCGCACAGGACCAGCGCCTCGGCCAGCGCCGAAGCCCCGTCGTACATGGAGGCGTTCGACACTTCGAGACCCGTGATCTCGCAGATCATGCTCTGGTACTCGAAGAACGCCTGCAGGATCCCCTGGCTGATCTCGGGCTGGTAGGGCGTGTACGCCGTGTAGAATTCCGCCCGGTTGGCCAGGGCGTCCACCGCCGGCGGGATGAAGTGGTCGTAGTGCCCCGCCCCCAGGAACGAGACGAGATCCGCGCGGTTTCGCCCCGCGCGCGCCGCCATCCCCCGGAGCAAGTCCGCCTCCCCCACCGGCGGCGGAAGATCGAGAGGCGCCCGGAGGCGGACCGAATCCGGAAGGGAGGCGAAGAGATCGTCCACCGAATCCACCCCGATGGCCTTCAGCATCTTCGCCCGGTCTTCGTCGGTGTGCGGTACGTACGTCATGGCGTTCCCCTTACCCTTCCTCTTCTTCCTTCCGGATCTGTTCCTCGTAGGCCTCGAGACCGAGGAGGGACTCCGCCTCCGACGGGGCGGACATCCGGATCTTGATCAACCAGCCCTTCTCGAAGGGGGATTCCGCGAGCATCTCGAGGTTGTCCGCCAGTTCCGTGTTCACCTCGACGACCTCTCCGCTGAGGGGGGCGTTGAGATCGGCCACGGCCTTGACCGATTCGATCTCGCCGAAGGACTCGCCCGCCGACACCTCCTCGCCCACCTCCGGCAGGTCGAGAAAGGTCAGGTCGCTCAGGTGTTCCACGGCGAAGTCCGAGATGCCGATCCACGCCTCGCCCTCCTCGATGCGAGCCCACTCGTGGCTCTTCGTGTACTTCAGATCACCGGGTCGCTTGTCGTTCGACATGAATGGGGCCTCCAAAACGAGGAAACCGGCCGGGAACGTTTTCCGAAGATGAAACCACGAGATTACCAGCCCGCCGGCGGGGCGGTCAAGGGGAGCGTTTCGAGAGCGTTTCGCGCTGCAAACAAGTCGTGGTCCTCCCTTCCTTTTCGTAGCTCCCCTTCATGGAAAGACCCCGGGGTGACCCTCGAATGCCAGGTCCTCAGGGGGGTGCACGGGTTTTTCGGGACCTTTCACCCCCGACCCATGGCAGGAGTGCAAGGGGGCTGCAGATTTTCGCATTGTCTGTAACCCGTCACCTGTGACCCGTGTTGGCCGTGCTTTGCCGGCACCGCA
>CAZDSO010000273.1:0-5230 GCA_964508045.1 uncultured Planctomycetia bacterium | reverse complement strand
GGGTCCTCCCGAGCCACGAGTTTCCTGGCTCGCCGGGAGGCTCGCCCTCCAATCCCAACCGATCAATTTAGGTGTGGTGCGCCACCAGGTCCGCCCGGCCACCTTTCTTCGTGCCTTGGTGCCGTCTTGGCGGTGTCTGTAATCTGTGATCCGTAACCCGTGTGGCTGTGCTTTTCCAAGAGCAGTAGCAACCCACAGCATAAGACGGATTACCGGTTACAAACAATCCAGTGCTCGCCTGTACAACAGATGCGGATCCGGGGTTTGTCAATTGCCATGCACGCGGGATGCAATCCAACACCGTCAGACGTTCCTGCGGTCTGGGCGGCCGCAAGGGCCGCCTCTACACGTTGCTCCAATCCAAAATCTACAAACCCAGGGACGGGCGGCTAGTCGTCGCCGAGCTTGCTGTGGGCGATCTTCCTCAGCATGCGCCGCTCCCCGGGAATCCAGCGCTCCTCGATCTTCTTGAGCGACTGGAGGTCGCGGTAGGAGGGGGCCCCCTTCCGCTGGAAGACGAGGACGAGGATGGGCTCGTCGGCGTAGACGGCGTTGCCTTCCTTCAACACGGGGTCCTTGAGACCCGAGACCTTGAGGTAGAACATGTCGGCGACATCGGGAAGGCTCTCGACGTCGTGCCTGGCGAGAATCTCCTCGGCCGCCTGGCGGGCGCGCGGGATGAGGTTCCGCTTGGCCAGGGTGTAGAGCCGGTCGGCGTCCTCGAAGTGCTCGCTCTCCTTGTACTGCGCCCGGAAGGAGGCGAGAACCTCCAGCGCCTCCTCCACCTTGAAGACGTGAAGGAGCTTCGCCCCCCGGGTCAGCAGCTCGATCTCCTTCGAGAAGCCCTCGTAGCCCGATTCGGCGCACATGGATTCGAGCCCCTTGCGGAACGTGCTCTGGAGCCGGTCGATCAGCGGCGCCAATCCGCCGGGGTTGCCTTCCATCTCCAGAAGCTGCTTCACCTCCTCGATGTGGGCGCCCTCGGGGTAGAGGTCGCGGTACTTCCGAAGCGCCTTGAACCCCTCGCTGGACGCCTTGGCCTTGCGTTCCACGGACTGCACGGAGAGCAGGTTGACCGCGTCGTAGAAGAGCTGGTACTCCTCGACGGGGAACGAACCGAAGATCGCGCACCCCACGCGGGATTCGCCGGGCCCGAGCGGTTCGTTGACGTCGAAGCAGTCGGCCAGCACGGGAAGGTTGGCGTTGGGTCCGTCCGCGAAGCGCGCGGAAGGGGCGAACTTCGGCTTGTAGCCGTGCCGCTCCGAGATGGTGTCGTGCACGATGGGGTAGAAACCGTCGGTGAAGGTCGAGCCCCGCCCCCGGTAGCGGGGCAAAGGCTCGCTTCGCTGGGGACCCCAGCGGAGCTTCGATCCCAACACGTCGTAGCGGGGGTAGGATTCCGCTTCCTCGTCCTCCCACATGCCCTCGACGCCGGGGGCGGACCTCTTCTCCAGGGGCCGGACCAGGCGGCGCTCGTCGTCCGTCTCCACCCAGATCTTCAGACACATGTTGTCGATGCGCTTCTTGGAGACGTTGGTGACGCGGTAGAGGACGTACCAGTAGGTCTTCTGGCCGAAATACATGTCCAGCCCGGGCGGGACGTGGGGCGGAACCTGGATCTTCTTGGGAGGTTCGTGCTCGAAGGTGAGCTTCCAGCGCTCCTCCGCGGCGACGCGTCCCGCCGCCGCAAGCATCAGGATGCCCGCCACCAGAAGCCGCAGGGTACCCGCCATGGCTGTCCCCCTTCCGTCAATGGTCGCTCAGCGCGTGCAAGGGCTTCTCGGCCCCGTCGCCGATCTTTCTCACGCCCTTGAGATCATCCTTCACGTCGAGCGTCTCCACGTGCCCGTCGAGGAAGACGACCAGCACCGCGTCCCCGTGGTTGAACTCCCAGACGTCCTCCACCTGGTTCAGCCCGTCGGAGGCGATGGCGATCTCGGTGGAGGGAATCTTCCTCTTCCCGGAAAGCTTGCGGACCGCCGAGATGGCGTACCGGGAGCCGCGCTTGTTCCGCCGCCCCGCGTAGCTGATCGTGCCCTTGGGGACCTCCGCCCGGAGATCGGACCCCATCCCCCCCAGTTCCTTCCCCTTGTCGTTGTCGTGATCGGTCGAGGGGCAGATCAGGACCCGGGCGTCCTCCAGCACGCCGCTGCGATACAGCGCCGCCAGGAACTTCTTGCCGTCGAACTTGGGGAAATGCTTGTTGTTCGTCTTCTTCATCTTGTATTCCAGGCAGGCCTGGTAGATCTGCCTGAGATTGCTGGCGCACTGGGTGCGGTTCGCCGTCTCGGTGGAGCTGAACAGCATGGGAACCACCAGCGCCGCCAGCGTGGCGATGATGGCCATCACCACGAGAAGCTCGATCAGGGTGAACGCGTACGCCCTCGGCCTTGCAAGCATGCCTGTTTCCTCAAACGAGACCCGGAAAATGATAGTATACCACCGGGCCCCTCGAAGACGCAAGGTCTCCGCGCCGGCCGCCCGTTCGATTCTCCGCGGATGCCGCGTCGCCCGGCCCGCCCGGGCTAGGCGCTCTTCTCCAGCGTCGCCTTCTCCCACGCCCCCGGATCCCAGCCCTCGCGCCGGATCACCAGGCTCTTGCACGCCTCGCATTCGAAAAGAATGAAGACGCGGTCCTGCGCGTCCACCTCGCGATCCACCTCCTTGTAGGCGCCCTCGCCGCACCGGATGCATTTGTCCTCGGCCATGTCCTACCTCACAGAAATCTGAAATCCGTCCTCCGGCCCGTCGGCCGTGACGGCCCGCTACGTTCCCTCCTCCCAGGAATTCGCGTATTTCTCCTGCGCCTCGTTCAACGTGTCGATGCCCAGACCCAGCGTCTCCAGCTTGATGCGGCCGATCTCCTCGTCCTGCGCCTCCGGAATGTCGTAGACGTCGGGCTCCAGATCCGCCCCCTCCCGGTGAAGCCTGAGCAGCGCCATGAACTGGTTGGAAAAGGACATGTCCATCACCTCGGAGGGATGCCCTTCCGCCGCCGCCAGGTTCACCAGCCTCCCCTGGGCGAGCACGTAGATCCGCCGGCCGTTCCCGAGACGGTATTCCTCGTTGTTCGGCCGGACCGTCTTCACGTCCGAGGCGAGCTCCTTCATCTGGACGAGGTTGATCTCGCAGTCGTAGTGGCCCGTGTTGCACACGATCGCCCCGTCCTTCATCTTCTCGAAGTGGCGCTTCACCAGAACATCCTTCATCCCCGTCGCCGTGATGAAGATGTCCCCCTCCGCCGCCGCCGCGTCCATGGGCTTCACCTCGAACCCGTCCAGAGACGCCTTCAGGGCCGCCGTGGGCTTGACTTCCGTCACGATCACCCGCGCACCCAGACCCCGCGCCCGCATCGCCACCCCCTTGCCGCAGTGCCCGTACCCCGCCACCACCATCACCTTGGAGCCCATCAGCACGTTGGTGGCCCGCAGGATGCCGTCCACCGAGGACTGGCCCGTCCCGTAGACGTTGTCGAAATCCCACTTCGTCTCCGCGTCGTTCACGGCGACGATGGGATAGAGCAGCTTCTTGGCCCTCGCCATGGCCCGGATCCGGTGCACCCCCGTCGTCGTCTCTTCCGTCCCCCCCAGAAGGGAACCCTCCGTCCCCGCCAGCTCCGGATGCTTCGAGTGCACCGTGAAAATCAGGTCCGCGCCGTCGTCCAGCGTCAGCGTCGGCTTCATCTTCACCGTCTGCTCGATCGCCCAGTAGAACTCCTCCACGTTCATCCCGTTCCAGGCGTAGATCGAAAGATCCTGCTCCGCCAGCGCCGCCGCGATCTCGTCCTTCGTGGAAAGAGGATTGCAGCCCGACCAGGCCACCTGGGCCCCGCAGGCCGCCAGCGTCTTCACCAGCACCGCCGTCTCCTTCGTCACGTGGAGACACCCGGCGATCCGCGCCCCCTTGAAAGGCTTCTCCCCCGCGTACCTCTCCCGAAGATGCATCATGACCGGCATACGACTCTCCGCCCAGTCGATCTTGAGCCGCCCCTCCTCGGCCAAACCTAAATCCTTCACCGCGTATCGGTCCGTCTTGTCCATCTCGCGTCGTCCTTTCCAGCTTCCTGATCACCCGGATGCCCGTAACCCGTTTCCAAATCCACAACCACCCAACGACACCCCCCCAAACGCCTACGCTCCCGCCGCCTTCTTCAGCGCCTCGGCCTTGTCCGTCTGCTCCCAACGGTATTCCGAAAGGCCGAAATGACCGTACCGCGCCGTCCGCTTGAACAGCGGGCGCCTCAAATCCAGCGACTCGATCATCGCCCGGGGACGGAAATCGAACACCTCCATCAGCGCCGATTCCAGCTTCGCCTCGTCCACCTTCGCCGTGCCGTGCGTGTTCACGAAGACCGAGACGGGCTCCGACACCCCGATCGCGTACGCGATCTGGATCTCGCAACGGTCCGCAAGACCCGAAGCCACCACGTTCTTCGCCGCGTACCGCACGTAATAGGAGGCGCTCCGGTCCACCTTCGACGGGTCCTTGCCCGAAAACGCCCCGCCCCCGTGGGCACCCATCCCCCCGTAGGTGTCGACGATGATCTTGCGCCCCGTCAGGCCGCAATCCGCGTGGGGCCCCCCCATCACGAAACGCCCCGTGGGATTGATGTGGTAGATGATGTCACCGTCCACCAGATCCTCCGGAAGCGCCGGCTTGACCACCTTCTCGATCACCCCCTCCTTCAACGCCGCGTATTCCACCTCCGGCGTGTGCTGCGTGGAGACCACCACCGTGTGGATCCGCTGAGGCTTGTCCCCGTCATACTCCACCGTCACCTGCGACTTCCCGTCCGGCCTCAAAAAGTCCAGCCCGCCGCTCTCCCGGACCTCCGCGAGACCCCGCACCAGACGGTGGGACAGCGCGATGGGAAGAGGAAGCATCTCCGGCGTCTCGTCGCAGGCGTAGCCGAACATGAGCCCCTGGTCGCCGGCGCCCTGGTCCTTGTGAAGGCCCTCCCCCTCGGTCACGCCCTGGCTGATGTCGCCGGACTGGCGCCCGAGCGCCACGATCACCCCGCAGCCGTCGGCGTCGAATCCCATGTCGCCGCTCGTGTATCCGATCTCCCGGATCGTGTCCCGAACCACGGTGGGCACCTCCACGTAGGCCGAGGAGGTGATTTCCCCCGCCACCATGGCGAAACCGGTCTTGACCAGCGTCTCGCAGGCCACCCGGCAATGGGGATCCTTCTCGATGTAGGCGTCCAGGACGGCGTCGCTGATCTGGTCCG
>CAZDSO010000272.1:0-5242 GCA_964508045.1 uncultured Planctomycetia bacterium | reverse complement strand
TGGAATGGGAGACGAACGGCCGCGACATGGCGTACGAGCTGAACAGCATGAAATCGGACCGGGGGAAGCGTTGGGAAACGAGTCAATGATCACCCTGTTCCACAAGAAGGAAACCGCCGTCATGAAGAGCAAGAGAGGATTCACGCTGCTGGAGATGATGATCTCGGTCGTGATCTTCGTGGTGGTGATGGCCGCGGTCTTCCTGACCTACATGTCGGGGACGCGTCTGTACGGCCATTCGACGAAGATCGCGCAGATGCGCACGCTCACGCAGCTGACGATGAGCCGGGTGGAGAAGGATCTGGCGGACTGCATGATCCTGGACACGGGGATGAACCGTCTGGACGAGATCAATTTCCAGCGTCCCACGCCCCGGCAGAACGCCTTCGGCGAGTTACGGTACGTCGACACGTCGACGAACGAGCCCTTCTGGGGAGACGGGGAGACGGAGGTGGACGGTTCGGGCGAGACGCACGTGGACAACACACTTCGGCTTTCCTTCGTGCGGGATCGTCTTCTGGACGAATCCGTGGACGGGGTCGACTACAACCTGGACGGGGACACCTCCGACGTGTTCGAGGAGGGCCGGATCGTGCGCAGCGTCCTTCCGGCGGGGGGAGGCGCCCCGCTGGAGACGCGGAATCTCTGCTCCTTCGGGGTGGTCTTCAAGCCGGTCCTTCCGGCCGGTCTTCCGCATGTCGGGCTCACGGCGGGGGAGCTCGCCCCGCTCGACATCGACGGGGCCAACGGGCCGGACCCGCTGTTCCTGATCATCGACGACGCGGGGAACCCCGACCCGACGGGGGGCCGTATCCAGGTCAAGATATTCACGATGGTAATCCTGGATGGACGACCGATGCTCGTCCACCGGGAATCGGTCATCACTCCGGTAGGGAAGATGGAACTCCCGTGAACGAGTGAGGCCGGGTCATCCCGGCGCGAGCCGGAAGAAAGGAGGCGCCATGCGCAAGGTGATGAGAAGGGACCGGGGGGTGATTCTGCTGACGGCCACGATCGTGCTCGTCACGATGATGGCTCTCGGATCCGCCTTCCTTCTGTCCAGCGTGGGCAATGCGAGGCATACGACCATGCTGGTGGACCGGTCGCGTGCGGCGTCCATCGCCCAGGCGGGAATCGACCTGGCCCTGTACGAGCTGGCCTACGGAGGCCGGACGGTGGGCGAGGAGTGGGCGATGGACTACGGCAACGGGCGGATCTACCTGAGGACCTTCAACCAGACGGACGCCGGCGGGGGGGTCGCCCAGGACGGAATGCTGGGCCGGATCGTCGCCATCGGCGCCTATCCCGCGCCCAGGGCGGGGGTTCCCATGGCGGATCAGCTGGATGACGTGGCGTTCTGGACCGTCGACGTGACGGTTCAGAATGATTCCTACGAGATCCACGAGCTGGTCTACAAGGCCATGTACGCGGGCAACCGGCAGGGCGGGGAGTATCACCAGGAGTTCGGGGGCGTGAACCACGGGCAGCACGACTACGCCGACGAGATCGACGGGGACATCCACATCGAGGGCGACATCTGGCTGGGCGGCGACGCCCACGCCCACCGCTTCGGTGATCTCGGCACCACGGGGAACATCACGATGCTCGACATGCTCGGGAATCCCGACCACAACCTGGGCGGCGGGGGCGACGATTCGGTCAAACCCCCGGACCTCTCCAAGCAGGGGTACGAGCTGCCCCAGCGCCATTTCAAGTCATGGGATCCTTCCACGCACACGCCGGGACATGACGTGGTCCACGTGAAGGACGAGTTCGACTACTACGAGCAGAACCACGCGAGCGAGATGTGGCACATCGAGATCTCCGAGGAGGGCGGCTGGTTCAGCGACGGCACCAACAGCTACCCGGAGTGGAACGACCGGGCCTGGGCGCTTCCGGACAGCGGCAAGGGCGACGCCTTCTCGCCGGCGAACTTCATCATGAAGGACTACCAGAACCATTTCGTCGACACTTTCGATTCGAACGACGACACCCAGATGGAGGCGACGGGGAACTACTACCTCGGGCAGCGCAACGGCGGCGACTACTACCACTACGGCGACGACTACGAGCTGTACGGCGGCGGGCATTCCGTCATCACCGTGACGCCGGAGATGAACAACAAGGTCTACTTGGTCGACGGCAACCTGTGGGTGGACAGCGACGGCAGCAACCACGTCTTCTTCGTCCCCGGCGACGGCGTGGACAAGGTGAACATCACCATCGTGGCCAAGGGCAACATCTACATCGGTGACCAGATCTTCACGACGACCAACGACGTGAACCAGGAGCAGTACTCCCGGAACATCGGCGGCTGGACGAGCGCCGAGTGCTACGACATGACCGATCCCGAGTCCGGCATCGCCCTGCTCGCCATGAAGGACGGGGAGAGCTACAACGACCTGAACAAGAACGGGAAGTACGACCCCTATTCCGGCGAGACGATCGTGGGGCGCGAGGACCCGAACACGCCGGTGCCCGCCGACCACAACGGCATGCAGGCCCCCGATGGCTATGCGGGCCGCATGGAGGGCTCGGGCAACATCATCTTCGGCGACACGATCTGCGGTCCCGTGGGCGTGGTCGAGGCGTTCATGTTCGCGGAGAACAACTTCCTCGACATCACCGCCGACACCAGCCAGGGCGACCAGAATCCCTACCTCTTCGGCAACATGACCGCCGGCAACCGCATCTACATGAACCGGAACACCAGGGGCTGGCTCAGCCAGAGCAGCTGGCAGGTCAACGGCAAGCCTGACGACTGGACCTACAGCCGCGACATCAACGGGACGACCTACTACTTCCCGCCCGGCACCAACGACGACAACTGGGACAATCCCTTCGTCACCTACCGCCGGCTGAAGCCGGCGAACGGAAACAAGTGGGACCTCGAGCTGTCCGAGCACAATCCCCTGAACCTGAAGTATGACACCCGGATGGAGGAGGAGATCATCGATCTGCCGGGCCTTCCCTACAGCAACGAGACGCACGAGGGTTCCTGGAAGATCATCGTGTGGCGCCAGATGAGCGGCCATGGAGGCTATGACATCGACAACTGGGGTTCCGGAGGATAGGGCCTCGGGTTCTCGACGGGGCCGTGGAGGGCCTCGCGAAAGATACGAAAAGCGGGCGGACCACGCGTCCGCCCGCTTTTCCTGGTTCATCGGAGGGACGATCATGAAACCGAACGTTCTTCTCGCAGGGATCGCGGCCGTCTGCCTGGGGGCGGCGGCCGGTAGCGTGGCGCTCGCAGGCGAGGAAGCGGAACCCGGGAAGGAAGGGCCCGTCTATCCCGAGGCCACGGAGTCCGAGGCGCGGGAGATCCGCCAGCTCCTCGCGCGCATCCCCATGCCCGCCGCGCTGAAGAGGGCGCTCCACCCCGAAGAGAAGGAAGCGGAGAAGGAACTCGAACCCGAGACGCTCCGCTTCATCCGCGATCACGCCGACACGGACGCGGAGAGGAAAACGCTCGAGAAGAGACTCACGGCCATGACCGGGGAGGAGCGGAAGAAGTACATCGAGGAAAAAACCAAGGAACAGAAGGAAAAGCTGGAGGAGATGTCGGAGGAGGAGCGAAAGGACTACTTCAAGAAGAAGGAGGAGGAGCGGGAGAAGAAGCGGAAGGAGGAGGAGAGGAAGAAGCGGTTCGAGAGCGAGGCGTTCGCCTCCGAGGGCGTCGGCCCCGCCGACATGACTGATGAGGAATTCCGCGAGCATTACGAGAAGGCGAAGGAGAGGCTGAAAAAGCAACGAGAGAAGGAGCAGGCCCTGTACAGGCGCCACCGGGACTTCGTCAAGCAACGGAACGAGGCCGTGGCCGCCCTCGAGGCCTACGGGCCCAAAGCAACCCCCTTCCTCGCCGACGCCTTGCGCAAGGCGGATCTCGACGCGGGCCGGATCCTCGTGGGCATCGCGGCCTCCATCCGGAACGACCCGAGGGCCCATGACGCCATCCTCGCCTGGCTCGATCGGCAGAAGTTCGACAGGTACCTGAAGGGCCACGACTTCCTCTTTACGATCGCCCGCATGAACATCGAGGGCATCGTGCCGGCGCTCGAGCGCGCTCTCGACAGAACGCACACCCGGAACAAGGGGTTCTTCTTCGGCGGCCTCATGATCGCCAAGAACTACGAGAACGCCTCGGAGGTCGCCGGCGTCCTGCTCCGGTTCCTCGAGAAGAAGGACCCCGTCTGGACCGAGGCCGCCCTCAACAACCTGGTCCGCTTCCTCCCCGACCGGAACGTGCCGGGGAAGACCAAGGGGGAGATCATCCGGGCTTTCGACAAGCTGGTCTGGAACCCCCGCTACCGCAACGTCGCCCCGGAAATCACCGCCGCCCTGGGCCGCTCCGGACACGAGGATGCCGTGGGGCTTCTGGAGCGCCTGCTGGAGCACCGGAACGATCGCGTGAGGCAGAACGCCCTTCGATCCCTCGGTCTCCTCGGAAAGAAAGCCGAGGAAACCGTCGGGAGCGTCGTGAAATTCCTGGACGACAGGCACGCGACCCGGATCCGCATGGAAGCCGCCGAGGCCCTGGGGCGCATCCAGAACAAGGAGGCCGTCTGGCCGCTGATCGACGTCCTCTACGAGCGGAACATCGACCTCGAGTTCCGCCAGCGGTTGGCGAGGGCCCTTCGCCGGATCACCGGCAAGAACCTCGGTGTCAACGCTCGCCGCTGGGAAAACTGGTGGGCCGCCAACGAGAACCGCTGAGACAGGTGCCGGATCGCGGTGTCCGAAAGCCGGAACAGGTGTCTGTTTTTCCCGACACTGGAGCGTCCTGAACGACCTCCCTCCCCGGACCACGGATCCGGATTTCTCGGGTGCGGTCGTTTCGTCTCCCCCTCGTGAGAAACGGCGCAAGATCAGTACAGCCAGCGAGATAGGGAAGGATACCTCCCCGTTTTTCGGCCCCGCCGGTCATCTTTCCCCATCATGGCGGAGGCCTTGCATCCCGCCGTCCGGATCGGACCGTCGTTTGCACTCTCCGTTTCTCGAAAGACGACCGACGGGTTCTCGGTGCGAGGACGAGGAGGAGCCATGTTCATCCGATCGAAGGAACGGGGCGTGATTCTGCTGACGGCCGCCATCGTGCTCATGACGTTGATGGCGCTGGGGTCCGCCTTTCTGCTGTCCAGCGTGGGCCACGCGCGATCCACCAGCATGCGCATGCACAGGGCTCGCGCCGAGGCCATCGCCCGGGCCGGCATCGACCTGGCCCTCTACGAGCTGGCCTACACCG
>CAZDSO010000271.1:0-5251 GCA_964508045.1 uncultured Planctomycetia bacterium | reverse complement strand
CTGCTTGGCCACCAGCGTCGCCACCTGGATGCCCAGCGTCTCCCCCGCCTTCTCCCCCCGCCAGGCTTCCGGCTTCACCCCCGTGGCCAGGTAGGCCTGGATGTCCGCCTCCGGCATGGGCGGCTCCGAGTAGAACCGGATCTCGTTGTCCCGGAGAGACCCGCTCACGGCCACGTAGATGTTCGTGTCCCCCTTGGTGGTCCGCGCCATGAAGTTCAGCTCCGGATTGTCCGGGTTCGATTCCAGGAAGTTCACGTTCCCCGTCACGATCTTCAGCGTGTAGAACGGCAGCTCCGCCTCGCCCTCCTGGGTGTACACGTTCCCCGACAGCACGGGCTCCTCGGTCTTCCCCGTCAGCTGCAGGTTCCCCCGCAGCATCAGGTCCAGATCCACCAGCGAAATGCCCGCCTGGTGCAGCTCGTAGAAGACCCGGATCCCCTCGGGCGTCTGGAGGGAAATATCCATCTCCACCGCCTCGAAAGGAGGCACGGAGAAACCGGGCACCAGCGGCTTCGCCCCCGTCCCCGGGGCCGCGAGGTCGTGCCGGATCCGGGCTTCCGAGTAGAAGACCGTCACCTCACCCTCGAGCCGGGCCTTGCGGCTGCCGCCCTCGAAGTGCAGGTCGAAATCCGCCCGCGTCCGCAGCGGGTCGCCCTTCCAGAGCAGGGGACGGTCACGGCCCTCGAGGTCCACCGTGATGCGCTCGAGGCGACGGCGGTCATCGAGCGCGATCTCGCCCGTCGCCTCCAACGCGCCCCCCCCCGTCTCCCCCGTCACCGTGAACGAAGCGTCCCGGTCGTCGAGCCGGATGTCGCCCACCAGCGAATCCAGGGAGGGCAGGGACGCGTCCTCGAAGACGAGAACCCCACCGGCAATACGGAAGTCCCCCTTCAGGACGGGATCGCGCACGGCCCCTTCCAGCGTCGCCTTCCCGTCCAGCCGGCCTCCCGTTCGCTCGATCCCCGAAAGGTACGTCGAGACCGCGTCCGCCCTCAGGGACCGGATCTCGATCTCGCCCGAGACGGAGGCGTCCGCCGGCACGGCCTCCGCCCCGCCCTCGAGCACGTGCCGGTCCAGGCGCAGGGGCATCTCCGCTTCCCCTTCGACGAACCCCTCGGCGAGATCCACCTCGAAGTCGCTCAGGGACAGCAAGCGGTCCTCGTACGTCGCCGTGAAACGGATCTCGCCGGGCGTTTCGAGCCGGGGGCTCCGGATCGCCTCCATGTCCGCCTCCAGCTCGATCCGGGGAGACGCCCACGTCCCCTCCACCTCGAGACGGACCTCCCCCCTCCCCTCCAGGGAGCGGAAACGCTCGGGCGCCTTCGCCGTCTCCAGGGCCTTCCTCACGTCCAGTCCGGCGACCCGGCCCCGCAACGAAAAGGACCCCTCCCCCGACAGGGGATCGAACGCCCATCCCCCCTCCGCGTCCCGGCTGAGCCCCAGCCGCAACGGGATCAGGCCGGAAAGGTTGTCGAGGCGCCCCACGGGAAGCGTCGCGCGGACTTCTTCGATCCACAAGCCCCCCTCCACGGAACGCGCCTCGGCGCGGATGCCGGAAGCCCTGAGATCCTTCATTTCCAGCGACTCGCAGGAAAATCCGGCGCGAAGCCCGGGAGCGGTCAGCGGCCCCGACAGCTCGACCGAACCCTCGAGACGGCCCTTCGGCGGCGCCGCCCCGCCCAGGGGCAGGAAGGAGGGATCCAGATCCCGGAAGGTCAGCTGCACATCCAGCGCCGGCGACGTGAACAGCGTCTCGGCGAACCCCGCTTCCTCCTCCTCGGCCCCGTAGGGAAGCGGCACCGTCGCCGACAGGGACGCGTACCCGGCGCCGGACCGGAGCTCGCACGCCTCGAGGGTCAGAAGGCCTTTCCGGTATTCCATCCGCCGGATCTCGGCGTCGGTCTTCGGGAACGCGCCGCATCCCACCCCGCGGCCCCGGACGTAGCCGTCCAGCTCCGGCGCACTCGCCGTGCCCCCCACCTCGAACAGGAAGCACAGGGCCCCGGACAGCTTCTCACGGAGCCCGGCCAGCCGCGCCACGCGGTCGAGCAGCACATAGTCCCCCGTCACGATCCCCGAGAGCGCGCCCCCCCTCTCCAGCGCCCCGGCGAGGCGAAGCCGCCCCCAGCTTCCCCGGAGCTCCAGAGGGGAGAGGTGGAACGCCGACTTCTCGACGCTGAACGTCGCGGCGTCGCGGGACTGGAGCGCCTCGCCCTCCACCTCGACGCGCAGGGGATGGATCGTCCCCCGGACGCCCCGGTCCCCGACCGACGCCTCCACGCGCGACAGCACCAGGCGCCGGTTCCCCTCCTCGAGGACCAGCGTCGACACGCCGACGTCGCGCCCCTCGGCGTCCGCCATGAATTCGAGACGGTCCGCGCGAAGGTCCCCGTAGCCCGGCCCCGTCCAGACGACGTCGATCTCCCCTTCCCGCTCTCCCCCGCCCAGCGATCCCTCTCCTGAGACACGGAGATCCCCGGACAGGGCGGCCTTCTCCCGCAGGACGGGCGGCAGGAGCTCCTCGAGCTTCTTCGCATCCAGCGCCCCCTCGAAGGCGATCCCTTCCGAGACGGGGAACCGGCCCCGGCACGAGCCCGTGAGGGAGCTCGTCTTCAGCGTGGCCCGAAGATCCTCAATGTCGAACGAGCCGGCGTCCACCCTCCCCGACGCCTGCAACGTGCCGGGCCCCGCGCCGAGCATCTTCTCGCCGCGGAGATCGATCCGGCCGGAGAACGACGGCGCCTCCGGCTTCCCCGCCACCTGCCCCTGGACGGTCAGGACGGCGTCGAGGGGATGCCCGGCAAGGTCGGGAAGGACCGGTCCCAGATCGCCGGTGGAGACCTCGAGGTGGGCGTCGGTCTCGGCCCCGAAACCGCCGTGAAGCTCCCACCGGGCCCGCCCCCCGTCCCAGGCCGCGTTCCCGCTCACGCTTCCCTTCCATCCGCGTTCCAGGGACGCGTCGAGCTCCAGGCGATCCAGCGCCTCTCCCGTCGCCAGTCCCGCCTCCGTGATCTCGATCCGCGCCCGCCCCTCGAAGGTCGCGGGATCCCACGTCTCCGCCTTCAGGGAGACGGCGTCCGCGCTCACCCGCCCGCGCGGAGAGCGCGGAAGCGCCCCGGCGATCCGCTGCAGGGCTTCGAGATCGAAGGCCTCGACGGACCCGCGCGCCTGGAAACCCTCGCCGGGGGGGAGAAACGCCTTCCCTTCGATCTCGAAGGCACCCAGCGTCCCCACTTCGCCCCTCGCCGTTCCTTCGAGAACGCCGCCCTCCAGCCGGTCGGGGAGGACGAGGTCCGCGCGCAGGGTCCGGGCGCCCGTCAGGGCGTCGACGGCGCGAAGGGAGGCGTCGCTTCCCTTCTTGTGGAAAGCCAGGAACGCGGCGGGGCACGAGAGCGTTTTCCCGCCCGCCTCGAGGGTCCACGTGTCCCAGGAGAGGACGCCGGTCAGGGGGCCGCGCGCCGTCCCCGAGGCGATCAGGTGCACGCCCTCGCCCTGCAGGCGAAAGCCCTCGTCCGTGACGAGGACGTTCGCGTTTTCCACGAGGAGGGGGGGAAGCGGGATGTCGTGGAAGGGCTTCGGCGGGGCCGTGCCTTCGGAGGCCTCGCTCGCGCCGCCGTCTCCGGGGGAGGGGGCCGGAGCCGCCGCGGAGCCGCCCGGGGGCGGGGCCTTCTCGGCTTCCAGGTCGAGATGCACGGTGACGCCGCTCGCGCGGACGCGCCGGACGCCGCCGAGTCCCCGGAGGAGAAGCCCGAGGGGATCGAATTCCACGTCCAGACGATCGACGGTCACCTTCCTGAGGCGGGGGAGACGGTGGGGCCGGCCTTCGAGAAAGACCCCGTCGACGGTGAAGCCGGTGACGTAGGTTCCGCGGACGGCGCCGAGATGCGCGTCGAGCCCCGCTTCCTTTTCGAGGATCTCTTTTGCCTTGGCGCGGAGGAATCCCTCGAAGAGGGGGCGTCTGAGCAGGTAGGCTCCGGCGGCGAGGCACGCGGCGAGGAGGAAAAGGGCGAGGACGAGCTTGCGGAGAATCCTGCGCCCCGAGCGGGGGGCGGCTTCTTCCCCGCCGGCCGGAGGCGACCCCTCCGTTGGTTCGTCCGATGCCTCTTCGGCTCCGGCGTTTTCGCTCCGGTCTTCTTCGGGGGGCATGGTCTCCTCGCGTCTCCTTCCCGTGGCATCCGGCCCCAGCCAACGTACGAACTATCGGTGGAGGATTCCAGGATTCAACGATGCGAGGCTATCGCGCTGCAAACACTTCTGCAACTTGGCAAGGCTGCTCCGCCTTCACCCTCTCTGATCCCTCTGCGTTCTCGGCGGTGCGCGTCCTTCCGCGCCGGGCGGCGCGCTACGCCGAGAGGGCGGCATGGATCAGCTTGGCCGCCGTGACGAGCAGCACGGCCACGAAGACGGCGCGCACGCCCCTGACGGGAAGGACCTTGGTCAGCCAGGCGCCGAGCCAGGCGCCGGTCACTGCGCCGGGGATCATAAAGGCAGCAGCGGCCGGCGCCGTCCACCAGGGCGCGCCGAACCCGCCCTGGCATCCTTCCCACAGGGAGAGGCCCACCGCCACGGCGACGAGGGGAATCATGGAGACCGAGGAGCAGGCGATGGCGTTGCGAAGGGGAAGGCGCACGAAGACCTGCAGGCCGGGCCCGGCGAGGGATCCGCCGCCGATGCCGAGCACGCCGGCCACGAACCCCATGGGCGCGCCGATCCAGAACGCGCGGCGGTAGGGAACCGCGTCGCCGTCCCCGGTGGCGAGGTCCCGCTCTCCCCCCGCCATGAAGATCCGCTTCACGTTCAGCGCCACGACGTAGAGGAGGAAGATCCCGAACAGGCCCTGGAAGAGGGAGGGGGGCATGTCCCGCGAGAGGAGGTACCCTGCGGCCACCCCCGCCCCGCCCATGGGGACCAGGAACTTGACGACGCGCCTGAGCACGAGCCTCGACTGGATGTGCCGCGTCGCCGAGGAGAGGACGGTGAAGATCATGGTGGTGAAGACGATGGCCTTGACGAGGAGGATGTTGCCGAGGCCGAAGACGAGGGTGAGGGCGGGGACGTTGATCACGCCGCCCCCGATGCCGAGCAGGCCGGCCAGGGTGCCGGCCACGGCGCCCAGGAGGATGAGACCGAAGACGGTGAGCGGCGTGAATTCCATGGTGCGGGGCAGTCTATCCGATCCGCAACGGCAACACAAAGAGAGCGTTTCGCGCTGCAAATAAGTCGTGGTCCTCCCTTCCTTTTCGTAGCTCCC
>CAZDSO010000270.1:0-5276 GCA_964508045.1 uncultured Planctomycetia bacterium | reverse complement strand
CGCGCGGCCCCGCCCAGGAGCGGTAGAAGCACCAGCGCCGGCTGGCGTCGTGGAGCTTGAGAAGCGACGCGCCCGAGGTGATCGCCGGGGTCATGTTGGCGATCGCGAGATCGAACGCGCCCGCCCACCCGCGCTCCTCGAGTGCCACCTTGCGCCAGTCCGCCTGGACCGGGTGGATGCGGTCCTCGAGGTCGTCGGGGATCGTTTCGCGGAGGCGGTCCAGCATGGCGGGGGAGAAATCGAGGGCGGTCACGTCGGCGCCCTGCCGGGCGAAGGCGACGGCGTACCGGCCGTGTCCGCAGCCGACGTCGAGGATCGTGCGGCCCTCGATCCCGATGCCGCGCCGCTCGAGAGTGTGGAGCAGCTTCTCGACTCGCGCGTCCGGCTCCTCGCCGGGGGGGTCGTCCCGGCCGTAGGAGGGGGCGACGGCGTCCCAGGTCCCGGCGCTCGCGTACCCGCGTGGCTCGCGGCGGCGCGTTCCGCGGTAGAGGTTCTTCCAGGTCTCGATCCAGAACGCGGGGGACCGAAAATCCGGCATCGGGTTTCCTTTCGGGGCGCGCGCCCTCAGAATTTCACGATCCAGCCCCCGGACGCCGAGAACCGGGGCAGGGGATAGCCGTACTGCTCCTCGATGTCCTGGTTCAGCAGGTTCGACAGGGAGAGGAAGAACTCGCCCCGGCGCCCGCCGTCCGCCTTCCAGAAGGTCCAGGAAAGGTCGAGGGCGAGGTCGAAGAAGGGGTCGAGATCCTCGAGCCGGCAGGAGGCGGTGGCGGCGTTGCCCACGACGGCCTGGCGGCGGGAGACGAAGCGTCCCTTGACGGACGCGGTGAGGTCCCAGGGGGTCTCGTACCGCACGCCGAGGTTGAACTTGTGTTCGGGCAGCTCGGTCAGACGGCTGGAGAGCGCGGCGCTCTTGTCCAGGACGTCGCCGTGCTTCTCGGAGGTCTGCCAGGTGTAGTTGGCCCAGGCTTGAAGGCCCTTCGCGAGGAAAAGGGAGGCCTCGGCCTCGAAGCCCGCGAGCGTCACGCCGTCGATGTTGTAGACGACGCGGCTGGGCTTGTAGCCGAAGATGGTCCTGAGGTAGTGGTCGACACGGTAGGCGTAGCCGCGCAGGACGCCCTGGAGGCGTCCGGGCAGGGAGACGGTGGCCTCGACGTCGATCTGGTCCGCGCGCTCGGAGCGAAGGTCCTTGCGGTCGGCGGGCTGGTAGCCGGCGTGATACCAGTAGTACTCGGGAAGGGTGGGGAAGCGGTGGGCGCGACGGTAGCGCGCCGCGATCTCGAGTTTCTCGAAGGGGCGTACCCGGACGCCGGCGCCGGGGCTCCAGGGGGTCTCGATCAGGCTTCCGATGCCCTCCTGCGGGTCGATGGCCTCGAAGTGGTCGAACCGAAGTCCAGCGTAGAAACGGAGCCATGGGGCGGGCTCCCAGTCGTCCTGGATGTAGACGCCGTGACGCTTGGAGACATGATGCTTTCCCGGGTGATCCCGGGGGACGGCCCAGGGGGGGAAGTAGGAGGGGTCGACGAAGCGGATCTCCGAGGATCCGTACCCGAGGTAATGACCCTCGATCCCGAACTCGATCTCGTGCTTCCCGGCGAGCGCGAGCTCGTTCTCGATCTCCGCGCGGAAGCCGCCGTTGTCCTGTTCGGGACGGGAGCGCCGGTGGACGACGAGGCGATCGGGGTCGGTGACGGCGTGGAAGTACTCGTCTCGAACCTGTTCCATGAGGTAGGCCCTGGCCGCGACGCGGAAGGTGTCGGTCTTCCTCGCCAGGGAAACGTTGACGTTGTCCCGGACGTCCTTCCAGTAGCTCCCGTCACCCCAGTCGAGCGGGCCCGTGGTGTGCTCGAGGAACTTGAGGTAAGGCCCGCCCATGGGGTCGTCGTCCGCCTTCGGGAAGTCGTCGTCGTAATAGGGGCTGTCGGGCCGGTTGTAGACGGTCATGCCGGATTCGTTTTCCGTGTGACGGACGGACGCGGAGAACGCGAAGTCTTCCGGGAGGCGGAGCGCGACCTCGGCCGAGAGGACGCGTCGCTCGACGAAGGCGTTTCGAAGGTAGCCGTCGGTGTTGAACAGGGCGCCCACGAGCTTCCAGGAAGCGGGCCCGGCGCCGAAGGCATGGCCGGCCTGCAGGCTGTTCGTGCCCAGCGTCCCGACCGTGTTCCGGATGAAGTGGGAGAGGGTGCCGCTCGGGCGCTTGGGGACGACGTTCACGACGCCGCCGAGCGTGTTGCCGTACTTGACGGGGGAGGCGCCGCGGATGATCTCCACGCGCTCGACGTCGTCGAAGGAGAGGACGCTCCAGTCGACGTAGGCTCCCCCGTAGACGCCGGCGCCGCGAAGGTCCCTCAGGCCCCACAGCACGGCGTAGCGTGACTCGTCGAACCCGCGGATCGAGAGTCTCGAACTCTCGGGCCCGCCGGGGGACCGCCGGTTCAGATCCATGCCGGGTTCGGTCTCGAACAGCCCCTCGACGGTGTCGGCTTCCAGGGTCCGCTCGATGTCCTCGCCCGAGACCAGGCGGGTCACGCGGGAGATTTTGTGCGCCGTCACGACCACTTCCCCGAGCGGGAGGGCGCCGTCCTCGCCGGAGTCGGTTTTCTCCGTCTCCTTCGCTGACGGCTCTTCTTCCGCCTGCGTTCCGGACGCGTCCGCCGTTTTCCCGGGCTCGGAAGCGCGGGCGGGGGCCTGGACGAGGACCAGGGCGACGAGGGCGAGCAGGGACGTTGCGAGGGATTTCACGTCTTGCCTCCTTCCGGCGGAGAAGACATACGAACTTTGCAAACGTGCTACCACGGTTCCGACAAAAAAAGGTGCGGCCCGCTCGAGAGTCACACCTTTTACAAAATCGTAA
Organism: uncultured Planctomycetia bacterium; assembly: GCA_964508045.1. Taxonomy (GTDB): domain Bacteria; phylum Planctomycetota; class JAKEIC01; order JAKEIC01; family CAZDSO01; genus CAZDSO01. The sequence continues at coordinate 2,422 of CAZDSO010000270.1, read as the reverse complement.
TACATCGGGGGCGGATGTCAACGATTTTCTTCCGGGGGGAGAGCGCGGCAACGGAGGGATGTCCGATGGCGCCGTCGGATTTCAGCATCCCCTGGAGGGCGAGGGACTCAACGCTGCAGGGGCTCGAGTTCGGCGATCTCTTCCGCCTTTTCGCTTCGCATGGCGTGCCAGAGATCCCAGTCCTGCTGCAGGCCGAGCCAGAAGGTGGCCGACATCTTCAGGACGCGGGCCAGCCGGAGCGCCGTGTCCGCGGTCACGCTTCGTTTTCCCCGGATGATCTCGTTCAGGCGGGGAAAGGAAACGCCCAGGCGATTCGCGAACGCGGTCTGGGTCATGCCCAGCGGCTTGATGAACTCGTCCAGGAGCATCTCGCCGGGGTGGGTCGGCGGGCGGTGAGCCGGAAGGCGGCGTGCGGCTCCGGCGGGCGCTCTCTCCTTCTTCTTTTTCATTCTAGTGGTAGTCCGTGATCTCGATTTCGAAGGCATCGCCTCCCTCCCACCGAAAACAGATCCGGTACTGGTCGTTGATCCTGATGCTTCTTTGCCCGCGTCGTTTCCCGCGGAGCGCCTTCAAACGATTCCCGGGGGGGACACCGAGTTCCCGCACCTCACGAACGCGGTTGATCTGATCCAGCTTCCTTCTCGCGATTTTCCAGAGGGTCCGCGGACACGATCGAAGGGCAGCTGCGGTTTCCGAACCGTCGAAGACGTCCTCGGTTCCCCGGTTCCGGAAGGACCTTATCATACATTCTATTATAACGGGTAATGTTATTTATGCCAAGAACGGCCAAGGACGAATGACCAAGGACCAAGGACCAAGGACCCCTCGTCCCCTCACCGCCTCCCCGCCCGCCGGTAGAGATCCAGGTACTCCCCGGCCGCGCGTTTCCAGGACCAGTCCTTCGCCATGCCGGTCCGGACCAGCCGGCTCCACGCCTCGCGCATCCCGAACGCCTCCACCGCCCGCGCGCACGCCTCCACGAACGCCTTGCCCGTGGCCTTCTCGAACACGAACCCCGTCGCCTCGCCCGAGGCCATGGCGTCCGGGCCGGCGTCCACCACCGTGTCGGCGAGGCCGCCCGTGCGGCGCGCCACCGGGATCGTGCCGTAGCGCATGCTGATCAGCTGGTTCAGCCCGCAGGGCTCGTAGCGCGAGGGCATGAGGAAGACGTCGGCGCCGGCCTCGATGCGGTGGGCCAGCGCGTTGTCGAAGGCGAGGAAGGCCTTCACCTTGCCGGGGTGCTTCTTTTCGGCCTTCTCCAGCATCCGGTGGTAGAGCGGGTCGCCCGTGCCCAGCACCACCAGCGGCGCGCCCATCGAGACCAGCGCGTCCACGCTTTCCGCGAGGAGGTCCACGCCCTTCTGGTGGGCGAGCCGCGAGATCATGGCGAACAGCGGCGCGTCGGCGTCGTCGAGGCCCGCCTCCTCGCAGAGGGCGCGCTTGCAGGCCTGCTTGCCGGCGAGGTCCTCGCGGGCGTACCGGGCGGGCAGGTGGGGGTCGGTCCCGGGGTTCCACACGGAGGTGTCGATGCCGTTGACCACGCCGAAGAGATCCTTCTCCCGGGTCTTCAGCACGTCTTCCAGGCCGGCGCCGAAGGCGGGGGTGAGGATCTCGCGGGCGTAGGTGCTGGAGACCGTGTTGAGCGCGCCGGCGTAGACGATGCCGCCCTTGAGGTAGTTGACCTTGCCGAAGAACTCCAGGCGCGTCCAGTCGAACAGGGTCTCGGGCAGGCCCGTGACGGGGAAGGCGGCTTCCGGGAAGACGCCCTGGTAGGCGAGGTTGTGGATGGTGAGGAGCGTTCCGGCCTTGCCGAGGGGACCGGCGGCGTGGAGTGTCTTCAGGTAGACCGGGATCAGGGCGGTCTGCCAGTCGTTGGCGTGGAAGACGTCGGGTTCGAGCTCGAGCTTCGAGACCGCCTCGATCACGGCGCGGGCGAAGAAGGCGAAGCGCGGCGCGTTGTCGAAATGGTCGCGCCCGCGGGTCTGGTAGAGATCGTCGCGGTCGAAGAACTCGGGGGCGTCGATGAAGAAGACGCGCGGGCCGGGTGCGGGATCGGCTTCCAGCACGCGTCCGGACGCGGACAGGAAGCCGAGGTCGACGTCGAGCTCGACGCCGGTGTCGCGGACGGCGGTGCCGGCGGCGCGGACCGTCCGGTACCAGGGCAGGAAGGCGGCCACCTCTTCGCCGCGGGCGTGGAGTTCCAGGGGAAGCGCGCCGGCGACGTCGGCGAGCCCGCCGGTCTTGGCGTAGGGGACCATCTCGGAGCTGGCAAAGGCGATTTTCATGTCCAGGAATGTAGCAGGTTCGAGGCCTTCTCTGAAGACGGAAAAATTGCCAATTTTTTCAACCTTCAGGGATCGCCCTAAAGGCCCGCGCAAGAAGTACTTCCCATTTTCAGATCGCAACGATGACATGGGCGGCC
>CAZDSO010000269.1:0-5284 GCA_964508045.1 uncultured Planctomycetia bacterium | reverse complement strand
GGGATGGGGGAATTGAGGGATTCAGAATTCTTGATTTTTCTTCGTGCCTTGGTGCCTTGGTGCCTTGGTGTTCAGAACCGCGTCGCCGCGGTGCTGCGGGCTGGAAGCCCGCGGTCCAACGCCGACGGATCGCCATCCCTACGCGATGGCAACCTGAAATCGTCTACAGCGCGAATGGCTCTTTTCGAGCCTGATGGTTTGACGTCTCTCACCACGAGGTTCTCGCTGATCTTGTGCTGATTTTCGCTGATTTCGTTTCCAGGGAACATGGTAACCTGGAATCCAACACACAGGATCAGCGTAACTCAGCCATTCATCAGAGGGACCCGGGCCTACCGTTGCAGGCGAGGCCCGCGGACGGGGTCGGCCTCGAAAGGACGCGGGACGCACTCCCGGACGCTGGAGAACCGCCATGACCGAGCCGCTCAGGGCCGCAGGATTCGTCATCTACCGCCGCACGACCCGGGGCCCGGCGTTCCTCCTCCTGCGCGCCGCCTCCCACGGAACCTGGGGCTTTCCCAAGGGGCTGATCGAGCCCGGCGAGAGCGAGGCGGAGGCCGCGCTCCGCGAGCTCTTCGAGGAGACGGGCCTCGAGCCCCGCGCGCGGGTGCCGGGATTCCGGTACGCCGTCCGCTACGACGTCGATGCGCCCGAGGGCCGTCGCGACAAGACCGCCGTCCACTTTCTCGCCGAGGTGGACGCGGAGACGCCCCGGCTTTCCGGCGAACACGACGCCTACGCCTGGCTCGCCCCCCCGCAGGCCCTGGAGCGGCTCCCCTTCGAGAATCTCCGCCGGGTCCTGGCCCACGCCCTCGAAACCCTGTGGAACCGGAACGGTCCCGCGTTCCGCCCCGTCCCGCCCGCCATCCTCCTGGATCGAACGCAAGCCGGCAGGCTCCTCCGATGCCTCGGAAGCGGGCAGGACGCCTGGGTCCGTCACGCCCGCAAGGTCGCCGAGACGGCCGCGAAGACGGGCGTTCTCCTGCGCGACGCCGGTTTCGAGGTCTGCCCGGTGTTCCTCCACGGCGCGGGGCTTCTCCACGACGCCGGAAGGGCGCTGGAACACCGCCGTCACGGGATGCGGGGCTGGCGGCTCCTCGAGACCCTCGGCCTGCCCCGGTACGCCCGGGTGTCCGTCACGCACTGGCTCAAGGGGCGCGGCGCGCGCGAGATGAAAGAGGACGGGATGACGGACGCCTCGCTGATCGAGGAACTCGACGGACGGCGGCGGTTCCGGCCGCTCTCCCTCGAGGACGTCGTCGTGTGCGTCGCCGACGCCCTGGCGGCCGGCGACCGCCTGGTCTCGATGGACGAGCGCTTCCGTCTCGCCCGGAAGCGATACGGGGACTCGCCCTGGATCCGGCGAAACGAGTCCCTTTCGAGGGCGTGGCTCGAGGATCTGGAGCGGAAGATCGGGCAACCCCTTCCGGACGCGCTCGAGGCGGGCGGGGGCGTGCGGAGCGGTGACGCGTAGGGGTTTTAGATTGTAGATTGTGGATTGGAGCAAAGCCCGGACCGCAGGAACGTCTGAATGTGTTGGATTGCGGCCTGCGGGTGTGGCCACCAGAAAAACCCCGGATCCGCGTCTGGTGTAGAGGCGAGCACAGGTTTGTTTGTAACCGGCTTTTTGGAATCCGAGTAATCTGTAACCGGTAACCTGTTTTATGCTGTGGGTTGCTATTGCTCTTTGTAAAGCACAGCCACACGGGTTACGGGTTACAGGTTACAGATACCGCCACGAAGGGCCCAAGGCACGAAGAAAGGCGGGGCGCGGGCCTACGTTCGTCGTGAGCCACGGAGACGAAGTCGGCGTGGCGCAGCAGCGCGGGCCGAGGTGATGCCGCCTGGAAGCCGGCGGTCCTTTCGAGCGCTCTACTTCATGGCTTCGCGCTTCCCCGTTGTGATCCGGGGGGGCAGGGGCTATGCTGCTCGAGGCGCGCGCCACCCGCCGTGGAACGTGATCATCGCCCATCTCGGAGCCGTTCGTGAAGCAGCCAAAGCCCCGATTCGTGTGCCGCGAATGCGGAAGCGTCCAGCCCAAGTGGGTGGGCCGTTGCCCGGACTGCGGGACCTGGGACGGGCTGCAGGAGGAGAAGGCTTCCTCGGGGCCCGGCCGGCAAGGGCCCGGGGGGGGCGAAGGCCCCGTCCGTCTCGAGGCGGTCCGATCCCGGCGGGAGGCGAGGCGCGGGACGGGGGAGACGGAGCTGGACCGTGTGCTGGGCGGGGGCCTGGTGGAGGGGCAGGCGGTTCTTCTGGGGGGCGAGCCGGGGATCGGGAAATCGACGCTTCTCCTCCAGGCGCTGGGGGCGATGTCCCGGGAGGGTCTGGAGAGCCTCTACGTGTGCGCGGAGGAGTCCGCGGAGCAGGTGAAACGGCGTGCGTCCCGGCTGGGCGTGACGGGTTCGTCGGTGTTCCTTCTGGCGGAGACGGGGATGGAGGAGGTGCTTCGCCACATGGCGTCGATGTCGCCGGCGGTGACGGTGATCGACTCGATCCAGATGATGCATCTGGCCGAGGCGCCGGGTGCGCCGGGGACGGTGTCACAGGTGAGGGAGTGCGCCATGGCCGCCTGCGGGCGGGTGAAGCAGGGCGGGGGGGCGGTGTTTCTGGTGGGGCATGTGACGAAGGAGGGTTCGATCGCGGGTCCCCGGGTTCTGGAACACGTGGTGGACACGGTGCTCCACGTCGAGGGGGAGCGGTTCCAGTCGTACCGGCTCCTTCGGGCGGTGAAGAACCGTTTCGGGCCCACGCAGGAGCTCGGGGTGTTCGAGATGCGCGGGGACGGTCTGGCGGGGGTGGAGTCCCCGTCGGCGCTTTTTCTCGACCGCCGTTCGCTGGACGCGCCCGGGGGCGCCGTGGTGGCCTGCATGGAGGGGCGCCGTCCGCTGCTCGTGGAGATCCAGGGCCTGGTGGCGCCCTCGCCGTACGGGACGGCGACGCGGCGTTCGACGGGCCTGGATGCGAAGCGCCTGCCGATGCTTCTGGCGGTGCTGGAGAGGCGCGGGGGTCTCGCGCTGGGGGGCCACGACGTCTTCGTGAACGCCGTGGGTGGCGTGACGGTCCACGAGCCGGCGGCGGATCTCGCGGCGGCGCTGGCGCTGGCGTCGAGTTTCCTGGAGAAGGCGCTTCCGCCGGCGACGGTGGTGGCGGGGGAAGTGGGCCTTCGCGGGGAGATCCGTCCGGTGTCCAGGACGGATGCGCGGCTTCGCGAGTCCCGGAAGCTGGGCTTCAAGCGCGCGATCCTCCCCGCGGGGAGTTTCCGGGAAGGCGCGGACGGCCTGGAGCGTTTCGAGGTTTCGGACATCAAGGAAGCCCTTGAACATCTCGAAGGCTGAAAACGGCGTGGAAGCACGCGGGGCGCGCGCGGGGGCGGGCACCGGCGTGAGCGCGGGAGAGCGGGTTCTCTACCTGCTGGGGGCGTCCTTCTTCGCGGGTGTGGTCGCGGTGGCGTCCGTGCTGACGCCTTCTCCCACGGGGATCGGGACGCACACCCAGCTGGGTCTTCCGCCTTGCGGGTTGTACCAGCGTTTCGGGATTCCCTGCCTGTCCTGCGGCATGACGACGGCCTTCTGCCACATGGTTCGTTTCCAGTTCCTTCGCGCGCTCGACGCGAATCCCCTGGGGACGGTGCTCTTCCTCACGGCCGCGGGGCTCTCGCTGGCGGGCCTGTATGGTGCGGCGTTCGGCTGGTCGCTGGTGAAGCGCCTGGAGCGCCTGGACTGGGGGCTTGTCGGCCTGGTCTTTCTGTTTCTCGCGCTGGGGTCCTGGGCCTACAAGATCGTCACCGTAGCCTGTCTGGGCTGAGACATACTCGAGGTCCCCGCCTTTTTCGGAATTTTTTGTTTGACTTGCGGAGGCGGGGAGAAGTTTAATCTCGGCAATTCGGAACGCGTTGGTGAAGAAGCAGTTTTCAGAGGAGGGGTTCGGCCATGAAAAGCGGCGTTGACTACTGGAAAGACGGACTCGAGATCGTGAAGAAGGACGCAGTCGCCTGGATCATCGCGACGTTCGTAGCGGGGATCCTGAACATCCTTCCCGGTGTGGGGATTGTATCGCTCTTTCACATGGCCCAGAAGGGCAAGAAGGGCGAAAAACCCGAGATCAGCGACGCCATGTTCGGGCTCCAGAAGCTCGTTCCCTCCCTCATCGCCGGCATCGTCTTCATGATCCCCTTTTGCATCTGCACGTTGCCCGGCCTCTACTTCGGGCCGCAGATGATGTGGGCGTTCCCGATGCTCGCCCGCGGCGAGGAAGAGGACGGCATGGCGGCCATCAAGAAATCCATGGCCCTGACGAAGGAAAAGGGCGGCTTCGGCGCCGTTTTCATGCCCTGGCTTCTCATCTCGATCCTGGGCGGCATCGGCGAGATCGCCTGCGGGGTGGGCCTTCTCTTCACGATGCCCTGCGCCGCCATCGGGTGGGACAGCATGTATGACGATCTGAAGGGCGGCGGAGGGGAATAGAACCTCTCCGGCATCCACGGCGAAGAAGACCGTCTTCAACGAAAAAGGAAGGGCGGGATACGCTCCCGCCCTTCCTTTTGTCTGTACGCGCCTCACCGCCGACGATCTCTTGCGCCCGCCGGCGCGCGACGCCCCTCGATCCCGACGCCACCCTCCCAGAGCTAGGCAGCGAGGTTCTTCTTCTTCCGCCGCCGATTGGCCAGGATCTTCCGGCCGTTCCTCGTCTTCATCCGCCGGCGGAAGCCGGTCATCTTCCGGTATTTCTTGCTGCTGTTCCTGCGCCTGATCTTCATCGTCACGCTCCCCCCCCGCTCATGCAGGGGGCCTTTCCTCCATCCCGACGGGAAGACCGCTCGCGGCCGGCACCAGCTGGCTCAAGGTCTTGCGGTAGAAATCCAGCGTGAGCCGCGCCGAGCGCACCTGACCCTCCCGCAGGCTGAAAATGACATCGTCGATGGGAAGCGCCGTTCCCTGGTAGAACCGGGCTCCCTCCTTCTTCTGCAACTTCGCCCGTTCCAGCTTCAGCATGGCCGACCGTTCCCTTCCCTCGAGCATCCGGATCTTCTTCTGCACCTCGGACACGTTCTGGAAAGGATCCATCCCGTCCTCCTGATTCGCATGGGCATAAAAAGACAAGTATACGTGCTCGAAGCCCTTTGTCAAGAGGCGAGTCGCTTCCGAGGCTTTCGCGGTGTACGTAGGTCGTGGTCCTCCCTTCCTTTTCGCAGCTCCCCTTCATGGAAAGACCATAGAGCAGCAAAGCCGCAACTACAGCGGGCCATTCTTCAACACAGAGGACGGAGAGAACACAGAGGACACAG
>CAZDSO010000268.1:0-5307 GCA_964508045.1 uncultured Planctomycetia bacterium | reverse complement strand
AGGCGCCGCGAAAAGGCGTGCAAAGCAAGGCGGCGACCTCTGCGGCTGAAATCTGCAATCTGCAATGCTCTCTCTTCACTTCTTCCCGCGCCGTTTCTTCGGCAGCACCTCCGCAAGCGCCGCGCCCGTGTGGGAGGTCTTCGAGCGGGCCAGCTTCTCCGGCGTGCCCTGCGCCACCACGCGGCCGCCCCCCTCGCCCCCCTCCGGGCCCAGATCGATGATCCAGTCCGCCGTCTTGATCACGTCCAGGTTGTGCTCGATCACCAGCACCGAGTTGCCCTGGTCGCAAAGGCGCGCCAGCACCTGGAGGAGCTTCTCGATGTCCGCGGCGTGCAGGCCCGTGGTGGGCTCGTCCAGCACGTAGAGCGCGTGCCCGGTCTGGGGGCGCCCCAGCTCCGAGGCGAGCTTCACCCGTTGCGCCTCGCCCCCGGAAAGCGTCGTCGCCGGTTGCCCCAGCCGGACGTAGCCCAGCCCCACGTCGTTCAGCGTCCCCAGGATCCGCTGGATCTTCGGATAGCGCTCGAAGAAACCCAGCGCCTCCTCCACGGACATGTCCAGGACCTCCGCGATGTTCCTGCCCTTGTACCGGATCTGGAGCGTCTCGCGGTTGAACCGCTTCCCCCCGCACTCCTGGCACGGCACGAACACGTCCGGCAGGAAATGCATCTCGATCCGCTTCGTCCCCTGCCCCTCGCAGGCCGCGCACCGCCCGCCGGGGACGTTGAAGGAGAAGCGCCCCGGCCGGTAGCCGCGCACCCGCGCCTCCTTCACCATCGTGAACAGGGAGCGGATCTCCCCGAAGGCCTTGGTGTACGTCGCCGGGTTGGATCGGGGCGTCCGCCCGATCGGCGACTGGTCGATCTCGATGACCTTGTCCAGTTCCCCGTCCCCCTCGATGCGTCGATGCCGCCCCGGCTTGTCCCGCGCCCCGTGGAGCTTCCGCCTGAGCGCCTTGAGGAGCACTTCCACCACCAGCGTGGACTTGCCCGAGCCCGACACCCCGGTGACCGCCACGAACCCCCCCAGCGGGATCCGCACGTCCAGGTTCTCGAGGTTGTTCTCGGAAGCGCCCCGGACGCGAAGCGCACGGTCCGGGCCGAGCCGGCGCCTTTTCTTCGGCACGGGGATCTTCCGGGCCCCGCGCAGAAACGCCCCCGTCACCGACGTCGGGCTGCGCCGGACCGCCGCCGCCGTGCCCTGCGCCACCACGCGGCCCCCGTGGATGCCCGCGCCGGGTCCCATGTCCACCAGGTGGTCCGCCGCGCGGATCGTGGCCGGGTCGTGCTCCACCACCACGACCGTGTTCCCCGCCCCCTTGAGCCTCCGAAGCGACCGCAGGAGCCTCGCGTTGTCCCGGGCGTGGAGCCCGATCGTCGGCTCGTCCAGCACGTAGCACACCCCCACCAGCGCCGAGCCCACCTGCGTCGCCAGCCGGATGCGCTGCGCTTCCCCCCCCGACAGGCTCGCGGCCCGCCGGTCCAGGGTCAGGTAGTCGAGCCCCACCTCCACCATGAAACCGAGCCGCGCCTTGATCTCCTTGAGGATGGGGGCGGCGATCGTGCGGGCCTCCTTCTTTAACTTCAGCCGCCGGAAGAACGCCGCGGCGTCGCCGACGCTCATGCGCACCACCTCGTGGATCCGCTTCCCCCCCACCCGCACGGAACGCGAGGCGGGGTTCAGGCGCGCCCCCTCGCAGGCCGGGCAGGGGCTCTCGCTCATGTAGCCGTGGATCCGCCGCTTGACATAGTCGCTCTGCGAGTTCTCGAACCGGCGCATGAGGTTGGGGATCACGCCCTCGAAGGGCTTGCCGTACTTCTTCTCGTCCCGCGCCGTCGTGCCGTGGAGGAGGATGCGCCTCGTCTCCTTGGAGAGGTCCCGGAAGGGGGTGAAGAGGTCCGCCTCGAACACCCGCGCGAAGGAGCGCGTCGCCCGCCCGTAGAACATGCCGGTCTTGTGGCCGCGCCACGGCTCCACCGCCCCCTCCTCCAGGCTGCGCGTCTTGTCGGGCACGATGAGATCCGGGTCCAGCTCCATCCGGGTCCCCAGGCCCGCGCATTCCGGGCAGGCGCCGAAGGGGCTGTTGAAGGAGAAGGACCGCGGCGAGAACGCCTCGAGGGAGACGCCGTCGTCCTCGCAGGCGAACCGCTCGCTCATGGTCCGGTCCACGTCCTTGCCCTTCTCCCGCCGGCTGATGACGACGGCGCCCCCGCCCATCTCCAGCGCGGTCTCCACGGAGTCCTGGACGCGGGAGCGGAGGTGGGGTTTGACCTCCAGGCGGTCCACGACCACCTCGACGGTGTGGGCGCGTTTCTTGTCGAGGCGCGGGGGCGGGGACATCCGCACCACCTCGCCGTCCACGCGGGCGCGGACGAATCCCTGGCCGGTCGCGCCGGCGAACAGGTCGCGGTGCTCCCCTTTGCGGCCCTTGACGAGGGGGGCGAGGATCTGGATGCGGGTTCCGGGGGGCATGTCCATGACGGCGTCGGCGACGGCCTGGGGGCTGGAGCGCTCGAGGGTCTTGTCGCAGACGGGGCAGTGGGGCGTGCCGGTGCGGGCAAAGAGGAGTCTGAGGTAGTCGTAGATCTCGGTGGTGGTGGCGACGGTGGAGCGGGGGTTGGCGGAGGATTTCCGCTGCTCGATGGAGATGGTGGGCGGGATGCCGGCGATCGACTCGACGTCGGGCTTGCTGGTCTGCTCGAGGAACTGGCGGGCGTAGGCGCTGAGGGATTCGACGTAACGCCTCTGCCCCTCGGCGTAGAGGGTGTCGAAGGCGAGCGACGACTTGCCGGATCCGCTGACGCCGGTGACGACGATCAGCTTCTCCCGGGGCAGGTCGACGTCCACGTCCTTCAGGTTGTGCTCCCGCGCCCCGCGGACGAGGATGCTCTTCTCCGCCCCGCCGGCGCTGTCCTTGCGCGTCGTCCCGGCGGGGCCCGATTTCTTCTTCTTTCTCGCCAAGGGTCGATGCCGCTCCACGCCGCGCGCTCTTGCGCGCGAACCAAGATTATAGAATGTCGATTTCAGATTGCAGCCGGCAGATTCCAGTCGAAGGCGCGATGCGGGCGGCGCGAGCCCGGCCCCGGACCTGCCGGGACGGAGCGGGACGGGTCGCGGCGACTGGCCTTGCGCTTTCGCCGGTGCTCCATGGTGCGAGTGGAACCTTGGAGGGCGAGCCTCTCCTCCTTCGCTTATCGGCATATGCGAGAGCTGCGGAGGACCCTACGCAGCCCTCGCAAGACACGATCGGCGAAGTACGGGCCGGCGAGCCGTCACGTGCTGCTGGGGTTCAACGTGCTGTCAAGGCTCAGAGGGGCCCGAAGGGTGGAATGGGAAGCCGTTGTTCGATGCGGAGAGGGGTCAGTCCTCGTCGATCTTCTCCCCCGGCCTCGATAGCCAAACCGCGAGAACGGCGCCCCCGCCGTTTCCATACGGGAAGCGGACGGCTTCCACCCCCGCGCCCGCCTCGACCCGGACGGGCGCCTCGCCGCTCCAGCCGCCCAGCAGATCCGTCATCTTCCCGAAGCTCCAGTAGACCAGCTTCTCGATCCCGGCCCCCGGGTCGCCGGGGCCGCGCCCGTCGTAGACGAACCCCGTGTTGTCGAAAAAGTCGTTGTCCCCGGGATCCAGGAACCCTTCCCGCATCCCCCAGGCCCAGAAAACCTTCTTCACGCCGAGCCCGAGCGCCGTCACGTACCGCCTCACCATCTCCGCGGCCTGCATCCGCTCGCTCTGGGGAGGAAGCCTGCGCCCGCGCCCCCCCGGCGTCCCGGCATACGTGCCCATCTCGGTGATCCAGATCGGGATTTCCCCGAAACCGCAACGCGCGAGGTCCCCGCGAAGCCGGGAAAGGGCCGGCGCCAGATCCCGCCAGCCTCCCGCGTGCCCGAACCAGTGGACGTCCAGGACGTCGACGGCTTCCCCCCCGAGCGCCTCGAGCAGGGGAAGATCCTCCCGCTCGTAGGCCCTTCGCAGCGCCGGCAAGGGGAGCGTGAGCCCGCCCACCAGCACCGTCGCCTCCGGGTCGGCCTCCTTGACCGCCGCGTACGTGATCCGCTGGAGGTCCGGGTACCCCTCCCGCCCCCTCGGCGGCTCGTTGTCCACCTGCCAGAACTTCGCGGGCGCCCGCAGACCCGGCATGTCGTCGATCCCGTCGCCGTCGTACCGCTCCACAGCAGCGCGCACCCACCGCGCGTACGCCTCCGGGTCCTTCGGGCGGTAGGTGCTCCCCTCCAGGTGGCGGGAGACGTCGACCCGCCGCCGGGGCCGCCCCCGCCGCGGCCGGCGCCCGGCGCGCTCCACCATGCCGTCGTGCGCGACCGTGATGTTCTTCAGACAAAGCATCCCCTCGGGAAGGCCGCGGAAGTAGGGATCGTACTTCTCCCAGCCGATCTCCCCTTGCGGATCGGGCTGGGAGAGCACCCACATGAAGTAGAACCCGCCGCGGTCCCAGTCGACGCCGATCTCCCGGGCGAGGCCGTAGTCGCCGTCCACCGACGCGGGATGGAACCCGAAAGGCGAATCGGCGAGCGTGAGCCGGCGCTCCCGCGGGGGCGTCCCCACGAGGATCCAGACGGGCTCCTCCCCCACCGTCACCTCGACGAAACCGTCCCGGACCGGAAGCGTCTCCTCCTCGAATGTCGGGCGCTCCTTTACCGCCGCGCCCGTCGCTTCCTCCGGCAAGGCCCGCACGGCCCCCGCCGTCTCTCCCGCGACCGGAATCCGGACCCGCCTCGGGGGAAGCGGCTCCTCTTCCTTCTCCCGGCTCTCCGCCAGCGTCTCCAGGCGCCGATACGCCGCGTCGACCAGGCCGCAGGCTTCCCGGAATCGTCCGGCGCGGACCCGGTCCTCGAGATCGCTCGCGTCCTCGCGGCTGAACGCCTCGCGGAGGTCCGCGCCCTCCCGAAGGAGCCTTCTCGCCCAGGCCATCAGGGCGAGGTGCCGTCTTCTCAGGTTGTCGGGCGTGGTGGGAGAGCGTCTCACCTCCCCCCGTACCCGGTCGATCTCCCCCTCGCTCCACCGGCCGGGCTCCTGCGCAAGAGCCCCGGGGGCCAGCAGCGCGGCCAGAAGCCAGGAAGCGGGGGCGAGGGTCCATCGTCTCGAGAGCATGAGCGGATCTCCTGCTTTCTCACCGCCGTGGTGCGCGCGGTCCGGAGCCGATCCTGCGTCCAACGTCGGAAGTCCGAAGCCGGAAGTCAAGACAAGAGAGGTGCTGCGGGCGAGCGTTTCGCGCTGCAAATAAGTCGTGGTCCTCCCTTCCTTTTCGTAGATCCCCTTCATGGAAATACCCCGGGGTGACCCTCGAATTCC
>CAZDSO010000267.1:0-5308 GCA_964508045.1 uncultured Planctomycetia bacterium | reverse complement strand
TCGACGGTGACGATCTTGTCCTTCTCCTCGTTGATGCGGTTGAGGGCGGCGTAGAGGGTGGTCGTCTTGCCCGAGCCGGTGGGACCCGTGACGAGGAAGACGCCGTAGGGCTCGCGGATGATCCGCTGGAACGCCCCGAAGGTGTCGGGGGCCATGCCGAGCTCCTCCAGACCGAAGGCGATGGAGCTCCGGTCGAGAAGGCGCATCACGATCCCTTCGCCCTGGAGCATGGGAATCACGGAGACGCGCACGTCCACGTCCCGGCCGCCGACCTTCAGCTTGATGCGGCCGTCCTGGGGCAGCCGCCGCTCGGCGATGTTCAGGTTCGCCATGATCTTGAGCCGGGAGATGATGGCCGACTGGAACTTGCGGATCTGGGGCGGCATCGGTTGCGTGTGCAGAACCCCGTCGACCCGGTACCGGACGCGGAACCCCTCCTCGAAGGGCTCGATGTGGATGTCGCTCGCCCGCTCTTCCAGCGCTTCGAGAATGATCTGGTTCACCAGGCGGATGAGGGCGGCGTCCTCGACCAGCTCGAGATCGGAGACCTGGTCCTCCTCCTCCTGGACGATCTCCACGTCCCCCTCCGCGCCCTCCTCCTGGATCAGCTTCTCGACCGTGTCCGCCCCCACCCCGTACCGGTCCCGGATGATCTTCAGGATGTCGCGCTCGGCCGCGCAGACCGCCTTGACGGGGCATCCCGCGACCAGGCGCAGATCGTCCAAAGCCTGGAGGTCCAGCGGATCGGCCACCGCGGCCACCAGGACGTCGTCCTCCTTGCGCAGGGGAACGAAATGGTGGGTGTGGATCAGGGCCGGCGGCACCACCTTGAACATCGCGTCGTCGATCCGGGTCTGCGAGATGTCCTCGTAGGGGACCCCCGTCTGTTCCTCGAGCGCCTTGAGGACCTCCGTCTCCTCCACCGCGCCCATCCGGACCAGTACCCGGCCGATCCGCTCCCTGCTTTTCTTCTGCGTCTTCAAGGCGGCTTCGATGTCCTGCTTCTCCACCGCCCCCCGCGCGAGAAGGATCTCCCCAAGCCGCATCCGCCCGGTACGGGGGGGCGGGCCGCCCTCGCGGACCGCCTCCCCCGGCGCCTGCGGAGCCTCGGCGTTCGTGTCCGTGGGTTCCATGCGTCGTCCTGCTACTCGAGAATCCGGTGAATCACCAGCTTGGCTTCCTGCTCGAAGCTGAGAATGGGAATGAGCTCCTCGCGGGCCGCCGCGAGCTCCTTCTCGTACTGCTTCTCCACGTCGCGCAACGCCTGGAGCTTGCCCTGGATGTCGCCCGACAAGGCGCCGTCGGCGCGGAGCAACTCGTCCAGATTCCGACGGGCCTCGCGAAGCTGCTCCATCCAGCGGTTCTGGATCTTCAGGATGTTCTCGACCTTCTCCCGGATGATCATCTTCTCCTCCGGGGAGCCGGCCAGATCGTCCATGATCCGGTCGAGACGGCGCTCCACCCAGCTGGCGCCGGAATCGGGGCGGCGGCCTTCGCGCCCGCCCCCCGTGGCCTCGCTGATCTTCGCCTTCAGTTCCTCGAACATCTTCTCGAATCCCGGAATCTGGTCGTCGTTGAGGACCTTGACGATCTTGTCGTGGGCCTTGTCGAGGAACGGCTCGAATTCCTTGCGCATCTCGCTCATCATCTTCCGGATGTTGGGCCGCCCGTTCTCCATGTACTCGGGCAGCTTCTCCATGAACTTCTCCGAGGCCTCGCCCATGATGTCGCCCAGGATCTCCTGGATCCGCTCGTGCTGCCTGTCGGAAAGGTTGAGCCGCGTCTTCATCTCTTCGAGAATCCGCGTCATCCCTCCCTGGATGTCCCCCGGACTCCCGAAGCCCCCCATCGGTCCGCCCGGCCTCCCGCGTCCCTCACGGCCCCCCGGAAACGCGCGTCCGAAGCCCCGCCCCCCGCGGCGCCCGCCGTCTTCCTGCATCTTCTCGTAGGCGGTCTTCTGCTCGTCCGTGAGGATGGACCGGATCTTGGATTCGGTCTCCTTCTTGTTCTGCAACAGGATCTTCTCGAGCTCGGCCTTCTGGTCCGGAGACAGATCCAGCCTCTCGGTCAGCATTCTCACCGTCATCTGTTCACGACGCCCGAGCGCCTCCGTTTCTCCTTCGGCGGCCAGAACCGCCGTCCCCGAGATGAGCACCGCCAGCGCCAGCAGCGCGAGACTCGTGCGAAACATGACAACCTCCTTTCGGTCCCCGATCCGGAACGATGCTCCCGGGACAACGAGATCCCGGGGGGTTCTCGCCTATACTACGTGCCAGGCCGGGGGCCGTTGGCGCCCTGCGCCTCCACGAACATGTGGGGGCGATGTCTTTCCTCACGCATGCGGATCGCGTATACTGAATCTGCCTTGGAAGACGACGAACATTTCTACGAGTACCTCTTCGAGGTCTCCGGGGAACCCCAGTACCTCCTCGACATCGAGACCCAGACGTACCTCAAGGTGAATCCCGCCTTCGAGAAGCTGACGGGATACAACCGCGAGGATCTGGAAGGAGGGCGGATCGGTCCCCGCGATCTGGTCCTGCCGGAGGAATGGAACCTCGTGGAGGAGAAACGGAAGCGGCGGAGGGAGGTCTCCTCCGACTGCTACGAAGTGCCGATCCGTTGCCAGGACGGATCGAGAAAGCACCTGGAGATCACCGTCCAGCGGCTGACGAAACACGATACGATGGTGCTGGGGTCGGCGCGGGACATCACGTCGCGCAAGCGCCTGGAAGAGCGTCTCAAGGAAGAGGTGGAGATCCAGAAACGGAAGACGCTGGAGGCCGCCAAGGCCAGCATCCGGATCTACCAGCTGACCGAGAAGATCCGGAACGTCCCCCGCATGACCGCCGCCCTGCTGGACGCGAAGGACGAGGCGTCGCTGCTGTCCCGGGCCGCCGACATCCTGGTGGACGCGGCGGGCCTGAACTATTCCCGGGCCGCGATCCTGCTCGTCGAAGAGGACCGGATCGAGATGAAGGAGGGACGCGCCCACAAGGGGCGAAAGACGTTCCCCCTGAAGGGCCGGTCGCGGTATGCCCATGTCATCCGGGAGGCGCAGATCTTCCGCGGGAAACGGGGAGATCTCGTGGTGCCGCTGCGCAGCCGCGGGGACGTGATCGGCGTGATGGAGGTGTACTTCGACGAGAAGGAGAAGGTGCTGTTCGACGACGCGGAGACCGTCCGGTTCGGCCAGGAGGACATCGTGCTCACGCTGGCCAACACGCTCGGCATGATGATCGAGAACCTGCGCCTCCTGGCCCGGATCCGCAAGCAGTCCATCATGGACCAGCTCACCCAGACGTTCAACCGGCGCCATTTCGACCGGAAGCTCGGGGAGGAAGTCCGGCGGGCTCTGCGCTACGAGCGAGACCTCTCCCTTCTCATGCTCGACGTGGACTACTTCAAGGAGGTCAACGACACGTGGGGCCACCCCGTGGGGGACGGGGTGCTGGCGGGTCTGGCGGAGATCTTCCGCAAGACCAGCCGGGATCTGGACATCGTGTGCCGGTGGGGCGGAGACGAATTCTGCATCCTCATGCCGGAGACGTCCGGCGAGGCGGGGCTGTCCCGGGCCGAACGCCTCCGGAAGCGCGTGAGGCGATCTCCCCTGGAGAATCCCGAGGAACCGGACCGGCCGCTGAAGGTCACCGTCAGCATCGGCGTTTCCACGGTCGCGGGAAGCGAGCTGACGCCCGGCGACCTCGTGCGCGCGGCCGATGAAGCCCTGTACCGGTCCAAGCGGGAAGGGCGGGACCGCGTTTTCTACGCGGCCCCCGGAGACGATGGGGAAAGCCGGGAATTCATCCTGGCGCCCGCGGAGCACGCGCGAGGCAACCCCGAATCCGGTCTTTGACGCCCGCCGTGCCACGGGGAAGTACTTCTTGCGCGGGCCCCAAGGGACGGAGGGGGATCACTTCTCCTCGATGTCGTAGCCCTCCTCCAGGCACTTCATCTTCATCTCGATGATGGCGTTCCAGCGCTCCTTGCCGGATTCGAACATGCCGTAGTTGAACTCGTTCTCGTAATTCCAGATCTCGACGGCCTTGTCCCGGATCATGTTGAAGAGCTGGGAGCCCATCATGGCCTCGTCCTGGTTCATGTGGTTGATGTCGGTGGTCAGGAAATTGAGGGCCGCGGGAATCGCGTCCTTTCCCAGTCCCGCCAGCTCCTCCAGGGCCTCCCGCTCACCCGCCGGATCGCCGAAGACTTCCTTGAACCGGTTGAGGATCCGCTCCGCCTTGCTCGTCGTGCTCGAATCCAGCTTGATCCTGGCCTTGCGGACCCGCCACCGCTTCACCTTGTCCTTGACGTCGGCCTGTTTCCACTTGGTGCGGATCGTCTCCTGGCCGGGCGCCTCCTGCTCGTCCTCGAGCTCGGCGATCTTGCCGTCCCCCACGTGCTCGCCGGGCGCGGGCTCGTCCTTCTTTTCCGTCTCCCCGTACTTGAGATGCTTCCGCCCCTTCTCGTCCCCCTCCGCTTCCTCGGCCTGCCCCAACCCCCCCTTGTAGGAGTCCCGCCGCTCCTGTTCCGCGGCCTCCTCGGCCTCCCGGGCCTTCCTCTGCCGCTCGAACATGTTGCTGACGGCCAGGCCGCCCACCACGAAGATGAGGATCAAGCCCCCCCCCGCTCCCAGGATCAGCGGCCAGTTGGGGCCCTTGTTCAGGCGGACCGGCATCCGGTCGTCGACCTCCTCGTCCTCCTCCCGCCTCGAGCGCCGGGCCGTGCCGCCCCGCGCGCCGCCCGGCCGGCGGCGCCCCCGCGTGCCGCCGCGGCGGCCCGCCCGGGAAGGCTTCGCCGCCTGCTTTTCCTCTTGCTCCTCCACCATCGGGGGGCCCTCGTCGTCTTCGTCGGGCTTCTCCGGGACGATGAGATATTTCCCGCAGGATTTGCACTTGAATTTCTTGCCGGATTCGTACTTGGCGACGTTGTATTTCGCCGAGCAGTTGGGGCAGGAAACGATCAGCTCCTTCATGGTCCACCCCCCAAAACGGGCGTCTTTCGGCCCCTTCGGATCCCTGGATCCTACTTTGTAGACGCGGAATCCGTCAAGAAGTTCCCGGGCTGAGCCATTCGCGCTGCAAATAAGTCGTGGTCCTCCCTTCCTTTTCGCAGCTCACCTTCATGGAAAGACCCCGGGGTGACCCTCGCATTCCAGGTCCTCACGGGGGTGCACGGGTTTTTTCGGGAAATTTCACCCCCGATCCATGGCAGGAGTGCAAGGGGGCTGCAGATTTTCGCATTGTCTGTAAGCCGTCACCTGTGACCCGTGTTGGCCGTGCTTTGCCGCCACCGCATTGATGCAACC
>CAZDSO010000266.1:0-5430 GCA_964508045.1 uncultured Planctomycetia bacterium | reverse complement strand
GACAACCCTTCGCGGCGTGGATACGCTATCGCTTTTCTCCGACGGTTTCCCTCGAAGAAAAAGGAAAGATCATGAAAGAACCCGTGATCCTCAGTGCGGTTCGAACGGCGGTGGGGCGGTTCCAGGGCGGTCTCTCCTCCCTCCGGGCGCCCCGGATCGGCGAGCTGGCGATCCGGGAGGCGATCCGGCGGGCGGGCATCCAGGCGGAGGACGTGGAGGAGGTGATCATGGGCAACGTGCTGCAGGCGGGGCTGGGGCAGAACCCGGCCCGGCAGGCGGCGTTGTATGCGGAGATTCCCCCCACGGTCTCGGCGATGACCGTGAACAAGGTCTGCGGGTCGGGTCTCAAGGCGGTGGCGCTGGCGGCCGCGGCGATCATGCTGGAAGACCACACGATCGTGACGGCGGGCGGGATGGAGAACATGTCCGCCGCCCCCTACTACCTGCCCGCGCTGCGCGACGGGGCGAGGCTGTGGAACACGCAGGCGATCGACGGGATGGTGTTCGACGGCCTGTGGGACATCTACCACGACTACCACATGGGGCAGACGGGAGAGAACGTCGCGGAGAAGTACGGGATCACGCGCGAGCAGCAGGACGCCTACGCGCTGGAATCGCAGCGCCGGGCGAGCGCGGCGGTCGAGGAGGGCCGTTTCGCCGACGAGATCGTGCCCGTGGAGGTTCCGCAACGAAGGGGGGATCCGGTGATCGTCGACACGGACGAGGGGCCGCGGGCGGACACCACGATGGAGAAGCTCCAGAAGCTGAAGCCGGTCTTCAAGAAAGGGGGCACGGTGACGGCGGGCAACGCCTCGACGATCAACGACGGGGCGAGCGCGGTGGTGGTCACCTCCGCGGAGGAGGCGAAGGCCCGGGGGCTGAAGCCCATGGCCCGGATCCTGGGCTACGCGACGGCGGGGCGCGCGCCGGAGTGGGTGATGCTGGCGCCCATCGACGCCGTGCGGAAGCTCTGGGACCGCCTTTCGATGAAGGCGGACGATTTCGACCTCTACGAGCTGAACGAGCCCTTCGCCGTGGCCTCCGTGGCGCTGCTCGACGAGCTGGAGCTCGACCCGGCCCGGGTGAACGTCAACGGCGGGGCCGTGGCCCTGGGCCACCCGATCGGGTGCACGGGGGCGCGGCTCCTCACCACGCTCCTCCACGCCTTGAAGGCGCGCGGGGACAAGTTGGGCATCGCCGGCTTGTGCCTGGGCGGCGGCAACGCCGTGGCCCTGGCGGTGGAGAGGATCGAGTAACGAACCGGGACATCCGACGTGGTTCTGCTTGAGGGGGAGGACAGCATGGACATCCGAAAGACGGCCGTGATCGGCGCCGGGACCATGGGGAACGGCATCGCCCAGGTGTTCGCGCACAAGGGCACGCCCGTGATCCTGGTGGACGTGGAACAGGCGTTCCTGGACAGGGGCATGAAAGCCATCCGGAAGAACCTGGGAAGGCTCGTGAAGAAGGAGAAGCTCGCGTCCGACGAGATGGAGGAGATCGTGGGCAGGATCAAGCCCACGTTGCGCATGGAAGACGCGGGCGAGGCGGATCTCGTGGTGGAGGCCGCGACGGAGAACGTGACGGTGAAGAAGAAGATCTTCACCGACCTCGACGCCGTTCTTCCGGAGGCGTCGCTCTTGACCTCCAACACCTCTTCCATCTCCATCACGGAACTGGGCGCGGTCACGAAGCGTCCGGACAGGGTGGCGGGCATGCACTTCATGAATCCCGTTCCCGTCATGGCGCTCGTCGAGGTGGTGCGGGGCCTGGAGACCTCCGAGGAGACCATGAACGCCGTGATCCAGGCTTCCAAGGACCTGGACAAGGCGCCGGTCGTGGTCGACGACTCCCCCGGCTTCGTCTCCAACCGGGTCCTGTTGCCCATGATCAACGAGGCCGCGTTCACGCTGATGGAGGGCGTCGCCACCAAGGAGGCCATCGACGACGTGATGCGCCTGGGCATGCGGCATCCCATGGGCCCGCTGGCGCTGGCCGACCTCATCGGGCTCGACGTCTGCCTGTCCATCCTGAACGTGCTCCACGACGGGTTCGGGGATCCCAAGTACCGGCCGTGCCCGATCCTGAAGCGCATGGTGGCCGCGGGTCATCTCGGGAAGAAGACGGGGCGCGGGTTCTACACGTACGATTCGTAGCGAGGACGGCATGGACTTCGAACTCAGCGAAGATCAACAGATGATCCGGGACATGGCCCGTGAGGCCGCGGAGAAGGTCCTCGCGCCCCGGGCTGCCGAGCTGGACCGCCTGGGCGTCTTCCCTCGCGAGAATCTGGAAGCCCTTGCCGAGCTCGGCTTCATGGGCGTGATGGTCCCCGAGGCGCTCGGGGGCGCCGGCCTCGGGAACCTGGAACTGGCGCTCATCCTCGAGGAGGTCAACCGGGGTTGCGCGTCCACCGGCGTGACGCTCAGCGTCCACAACAGCCTGGTCGTCGGAGCGTTCCTCATATTCGGAAACGACGAGCAGAAATCCTCCTACCTTCCCAGGCTGGCCTCCGGCGAGTGGCTCGGCGCCTATGCCCTGACGGAACCGGAAACCGGCTCCGACGCCGCCTCCGTCTCGCTGCAGGCCCGGCCCGACGGCGACGCGTACGTGCTCAACGGCACCAAGGTGATGATCACCTCCGGCGCCGAGGCCGACCTCGTCATCGTCATGGCCCGGACCGGTCCGGGAGAACGGTCCAAGGGCATCACTGCCTTCGCCGTGGAAAAGGGAACGCCGGGATTCCAGCCCGGGAAGAGGGAGGAGAAGATGGGCATCCGATCCTCCGACACCTCCGAGCTGGTGTTCGAGGACTGCCGGGTCCCCGCCTCCGCCATCGTCGGCGAGCTGGGCGGAGGGTTCAAGATCGCCATGACCGTCCTGGACGGAGGACGGATCGGCATCGCGTCCCAGGCGCTGGGGATCGGCCGGGCTTCCCTGGAAGCCTCGGTACGCTACGCCAAGGAACGGGAACAGTTCCAGCGCCCCCTCGCGAAGTTCCAGGCCATCCAGTGGATGATCGCGGAAACGGCGTCCCGCCTCGACGCCGCCAGGCTGTTGACCCACCGGGCCGCCTGGCTGAAGGACCGGGGCAAGCCGCACACCACCGAAGCCTCCATGGCCAAGCTCCTCGCGGCCGAAGCGGCCAACAAGGCCTCGTGGCAGGCGGTCCAGATTCACGGGGGCGCCGGATACACCACGGAATTCCCCGTGGAACGGATGTTCCGCGACGCCCGCATCACCCGGCTCTACGAAGGAACCGACGAGATCCAGAAGATCGTCATTTCGCGCGCGTACCTTAGATGAAGCAAACGCCCGACCAGCTGGTCGAAGGGATCCTCCAGGGAAACCGGGTCGCACTCGCCCGCGCCATCACGCGGGTGGAAAACCGCGGCCGCGACGCGTCCGGGATTCTTTCGGGCCTGTTTCCGCATTGCGGCAAGACATGGCGGATCGGCGTCACGGGCCCCCCGGGGTGCGGAAAGAGCACGCTCGTCAACGCCCTGACCCGCCGCCTGATCGCCGGCGGGGCCACCGTCGGCATCGTCGCGGTCGATCCGACCAGCCCCTTCACCGGCGGCGCGCTTCTGGGCGACCGCGTCCGCATGCAGACCATCGCCATGGAACCCGGCGTCTTCATCCGGTCCATGGCCTCCCGCGGGGAACTGGGAGGACTCTCCCCCACGACCCAGGAGGTCGCCGACCTCCTCGACGCCTTCGGCAAGGGATACGTCATCATGGAAACGGTGGGCGTGGGCCAGTCCGAGGTGGAGATCGCCGACGCCGCCGACGCCTCCCTCGTCGTCCTCTCCCCCGAAAGCGGCGACGGCATCCAGGCCATGAAGGCCGGCCTCATGGAAATCGCCGACATCATCGTCATGAACAAGGCCGACCGCGAAGGCTGCGACCGGGCCGTGGTCGAGCTGGAAATGATGATCCGCATGAAGGAAAAGACCGAGGGCTCGTGGACCCCGCCCATCGTCCGCACCGTGGCCCTCAAGGACGAGGGCATCGAGGAGTTGGAGAAAACGCTCGCCGAACACCGCGACTTCCTCCATGCGGACGGTCGACTGCGCCGGAAACGCCGGATCAACCACGCCAAGCGCATCCAGGGCGCCGCCATGGAGATCTTCAAGCGACGCATCGCGGGCGGCGCCGCGAACCTCCTCGAAGAAGCCGTGGACCGCGTCTCCGATGGGAAGGAAACCCCCGCCGAGGCCGCGCGAGCCCTCTTCCGCGCCGTTCTTGAAATCCGGGACGAGGAGGTGTGATCGATTCACGCTGTGCCCGCGCCAGGATTCTTGCCGACCGCCGGGTGGAGGATTCGGATTTCGGCCATCAGATGTTCATGGGCGGCTTCCCGGCGCAGAAGCGATGACCGGTACTAGCCCGGATTATTCATGCTTGAGTGGCATTCCCCGTTCGTTCCAAATTCCTGATATACTTCTCATGGAAAGCGAGTCCTTCGACCGTGGGAGCATCAGGAAGATGAACGGCACTCGGATCCTTGCAGGCGTCCTGGTCCTGGTCGCCCTCCTTGGCTTCACGCCGGGGTGCCAGGATTTCCTCGACGGCGGCGGCCCGGGCGACGGCAAGGAGGAGACCCAGCAGGATCCCGAGCCCGAGCCGGATCCCGTTCCCGTCGCCCTGGATCTCACCTGGTGCGTCAAGGACGACGCGTCCCCCTCCCAGATGACCGCCTTCGCCCAGCGCATCCAGGAATCCTCCGACGCCCTCTGGAACGCCACGCACGGCCAGGTCTACCTGTCCAGCGTCACCCTGACGGACCTGAGCGAGGACGGCGACGTGATCCTGGACAACCTGGACGAGATGTCGGCCGAGGGGGCCTTCGCCTACACGCTGCAGTACGCCGGCGGCGCCTGGGAGATCCACATGGGCGGCGCCTATCCCATGCAGGCCTGGACGCACGAGATGGGGCATGCCGTGGTCCTCCAGGACTGGACGCTCGAGGAGGAGTACGACCTCCCCGGCGCCCCCTGTCCCGTGTGCACGATGGACGCCTACATCGTCGGATCCGGCGAGGGCAAGGTGGTCTACTGCGACGCGGGGAACTGCACCACGACCCGCAACGGCTGCTGGGAGACGGTGATCCTCGTCACCCATCCCGATTGGACCTACCCCCGCACGCCCGGCCCCGCGCCCGAGACCGCCGTCACCGTCATCGACCGGTGAGAGCCCCTCTCCATGGTCCCGATCGGCACGGGCTTCCGGCCCGGGACCACGGCGATCCGACGGCTTTGGACCGCGGGCTTCCAGCCCGCAGCACCGCGGCGATGCGGTTCTGAACACCAAGGCACCAAGGCACGAAGAAAATTCAAGAATTCTGAATCCCTCGATTCCTCCATCGCCCATCGCCCATCCCTCTGCGTCCTTCGCGCCCCCTGGACCCGAGCCGGCCGGCACTCCACT
>CAZDSO010000265.1:0-5504 GCA_964508045.1 uncultured Planctomycetia bacterium | reverse complement strand
AAACATATGCGATACGGAGAGTAACGCATATCCACCCTGATCCGCGAACGATGGCACCGGGTTTGCATAATCGTATCTGGTAAGATGGATACCCGTAGCGCGGGGCCTCGGTCCCGTCCTGGAGGAAACGATGACCCTACAGTGCCCGAAATGCGGGAAGTCCTTCGAGAAGGAGGTCTTTCCCCTCGGTGACAGGGTGGGATGCCCTTTCTGCAACGAGGTCTTCGATCTCGCGGGCCAGAAGACCATGCCCTACGGCCCCGGGGGGGCTCCGGTGAAGGACGCGCCCAGGGTGGAAGGCAGCGAAGGCGGTGGACCGGAGGAGAAGGAGGAAACGGGGGCGGACGCTGGACCGGGGGAGGGGGCCGTCCCGAAGACTCCCGGGATGGCGGATCCTCCCGGGGGGACCGGCGACGAAGAGGTCGGGCCCGGAACCCGTCTGGGGGGTTTTTTCCTCCGGGAGGAGATCGGGCGCGGCGGCATGGGCGTGGTCTACGACGGACTCCAGGAATCCTTGAACCGGAAGGTGGCCGTCAAGGTCCTTCCCCGGGAACTCTCGGGCGATCCCCAGTTCGTCGGCCGTTTCGAGCGCGAGGCGCGTTCGCTGGCCAACCTGAGCCATCCGAACATCGTGGGGGTCATCGACAAGGGTTTCGAGAAGGGACATTACTACTTCGTGATGGAGTACGTCTCCGGCGTGTCCTTGCGTGCGTTGATGGACCGGGGCGAGATGACGCCGGAACGGGCGGTCTCGCTGGTCCCGCCCCTGTGCGAGGCGCTGGAGTACGCGCACGGCCAGGGCGTGATTCACCGTGACATCAAGCCGTCGAACATCCTGCTGGACGACAAGGGCCGTGTGAAGATCGCGGACTTCGGCCTGGTGCGCATCGTGAAGGGGGACGCCCGCGAGGACGGTCTGACGAAGACGAACCTCGTGATGGGGACGCCGGAATACATGGCGCCGGAGCAACGCGCGAATCCCCGGGACGTGGATCACCGGGCGGACATCTATTCGCTGGGCGTCGTCATCTACGAGATGCTGACGGGCAGTCTCCCGCTCGGCAAGTTCGATCCCCCGAGCCGGGCTTTCGGCCTGGACATCCGCCTGGACAAGGTGGTGCTGAGGGCCCTGGAAAAGGACCGGGACCGGCGGTACCAGCGGGCGAGCGAGGTCGCCTCGGACATCACGCAGATCACGCCGGTGACGCCGACGCCGGGAAGCAGGCCGGCCGACGAGGTCCGGGCCTTCGCGATGCCGCAGGGCTCTCGCATCCAGGTGACGGGCGGCTGGGCGGAGGTGACGCTTTGCGGCGTACGCGGCCCGGCGGAGGTGAACGGCGACACGGACGTTTCGGTGTCGAGGTCCGGCGACGTGCTGGACGTGTCGGCGGGGGCCGACACGGGCCGTTTGAAGGTGATGGTTCCCGAGGGGATTGCGGCGACGGTGACGACCTTCTCGGGGGCGGTGAAGCTGTCGGGTCTGGATTCGCGGGTCACGGTGAAGACCGAATCCGGCGAGGTGAGCGCCACGGAGGTTCGCGGCGCGCTTCATGTCGAGACGGAATCGGGCGATCTCACGTTGCGGCGGATCGAGATGCAGGACCTCCAGGTGCTGACGGATTCCGCGGACGTCCTGGTCGATGGCTTGATCCTCCACCGGGGCGGGGCGAGGATCCGGAGCGTCGGGGGGGACGTCCGCGTCAACGTGCACGCTTCGGCGTCCTCGCTCAAGTACCGGCTGCATTCCGAATCGGGCGACGTGAAGACGGAAGGCAACCGGACGGTGGGGGGGCTGGTGGAGGGCCGGATCGGGTCCGGGGAGGGGTGGCTTCAGGTGGAGTGCGCGTCCGGGGACATCCGTCTGGGCTTCTTCAAGGTGGGGCAGGGTGGAGGGCGATGGGGGGCGGGCCGGGAGACCCCGGCGAAGGGCTCGCGCTGGCGGGGCTTTTTCAACCATGCGGGAGCCTACGCCATCGTCTGCGGCGGGTTGGCGGCGCTCAATGTTGCGACGTCCCCCCAGACGTGGTGGGTGCTCGGCGTGGCCATTCCCTGGGGGATGGCTCTCGCCCTCCACCTCTGGATCCTGGTGGTGAAGCGATTCTACGCGAGGGGGTTCGGGGAAGGGTCGACCGTCCACGTCCAGCGCGTCTTCCGGAAGGAAGCGCCGCGCCCGTGGGTCTCCTTCCTGAACCACATGGGCACCTACCTGGGGGTCAACGGCTTCTTGTTGTTTCTCAACCTGTATCCCGCCGGATGGCCCACCTACCTCTGGGTGCTGTGGCCGGCGTGCATCTGGGGCGCGGGGCTTCTGATCCACGGGTGGGTGGCGGCCGGCGCCTGGATCGCGGACGTGGTGAAGGAGGAGGATCGTCCGCCGGCGCCGAGCCTCGAGGCGGTGGAGGCGAAGCGGCGCAGCACCATGCTGAAGTGGGCGGGCTTTTTCGGCCATTTCGGCGTGTACACCATCGTGAACGGGGCCCTGATCGCCCTGAACGTCTTCACGTCCGGGTCGGTTTCCTGGGCTCTCTACGTGGCGGCCGCCTGGGGGATCGCCATCTTCACCGGTTTCTGGCACGCCATGGTGGAGACCCTGGACACGATCTCGATGGAGAAGGCGCACGTGCGGGGCGGCAAGACCGCCGGCGGCCGGGGTGCGAAGGGGAGCCTGCTCCTTCCGGTGCTGGCGGCGGCGGTCCTCGTTCTTTCGGCCTTCTTTCTCTGGTTCGGGGTGCCGGAGCTCGTCTCCCGGTACGAGGCGGGTGCGGAGGTTCCCGCGCCCTCGGCGCGAGTCGTCGAGGCGGCCGACGGCGCCCGCGGGCATCCTGTCGCTTTCTGGGGACTCGCGGTGATCCTGGCGGGCGCGGCGCTGAGCGTGTACGCGTGGAGCGGCGCGCCGGGCTGGATCCGGATGTTCTACGTGGTCGGGATCGCGGCGATTCTGCTGGGGCTCGCCTCGGCGGTCTGGTTCGCGGCCGCGCCACTGCTGCTCTGAGAACCGGGCCATTGCAGAAGCCTATACAAGTATCCCACCCCGTTGCGTTTTTGACGGTATCTTGGCGGGCGAGGGTCCTCCCGAGCTATGTGGGCTCGCCAGGAGGCTCGCCCTCCAAATCGAGGGATGATGTCGGGCATGAACCCTCCTCCAGATGGATTTTCCGGCCACGGGACGAGCGGCAGGTTCCGCGTGGCGTTTCACGCGGGGTACGCGGCGGAGGAGCGGCCGCTTCGGTTCGGCGTGCCGGGCGGGCGCAGGGTGGAGGTGTTGGAGGTCCTCTCCCGGGTCCGCGAGGAGGACGCGGTCCGCTTCCGTGTCCTCGGCGACGACGGGGCGCGGTGGATGCTTTCGCGGGAGCGGGGGGCGGAGGGCTGGACGGCGTTGCGGGAATGAGCGGTCGGGGCGGGCCTCAATTGTGCGAATCGCCGGTTCTTTCACGCGCGGACAACAGGCCGCGCTGGGACATCGCTCTTTTCCCTGAAAGTCCCGTGGCCGCTGAGACCCGCCCCGACCGGGGGGACGCTTCGGGTCGTCCTCCATGGCTGCGCGTAGAGCGTGACGACTACCGGGCCCCCCGTTTGTCTTGGTGCATCAGCTCGAGAGGATTTCCTCCACCTTGGCCTTGTCGACGTCCATGATGTAGGGGATGCCGCTGATTTCCGAAGCCTCCAGGGTGAGGGAGGCGAGGTCGTTCCGGCTGATGTGCTCGAGCGAGAACTTGCGGCTTCCCGCCATCAGCTGCCTCAGACCCTGGGCCAGCCTCTCGTAGTAGGTATAGAGCCCGACGGCCCCGGCGGGGAGCTTCTCGAACGCCTCGTTGCCGAGTTCCTTCCTGAGCTCGCCGGCCGTGACGAAGATCTCGTCGCGGTTGGATCCGAAGCGTTCCACGTAGACGGGCAGCTGGTGCGCGTCGATGGCCGTGCCGATGGTCTTGCCCACCATGGCCGCGGCGATGGGGCCCCGGGCCATGCCGACGAGCTTGACGTAGGGCGCGCCGAGGGCGAGACCCTTGAAGATCTGGTCCTCGAAGGTGAAGCCGCCGGCGACGGCGAGGGCGGGGAGGTGCTCGCCGCGGTCGGCGAGGCGCTTGGCGTACTGGTGGAGCAGGGAGTGGATCTCGACGGGGGGGACGCCCCACTCGTTCATCATGCGCCAGGGGCTCATGCCGGTGCCGCCGCCGGCGCCGTCGACGGTGAGGAGGTCGAGCTTGTACTTGGAGGCGAACCGCACGGCCAGCGCGAGGTCGGCGGGCCGGTAGGCGCCCGTCTTGAGGAAGATGTACTTGGCGCCCGCCTTTCGGAGCTCGTCGATCCGGGCCGCGAAGCTCTCCTCGGAGACCATCCCGACGCGGGAGTGCCGCTCGAACTCCTTGAAGGTGCCGCGCTGGAAGGCCTCGATCACATGGGGCTGGGTGGGATCGGGGAGGACGACGTAGCCCCGCTCGTGGAGCATCTGGGCCTTTTCCAGGTTCTTGATCTTGACCTCGCCGCCGATGTCCTTGGCGCCCTGGCCCCACTTGAGCTCGACGCACTCCACGCCGAGCTCGTTGATGGCGTATTCCTGGGTGCCGAGCTTCGTGTCCTCGACGTTGGCCTGGACGATGATGGCGCCGTACCCGTCGCGCTGGTGCTCCTTGTAGAGCTTGACGCGTCGCTTGAGGTCCGCGGTATCGACCGCCTTTCCCTTCTCGAGCTTCGTCTCCGGATCCATGCCGACGACGTTCTCGCCGATGGTGAGCCCCGTGCCGGCCAGCGCGGAACCGATGGCCAGGCCCTCCCAGTTGTTCTTGGCGATGTTGGTGGAGCCGATGCCGGGGATGACCCAGGGGAGACGGAACTTGACGCCCCCGTCGTGGCCGAAATGGACCTCGAGGTTGACGGCGGGGAAGATCGCCTTGTCGCTGTTCGCCTCGATGCCGTGGGCGCCGACGCAGGTCCCCATGATGTTGAAGTGGGAGTAGTCCACCGGATAGACCTTCTCGGCGGCCGTGGTGATGACGCCGAAGGGCTGGGGGTAGATCACCTCGTGGCCGCGGTAGGCGGATTTCCCGATCTCGCACATGCCGATGCAGCCGTCCACGCAGGTGACGCACATGCCGGAGCTGGGGACCACCGAGCCTTCGGTGCGGTTTTTCGTCAGCGTCGCGGCCGAGGAATTGACCCTGGAAAGTGACGTGAACATCTTCGATCCTCCTCCTCTCGGTTGATCATCCGTCCTTCTTGATCTCGCAAGCCACACAGGGGTCCATGTAGCACATCATGTCGTGGAACGGGTCCTTCTCGATGCACGGGGGCCTCAGGTTCTCGCATCCCCCGCAGATGGCCTTGTCGGGTTCGGTGTAGGTGCACCTCAGCGTGCAGACCGGGCAGACGTAGAGGCAGCCCCCGCACTGGCGGCAGGCGTCGGACGGGACCCCGAAGGGGGTCCCGATGGTGCGCTTTTCCCCGCGGCCCTGGAAGCCGATGGCCTTGGCCATCATCTGCTCCTCGCACATGCGCACGCACAGCCC
>CAZDSO010000264.1:0-5512 GCA_964508045.1 uncultured Planctomycetia bacterium | reverse complement strand
GAACAACGCCAAGGTCAGAGACCTTTTCGACTCCATGTATCAAGGGTATCCGGTTGGGTACCTACTCTTCTGGCAAAATGGCTTGGCTGATGATTCGAGAGCCATCGGGATGGACGCGAAACAGAAGACACCGAGGCTTCTCATCGTGGACGGCCAGCAACGGCTCACGTCCCTCTACGCCGTGATCAAGAACATTCACGTGGTACGGAACAACTATGAATCCGAACGAATCCAGATTGCGTTCAATCCCCTCCAAGAGAAGTTTGCTGTGGCGGATGCCGCTATCCTCAGGGACAAGGCCTACCTGCCCGACATCTCAAAACTATGGAGCGCGGATACGGACCTCTTCGAGGTTGCGGAGGAGTACTTGGAGGGATTGAGTACTACGCGTGAAGTGGGGGATGAGGAGAGAAAGAAGATCCGCAGGGCCATCTCCAAACTCCAGAACCTGATGAGTTTCCCTTTCACAGCTCTCGAGCTCTCCGCTGGGATCAACGAGGAAGACGTGGGGGAAGTGTTCGTCCGAATCAACAGCAAGGGGACTCCGCTGAATCAGGCCGATTTCATTCTAACCCTCATGTCCGTCTTCTGGGACGAAGGCAGAGCAGAACTGGAGAAATTCTGTCGTGAAGCAAGAAAACCATCCACAGACGAGCCTTCCCCCTTCAACTACTTCATACATCCCGATCCGGACCAGCTTTTGCGGGCAAGCGTAGGCCTCGGCTTCAAGCGCGCACGATTAAAGTACGTCTACTCCATTCTTCGCGGAAAAGACCTCGAGACCGAAAAGTTCAGCGAAGAACTTCGGGTGCGCCAATTCGATGTGCTCAAGAAGGCGCAAGAACGGGTTCTGAACCTTCAGAACTGGCACGACTTCATGAAATGCCTGCGTTTGGCGGGATACGTGAGCGCGAAGATGATCAG
Organism: uncultured Planctomycetia bacterium; assembly: GCA_964508045.1. Classification (GTDB taxonomy): domain Bacteria; phylum Planctomycetota; class JAKEIC01; order JAKEIC01; family CAZDSO01; genus CAZDSO01. The sequence goes on along the minus strand of CAZDSO010000264.1, from coordinate 4,588 downwards.
TTCTCAGAACAATCTGATCTTCTCCTACATCCTATACCTCATGGGGAGAACCGAGTACAAGATCGAAGAGTTTCGCCTTCGCCGATCGATCGCCCGGTGGTTCTTCATGTCCAGCCTCACAGGACGCTACACCGGATCCCCGGAATCCGCCATGGAATTCGATCTTGCCCGGTTCCGCGACGTGAAGGATGCGGACGGATTCATCGCCTATATAGAACGGGCCTGCGATCTTGCCCTTACCGAAGACTACTGGAGCATCACCTTGCCCAACGATCTGGCCACGTCCTCTCCGCGGTCCCCTTCTCTCTTTGCCTACCATGCCGCGTTGGTTCTCCTTGACGCTCCGGCTCTTTTCTCTGCCCTGCCCGTGGTTGATCTTCTGGATCCATCCGCGAAAAGCCCCAGATCTGCCGTCGAGAGGCATCACCTCTTTCCCAAGGCCTATTTGAAGAAACTGGGCATCACAGCACATCGTGACACGAACCAGATCGCCAACTATGCTCACGTCGAATGGGGAGACAACGCGAGAATCTCTGATCAGGCTCCCGCAGATTACACACCGAACCTGAAAGAACGATTTTCTAAAGTCGACCTTGACAGGATGTATGCCCCCCATGCGCTTCCAGATAGTTGGGAAACCATGGAATACCAGGACTTCCTGGAAAAACGAAGGGAAGGCATGGCCAGGGTCATCGCTGATGCCTACAAGAAACTCGCATCCCCACCCGGTGAGACGACCGACGATCATGAGGTTCCAATCGAAGATCTCATCGAGGAGGGCGAAAGTACAGCCGTGGAATTCAAATCTACCTTCCGGACGAACCTACACACCAAGCAAAAGGATCCCCGGATGGAACTTGCCGTGCTTAAAACTGTCGCAGGATTTCTGAACACCGGGGGAGGTACGCTATTCGTAGGTGTTTCCGACGATGGGACCGCCCACGGCATCGAATCCGACGGATTCCCCAACGAGGACAAGATGGGGCTACACCTGGTGAACATCGTGAAACAGCGAATGGGTCCACAGAACATGACCTTCGTCCACCCGAGATTCGAAGACTATGAGGATCAGCGGGTGATGGTCGTGGAGTGCCAGAAGTCTCCCGTGCCGGTCTTCGTCAATGACGGCGAGGTCGAGCGGTTCTACATCCGTACCGGCTCGGCCACTTCTGAGTTGACAGCGAGTCAAACCCACGACTTCATTCGGCAAAGATTCACGCCTTGACTCACCCCAAGCCGGAATGCGTTTCACGCATCTCCAGGTCCGCGGTATACTCACGGCTCGGGGGTTGGGGTTTGGAATGCGTACACGAGAATCTGGAGGCTTGTTCGAGAGGGACCGGAGCCATGGGAAAGCTGGATGACCTTCGACCCAACGCATCCGTGCGGGGGATCCTGCCCGATTGCCTGGTGACCGTGGTCTCCGTGCAGTGGTTCGGCTCCGAAGCCCTTGAACTCACCTACAAGGCCCCGTCGGGGAGGGTCGACAACACTCTCCTCTACCGCGACGACGAACCCCGGCTCGAGGTCGTTGATGAGGGCCGCCCGTGGAGTTTCGACGGAGACGGGGATCTCTTCCGGCTCGTCTCCGAAGCCAACCGCATCCGACTCGCCCACCTCTTCGACCCGGTCCTGGCGGTCCACACCTCCCTGGTCGAGCCCCTTCCCCACCAGATCACGGCCGTCTACGAGGCCATGCTTCCCCGTCAGCCGCTCCGGTTCCTCCTGGCCGACGACCCCGGCGCCGGAAAGACCATCATGGCGGGCCTGCTGATCAAGGAGTTGATCGCGAGGGGGGACCTCCAGCGCTGCCTCGTCGTGTGCCCGGGAAGCCTCGCAGAACAGTGGCAGGACGAGTTGTACCGGCGGTTCCACCTGCCCTTCGACATCCTCACGAACGACAAGCTGGAAGCGGCGAGGACAGGCAACTGGTTCACGGAGGCGAACCTCGTCATCGCCCGTCTGGACAAGCTCTCCCGGAACGAGGACGTGCAGGCCCTGCTGAAGTCGCAGGACTGCCGTTGGGACCTCGTGGTCTGCGACGAGGCGCACAAGATGTCCGCCACGTTCTTCGGGGGAGAGATCAAGTACACGAAGCGCTACCGCCTCGGCCAGATGCTCTCCGGCTTCACGCGCCACTTCCTCCTGATGACGGCAACCCCCCACAACGGCAAGGAGGAGGACTTCCAGCTCTTAATGGCCCTCATCGACGGGGACCGGTTCGAAGGCCGCTTCCGGGACGGGGTCCATGCGGTGGACGTGTCGGACCTCATGCGGCGAATGGTCAAGGAGGACCTCCTCAAGTTCGACGCGACACCGCTCTTCCCGGAGCGAATCGCGTACACCGTCCCCTACAAACTCTCCGACGCCGAAGCACGCCTCTACAAGGACGTCACCGAGTACGTGCGGGAGGAGTTCAACCGCGCCGAGGCCCTTCAGAACGACAAGCGCGCCGGGACGGTCGGCTTCGCCCTCACCGTCCTTCAGAGGCGCCTCGCCTCGTCCCCGGAAGCCATCTACAAGTCCCTCATGCGACGCCGGGAACGCCTCGAAAAACGGATGCGGGAAGTGGAACTGCTGCAGCGTGGGGCCGTGGCTTCAGCACTCGCCGAGGACGTCCCCGCCCTCGACGAGGAGGACCTTGACGACCTCGAAGACGCCCCCGGCGCCGAGGTCGAGGATGCCGAGGAGAAGGTCCTGGACCGGGCCACCGCCGCCCTCACCATCGAGGAACTCAAGGCAGAGATCGCCATCCTCCAGCGCCTGGAGGGCATCGCCCAGCAGGTGAGGCGGAGTGGAGAGGACAAGAAGTGGCAGGAACTCGCGAACCTGCTTTCGGAAATCTTCACGCCGGAGGCCATCGCGGGCCGCATCGCGGAAGGACACGCGCCGTGGGGCGAAAAGCCGATCCCCAAGCCCGTCCCGTCGGCGAAGCAGAAGCTCGTCATCTTCACGGAGCACCGGGATACCCTCGCATACCTCGAAAGCCGCATCTCGACGCTCCTGGGCCGGCAGGATGCCATCGTCACGATCCACGGGGGGATGGGGCGCCAGGAACGCCTGAACGCCCAGGAAAAGTTCCGCCACGACCCCGAGGTGCAGGTCCTCATCGCCACGGATGCGGCGGGGGAGGGGATCAACCTCCAACGCGCCCATCTCATGGTCAACTACGACCTGCCTTGGAACCCGAACCGTCTGGAGCAGCGCTTCGGGCGAATCCACCGGATCGGCCAGAGGGAGGTCTGCCACCTGTGGAACCTCGTGGCCGACGAGACGCGGGAGGGGGATGTCTACCGCCGCCTCCTCGAAAAGCTCGACGAGGCGCGGAAGGCCCTCGGCGGGCAGGTGTTCGACGTCCTCGGCAAGGTCCAGTTCGAGGGCGAATCCCTGCGGAAACTCCTTCTCCAGGCCATCCGGTACGGCGACCAGCCGGATGTCAGGGCGCGGCTGGATCAGGTCGTCTCGAACGCCTTCGACCGGGCACAGTTGCAGGACCTGATCGAGGAGAGGGCGCTGGCCCACGACGCCATGGATGCGAGCCGGGTTCAGCGGATTCGTACCGAGATGGAACGCGCCGAGGCGCGGCGCCTCCAACCCCACTACATCGAGTCCTTCTTCCTCGAAGCCTTCAAGCGGCTCGGGGGGACGGTGAAGCAAAGGGAGGCCAAGCGGTACGAGGTCACCCACGTCCCCGCCCCGGTTCGCAACCGCGACCGGCTGATCGGCAGGGGAGAACCCGTTTTGCGCCGGTACGAGCGCATCGTGTTCGAGAAGGACCTGATCTCGCCTCAAGGGCAGGCGCCGGCCGCATTCGTCTGTCCCGGCCATCCCCTCCTCGACTCCGTCCTGGACCTGACCCTGGAGCGTCATCGGGATCTGCTACGGCGGGGGGCGGTGCTGGTGGACGAGCGTGATCCCGGAGACAAGCCGCGCCTGGTGTTCTACCTGGAACACACGGTTCAGGACGCGAGCCTGACGCCCTCCGGGGAGAGAAGGGCGATTTCGCGCCAGATGCTCCATGTGGAGCTGGATTCGGAAGGAAACGCCCGCCACCTGCACTACGCCCCCTACCTCGACTTCCGGCCCCGGAAAGAAGGCGAGCCTGGCCTCGACGCCATCCTGGATCGGCCTGAAAGCGCGTGGATTTCACGGGATCTCGAACAGAAGGCCATGACCCACGCCATCGCCAGGGTCGTTCCCGAGCATCTCAATGAGGTGAAGGGGCGGCGTCTCGAATGGATCGCCAAGGCGCGGGCGGCGGTGAAGGACCGGCTGACCAAGGAGATCAACTACTGGGACCACCGGGCGGAGGAGTTGAAACTCAGGGAGCAGGCGGGGAAACCCATCGCGAAACTGCATTCCAGGGAGGCGCGGCGCAGGGCCGACGACCTTCAGGCGCGGCTTCAGAAGCGCATGGAGCAGCTGGACAAGGAAGCGCAGGTCTCCGCGGCCCCCCCCGTTGTTTTGGGCGGTTTCGTCGTCGTTCCACTTGGTCTCATCGCCAAGATGGCAGGTAAACTTCCCTTTGCACCATCGCACCCGGTAGCTACCCAGGAATCCGCGGCGAGGGCGAGGAAGATCGTCATGG
>CAZDSO010000263.1:0-5522 GCA_964508045.1 uncultured Planctomycetia bacterium | reverse complement strand
GATCATGTGCTTGCGGCGACCGCAGTAGTTTTCATGAATAATCCGGGCTAGGATCCTGACTCACCTGATGCCGCTTCGCGGCAGACGGATCTACCTGATCCCTGGATCCTGATCCACTTGCAGGCTCTGGGGATTTTTATGATTTTTCCTGGCCCGGCTCCTCCCTCCCCATAGAATATCCATTGCACGGAACGGTCCCTGCACGCCGGAACGCCCCTGGGATGAAAGGGTTTTTCCATGGGTACGAACGGCAGGCACGACGAACTGGCGCGGTTCTTCCGGCTCCTGAGCCATCCGGTGGCGATGGAAGTGGTCCGTTGCCTGGGACAACGGTACTACACCCTCTCCGAACTGGCCCAGACGCTCGAGACGAGCAAACCCTGCGTGTGCAAGCGCACCACGAAGCTCCACGATGCGGGCGTCCTCGACAAGGTCCGGATCGGCCGCCGGCTCCACTACTGCCTGCGGGAGTGGAAAGTCCTGAACCTCATCCGCCATGTGCGCCGCTTCGTCCGCACCCGGGCGGGCTGATCCGGGGCCGCGCGGCTCGCGCGGGGAGCGCCCTGGACCCGCTTCCTCCGCGTACGTAGAATGTCCGCGCCACGGAAGCGTCGACTCGCGAGGACTGTTTTTTCAAGGGAGGTTTGTCGCCATGAGTACGTCCGACGACGATCGCGGTCTGTCCGGTTTCTTCTCTCTTCTCGCCAATCCCGTCGTGCTGGAGCTGATCGAACAGGTCGGCTTCCGGCATCATTCCATGCCGGGTCTGGCCGAGAAACTCGGCCGGTCCCCCGCCACCATCTCCAAGTACACGAACCGTCTCGACGCGTGGGGGATCATGAAGAGGGTGAAGGTCGGCCGGCGCCTGCGCTACGGGCTGAAGGACCGCGAGGTGCTCAAAATCATCCAACGGGGGCGCAAGTGCCTCCAGGCGCTGAAGCCGGAAGGGGATCCAGGCATCGAGGGATGAACGGTTGCTAAAAACCGTGAAATTTTTGCACGATGAGGGTTATAATGGCGAATGGAAGCTCTCCCTTGATCGCCCGGCCCCCGCGGGCGAAGATCTCCACAAGGCATCCACGTACCGTCCCGCGCCGGGCGCGTGGACCCCTGAGTCCGACCGGCAGAAAACGGAGGGTGAACATGATCCGTCCCGATGGCAGAAACCTCCTTTTCCTCGCGGCCCTGCTGTGCGGCGCCGTCGCCCTCGGCGGTTGCGGCCTCGTCTGGTGGGGCGCCGCGGCCGGCGCCGGCTACTTCGCCTACGACAGCTCCGTCGACGAGGACGACGAGGAAGACATCCCCTCCCCCGTCGTCTCCTCCGTCAGCCAGGACCAGGGCGAGGAAATCGGCGGCCAGGCCGTCACGGTGAACGGGAAGCACTTCGAGAGCGGGTGCCGCCTCTTCTTCGGCACGGCGGAAGCCGCGAGCGTCACCCTCGTCAACGCGTTCATGCTCCAGGCGGTCACGCCCGCCTACGACACGGGGGCCGCGGGACAGGCCGTGGTGGACGTGCGGGTGCAAAACCCCGACGGCCGTGAAGGCACCCTGGCCGGCGCCTACACCTACGTGGACACGCTCGCCCCGGCCGCCGTTTCGGACCTCGCGGTGGTTCCGGGCAACACGGGCGAGATCGTGGTGAGCTTCACCGCGCCGGGCGACAACGGGCCCTCGGGGACCGCCGCCTCCTACGAGCTCCGCTACTACGTGAACCCCATCGACTCCGAGGCCGAGTGGAGCGCCGCCTCCGGCAACACGGTCGCCTGGCCCGCCTCCCCGAAGGCCGGCGGTTCGGCCGAAAGCGAGACGCTGAGCTGCGCCTGGCAGGGAACCGGAAACGAGCGGTTCTTCGCCCTCAAGACCACCGACGACGCCGGCAACGTCTCCCTGCTCTCCAATGCCGCACCGTTCGACCCCTATCCGCCCGACCCCGTCACCGACCTCGAGGCCCGCCCCGCTTCCGGAAGGAAACAGGTCCTCCTGCGGTTCACCGCCACGGGCGACGACGGCGCCTCCGGCGACGCCACCGCCTACGTCTACCGCTACGCCTCCACGCCCATCCTCGACGAGGCCGGCTTCGACGCCGCGCGGATCGCCGAACCCGCCGTCGCCGGCGTCCCCCCGCAGAATCCCGGTGCCACCGAATCCCGCGCCGTCGTCCTGCCCGTCTGCAACGAGGGCTCCAAGTACTACTTCGCCGTGAAGGTCGAGGACGAGGTGGGCAACCGATCGACCCTCTCCAACGGCGCCTGCGAGACCGCCCATACCCTGCGCCTGCTCATCGCCGACGGCGGGCCCCTGCCCTCCTCCCGCCGCGACGCCGCCGTCGTCTACGACCCCCTCCACCAGCGCCTCGTCGCCTACGGCGGCTGGGACGGGTCGAACTTCCGCAACGACATCGTCACGCTCAACCTCAAGGGAAACGGCATGGGCGTGTGGCAGACCCTGGTCCCCACCGTCGGCACCGCGGCCGACGAGCCTGCCTCCGGACGCTACGGTGCCAGCGCCGTCTGGGATCCCCTGAACCACCGCATGGTCATCTTCGGCGGCACCACCTCCTCCGGAGCCGCGAACGATACGCACTACCTCGACTTCTCGGGGGGGCCCCAGGGCACCTGGCATCTCGTCGACGCGACCGACGCCCCCTCCGCGCGGCGGCATGCCGCCGCCGCCTACAACCCCTTCCGGCGGCGGATGATCGTGGCCGGCGGAACCGACGGGACCAACGTGCTGGACGACGTCCACGAGCTGGACCTGCCCGCCGGCGCCACCCCCTCGTGGATCACCGGCGCCATGACCACCACCGGCTCCATGACCGCACGCTGGGGCGCCGCCCCGGCCTTCCTGCCGTGGCAGAACCGCTTCCTCGTCTTCGGCGGCCACCACGACGCGACCAGCTCCCTCCGGGGCATCCAGACGCTGAACTTCAATACCTCCCCGCCCACCTGGATGAACCTCACCATCCCCGGGACCTCCCCCCTGCCCGCGCGACGCGGCCAGATGGCCTTCGGCTTCGACCCCTGCAACCGCCGGCTCATCGTCGCCGGCGGCCGGGAATTCACCGCAACCACGCCCACCTCCCACACCGACGCGTGGGTCTTCCAGTTCGGCGCCGGCGGAGGATGGTTCGAACTCGCTTCCGGCGCCTACTTCAGCGGGCCTCTCTGGGGCGCGTCCGGCGGCTTCGACGACATCAACCGCCGCATGGTCTACGCCTTCGGCGCGAAGAACGGCGCGGGAACGAGCCACAACGTCCACGGCGTCTCGTTGCCCATGCAAACGCTCGAGATCGAGAGGGGATGGACGCTCCTCGACTCCGGCGCGGCGCAGACCGGGCTGGGCCGCTCCAGGCACGCCATGGCGTATGACCCGGGATCGAACAAGATCGTCATGTTCGGAGGGGAGGACAGTACTGGGTATTTATCTGATACGTGGGAATTTAATTTACAGACAAGTACATGGAATAAACGTTCAATTTCAGGTCCATTACCAAGACGCGGACATTTAATGTTTAAAGATCCATATAATCGTCGTGCTTTTCTAATCGGAGGGCATGAATATGATTCAACAATTCCTCAGTATTCATATTCAAATGACATATGGGAATATGACTCAAGTTCTGGAACTCCATGGACATTTTTAGGTTTTAGTGGCACCTCCACAAAAAGAGAAAATGCAGCAGGATGTTATGACGAATTAAATCATAGAATAATTATTTATGGAGGAAGAAATGGCAATCTTTCTACTGATATTTTAGCTAATTTGGAAATATTGGATCTTAAGCAGAACCCCATCTCTTGGTCATCGCCTTCTCCCACGGGCACGACGCCGCCCGCCCTGTCCGCCGCCTGCGCCTGCTTCGATCCGGAAGGGGAATGCATGGTGCTGTTCGGCGGCGAGAAGGACGTGGGGGGGCTGAGCAACGATACGTGGCTTCTCCACGTGTCGGATCCCGGCAACGAGTCGTGGACGAAGGTGACCACGAACGCGACGGCGCCCCCCGCGCGCAAGGGCGCCGTCTGCGCGTTCGAGCCGCAGAAGCACCGGATGGTCGTCTTCGGCGGGGAGGGCTCGGGCCTGCCCAAGCCCTACTTCGACGACGTCTGGGCGCTCTACCTGAACGGGCACGCGCAACCGGGCCGGGCCACCGGTGCATGGGTGAAGCTCGCCCCGCCGGGGACCGGGCCGGCGGGCCGGTCCTTCGCGGCGCTGGCGAAGAACCCGGATTCCCTGGCGCTCGTGAGCTTCGGGGGGGAGACGGGGGGAACGCCGGCCTACCGGGCGGACACGCACGCCCTTGTCGCCCCGGAAGCGGAAGCCGGGGCGCACGCGCTGCACCCCTCGCTGGCGGGCGCCCCTTCCCCCCGGGAAGGGCACAGCGCCGTGATGGACAAGGTGGAGAACCAGATGATCGTGTTCGGGGGCCGGGAGGATCTCTCGACCTACCGCCAGGACCTCCACGTGCTCCGGGACGCCGCCACCCCCGGAAACGAGACGTGGTACACGCCGAAGACGACCGACCCCGGGAAGAAGCTCTTCGGGACGCCGCCGTCGCCGCGGGCGGGGCACGGCGCCTTCACCCTTCCCTTCACGCCGGGGACCTACTCGTTCGTCGTGGGCGGGGCCGACGGCGCCAGCCACTACTTCAAGGACGTGCACCTGCTCCTCTACGATCCGGGTACCGGGAACTGGACCTGGAACCCGAGCTTCGGCTACAACGTCTCGGGCGCGCCGGCGGAGGGGCGGGCCTGGTTCGGGTCCGGCATGGATCTTCCGAACATGCGTCTGGTGATGTTCGGCGGGGAGACGCCCTCGGGCGTCATCGACGAGCTGTGGACCCTCACCATCCAGATCCAGGCCGGGCCCAGCGTCGACATCGCCTGGCGGAAGATCACGCCCGTTTCCGTGGACAATCCGTGCGCGCGCAAGAACTCCTCGGTCGTGATGATCGACGAGAGCAAGTTCGTCCTGTTCGGGGGCCAGGACGACACGGGCACCGCGCTGAACGATCTCTGGCTGCTCACGGTGCAGAACTTCGCGGGCCAGGAGCAGTGGTCATGGAGCCGCCTTCCCGACGCGGGCACGCGTCCCCCCGCGCGGTGGGGCGCCCAGGCCTTCGCGCCGCCCGGGATGCCGGGCGGCTTCATCCTGGGGGGATACGACGGGTCGTTGATCCGCGACTTCTGGACCTACCGTCTCCAGGGCACCGACGAGGGCGCGTTCACGCCGGTTTCGCTGGCGGGGACCTTCCCGGCCCAGGGCCTCGCCGGGGCGAGCGTGGTCTACGACGAGCGCAACCAGCGCGCCATCCTCTTCGGGGGCCGGGACGGGACCGGCATGACGAGCGACACCTACCTCGTGAACCTGCAGCGTCCGGCGCGGCGGTAGGAGGCTACGTCTCCACGGGCCGGCGTTCGAGGCGAGACGGGCGGGGATATCAGATTTCAGCCGGAGGAGCGGGATTGTAGATGGTAGCATCCCCTGATCACCCTGATGCCGGCTACGCCGGCAAACGGATTCCC
>CAZDSO010000262.1:0-5540 GCA_964508045.1 uncultured Planctomycetia bacterium | reverse complement strand
GAGGTGGCGGCCGAGCGTTTCGGATCCAGCCCGGTCATGTAGAGAAGGGGAACGGCGAAGGAGCCCCCGCCCCGCCCGATCAGACCCGCGGCCAGGCCCAGCGCTGCACCGGCGCCGAGGCCCAGCGCGACGCGCCCTTTCGGCCCGAGCGGCTTTCGTTTCGGCTTCCATCCCGAGAGCATGAGCAATGCAGCGAGCGCGGTGAACAGGGCGAAGAAGACGAGCAGTCCCTCGGCGGGGACGCGCAGGTGTAAAAGAACGCCCACGGGCGCGAAGACGATCATGGAGAGCGCGAAGGGAAGCCCGGTCCGCCAGGCGACGAGGCGGTTGCGCGTGTAGGTCGCCGCGGCCGAGCTGCTGTTGACGACATTGAGCAGCATGCCCAGCGGGACGGCCTCGGTCTTGAAGTCCATGCCCGACCAGAAGAGCAGCGGGATGTAGAGCTGCGACCCGCCCATGCCCAGCATGGAGAAGACGAGGGCGATGGCGAAGAAGACGGGGACGAGCCAGAAAAACGGGTCCATGGGTCCTCGACGGGCGGGGTTCAGGTCTCGCGGCGTTTCCGGATCTTCCCCGGCGTGAGCGCCTCGGTGAGGTCGGCGTACCCGCCCAGCAGCACGCGCACGTTGCGCCGGCCCTTCACCTGCAGGTAGGCGTAGGCCACGGCGGCGCGCGCCTCGCCGGAGCAGAACGTGGCCACGAGGCGGTCGGCGGGGACCTCCTCGAAGCGCCGGGGCAGCTCCTGGATCGGGATGTGCAGGGCGAAGGGCAGCTGCAGCAGCGCGGCCTCTTGGTCGTCGCGCACGTCCAGGAGCACGGCGCCTTCCGCAAGGCGCCGCTGCAGGAATTCGGGCGCCCGGATCTGGTGGCGCCCTTCGGACCAGTGGGCGAAATCCAGTCCCGAGATCCATGCATCGAAAGCGGGGGTTTCCATGATATCTCCATAACAGAATTCTGAGACCATTTTCCCCCGGAGGGGGTGCAACAACCAGCGGATTCCCGTGAGACGTCAAAACGAAGAGACGCAGACCGGGGCGCGGGCGTCTCGCCCGCAGCACTTCATGGGAATGGGAATTCCGAGGTCTCTTCTGCGCGGAGGGGACGGTTCGACGTTCCTCGTGAGTCACGAAATCCTGAACCGCCGTTCGCGGCAAGGTTCAGGATGGAGTGACACGCAACGCCGCTGCATGACTTCCGCGGCTTGCGGCACTCCGCTTCGCTTCGTGCCTCACTACGAACGGATGCAACGGCGCTTTCACTGTATCGTCGGTGCCTCCTATTCCAGCGGCTCAATTGCCGCCGTCGCCTTCGTGTTCGGTCCAGGGAACGAAGAAGGTCAGGTCGTCCTCTTCCACATCCATCTCTCCTGTTGCGAATCCGGAGACGGTGCGGGCCGTGAAATCGTGTTCGTAGATCAGATCATGTCCCGGCGATACGATCAGCATTCCTTCGGGTCCTTCCAGGACGCGGAACGGCTCGCCGGTGAAGGGGTCGGGCCGGTTCTTCTCGAGCGCCGCCTCCACTGCTTCCCACCGAAAGGCGGATCCGTTCTTCTCCAGCAGGATGCGGCAGGAAAGGGCGGCCATGCGGAGCATGACCTTCCAGCGAAAGCGGGTGTCCACGACCGTGATGGCGTTTGGAAGGAGGAGGGAGGAGACAGGCGTCCAGGCGGATGTCCCTCCGATATCTTCCACCGACTGCCGGGCTTTCAGGAAGGTTTGCTCCGTGGCATCGAGGATGCGTTCCATGCCTTTCAGATAGCGCAATCCGTCGCGGCCCGGCAGCAGTCCAGGGATGGGCTCCCACGACTTGTCCTCTGGAAGGGAATCCTCGAAAAGGGGCCGGAAGATCTCGAGGGTGAAAGCGCGCTCGACGCGAAGGGCGCGGCGGATGTCGAGGTGGTCTTCGGCGGACGAGAATCTCAGGGCCATGGCGCGAAGCTGCGCCTTGGAAGGAGTCTGGAGCCTGAGCAGTTTTTCGAGAGACGAAGAGGCGTAGCTCTGGTGGCAGCTGCTGACTATGAAGTAGACCACCGGACCTTCCCCTCCGACGGCTTCACCTAGGCGCAAGAGGTTCTTGACGTCCTCAAGGGCCTCTTCTGTCCGCCCTTGGATAGCCGCAAGGAGGATACGGATTTCAAGGAGCATGTGGAATTCGCCGATGTATAAGAAAATCTTTCCCGGATCCTCGTGCCCCTTGGCGTAATCGATACTGAGGCGGAATCGCGGTTTCACCAGGGCGCGGTCGAAGAGTCCGAGCGCTTCGGCATGGAGATCCAGGAGCTGTTGAGCCTTCACGATGTGGTTCTTGAATGTGCGAGGATCGCCGTTCCAGCCATTGTCGTCTTCTCCTGAACATAAACCCCAAAACTCGTCTGGGGACGCCCCTTCGGGCAAATCAGGCATCGCTCCCATAGCTGCGCGCAGCAGCGGGCCGCCGTCCTCCTCGATCGGCACGGGGTCCGGCTCGCATTCCAGAGCCGTGACGGGCTCTCCGCGGTCCCGGATCTCTTCCACGGCTCTGCGGAACGCGGCCTTGTCATGGGCCCTGAGGGCGAGGAAGGCGACGGTCGCGGCAACGAGAAGAAGAGCGAACACGATCCCGGCAAGGGCGAGGCGCCGGAGCCACCGCCTTCCAGGCGGTTTGGCGTTTTCCGCGGACAGAACCTCGTTATCCTGCGGCGCCTCGGACAATGCGGCCTCCTGGAGAAGTTTCCCTTTCGTGATTTTACTACACGGACGATCGGCTTGCTGAGATCCTTTCAGTGAGGGACCGCTGGCTTCCGGCCGGCGAACTGCGGCCTGGACCGCTTTCGGCCTGGGGACGGTCCGACGTTCTTAGTGAGTCACGAAATCCTGAACCGACGTTCGCGGCAAGGTTCAGGATGGAGTGACGCAGCAACGTCGTTGCAAGAATTCCGCGGCTTGCGGCACTCCGCTTGCGCTTCGTGCCTCACTACGAACGGTTGCTCCGTGCGCTTCCTGAAGCCGCCAGAACCCGACCCGCCTCTGTCCGCGCTGGAGCGTACCTCCCGCCCGCGTAGAACCCGTTCCTGATGCAGCAACGTTCGATGAATGTTGCTGCCTCAGGAAGACTTGAACGGTTCGTACTCGTCCAGCGCTTCCGGGTTCTTCAGCGCGTCGCGGTTCTTCACCTCGTCCCCGTGCAGGATGTTCCGCACCGCCAGCTCCACCTTCTTGCCGCTGATCGTGTAGGGGATCTGCCGGACGGCGTGGATTTCCCGCGGGACGTGGCGCGGCGTGTTCAGCTTGCGGATCGTGGTCTTGATCTTCTTCTGGAGCGCCTCGGTAAGCGCCGTCCCTTCCTGCAGGACCACGAACAGCGCCACCGTCACGTCCCCCTCCGCTTCACGGCCCACCACCAGCGCGTCCGCAACCTCATCGATCGTCTCCACGGAACGGTAGATCTCGGCGGTGCCTATGCGCACGCCCCCGGGGTTCAGCGTCGCGTCGGACCGGCCGTACATCACCACGCCCCCGTGTTCGGTGAGCATCGAGTAGTCCCCGTGCGTCCACACGCCCGGGAAGGCGTCGAAGTAGGCCTTGCGGTACTTCTCGCCGGACGCATCGTTCCAGAACGAGATCGGCATGGAGGGCGCGGGTTTCGCGCAGACCAGCTCCCCCTTCTCGCCGACCACGGGTTTCCCCTGGTCGTTGAACACCTGGACGTCCATGCCCAGGCCCCGGCACTGGAGCTCGCCGGGGTAGACGGGGAGGATCGGGTTGCCGAGCGCGAAGCAGGAGATGATGTCCGTGCCGCCGGAGATGGAGGCGAGGTCGAGGTCCTGCTTGACGGCCTCGTAGACCCAGTGGAACTGCTCGACGGCCAGCGGCGAGCCGGTGGAGCAGATGGTGCGGAGTTTCGAGAGGTCGAAGCTCCGGCCCGGCGTCACGCCTTCCTGCTGGACCGCCGCGAGGTACCGCGCGCTGGTGCCGAAGATCGAGATGCCGTGGTCGGCCGCGGTCTTCCAGAGCACGCTCATGTCGGGGTATCCGGGCGAGCCCTCGAAGAGGAAGACGGTGGCGCCGGCCGCGAGCGAGCTGACCAGCCAGTTCCACATCATCCAGCCGCAGGTGGTGAAGTAGAAGATGGTGTCGTCGCGCGTGAGGTCGGTATGGAGGACGAGTTCCTTGAGGTGCTGGAGCAGCGTCCCGCCCGCCCCGTGGACGATGCACTTGGGCACCCCCGTGGTGCCCGAGGAGTACATGATGTAGACGGGGTGGTCGAAGGGGAGCTGGGCGAAGGAGAGGGGGGGCGTTTCGGGCTCGTTCATCTTCAAAAAGTCGTCCCACAGCACGGCGGGACGGGGGTAGGAGGCGACATCGGGCTTCTCGGCCTGGTAGGGGATGACGACGACGCGCTCCACGGCGTCGAGGCCCTTTGTCAGCAGGTCGGCGATGCGTCCCATGGAGTCGAAGGTCTTGCCGTTGTAGGCGTAGGCGTCGGCGGTGAAGAGGACCTTGGGTTCGATCTGCCCGAAGCGGTCCAGCACGCCCTGGATGCCGAAGTCGGGCGAGCAGGAGGACCAGATGGCGCCGAGACTGGTCGCAGCGAGCATGGCGATCACGGGGTGGGGAAGGTTGGGCACGAAGCCGGCCACGCGGTCGCCCTCCTTGACCCCCGCCTCTTTGAGCGCGGCGGCGCACCGGGCGACGCGGTCGAAGAGTTCGGCGTAGCGGAGTCGGGTGACGCGCCCGGCCTCGTCGAGGGAGACGATCGCGGTGCGGTCGTCGCGGAAGCGCAGGAGGTTCTCGGCGAAGTTGAGTCTGGCCCCCTCGAACCATTTCGCGCCGGGCATCTTCCGCTCGTCGAGCACGCGGTCCCACCGTTTCGAGGCGAGGACGTCCATCTCGTCCCACAGGAAGGCCCAGAACGCCTCGATCTCGTCCACGGACCACTGGTAGAGGGCGTCCCAGGTGGCCTCGGAGATGTGTCCTTTCTCGTGGGCGTGGACCATGAACTGGTGCATGCGGGTCTGTTTCGCCTTCTCGGGGTCCGGCGTCCAGAGCGGCTCGGTCATGGCGCGTTCTCCTACTGGATCGATGTTGGACCGATGTCTCGTCGTCCCGGCTTGGGCCGGTTCCCCGAATGTATCAACAAAGGCGGGTTCTTTCGAGTCTGATCCGGCGGATGAGCCTTTCGCGCTGTCGGCAAGTTATGGCCCTCTCTTCGGTTCCATAGCACGCCTCCATGGAAATACGCCGGGGTGGCCCCAGAATTTCAGGTCCCCGGAGGGGTGCATGGGTTTTTCAGGGACCTTTCACCCCCGACCCATGGCAGGCGTGCAAGGGGGCTGCAGCATTTTGCTTTGTCTGTCATCCGTCACCTGTGACCTGTGTTGGCCGTGCTTTGTTGCACCGGGTTGATGAAACACACAGCACGGACGGGAACCGGGTGAAAGGAAACGCTTTGTGGGAGGCGTGTGTCCCGGACCGCGCGGGCAATCGGCCCGGGACCACGGCGATGCCGGACGCCTCCCTCTCTTCTCCGGGCCCCGGTCCGCCTTCCGTGGATTGTCG
>CAZDSO010000261.1:0-5555 GCA_964508045.1 uncultured Planctomycetia bacterium | reverse complement strand
TCACCTGTGACCCGTGTTGGCCGTGCTTTGCCGGCACCGCATTGATGCAACCCACAGCACGGACGGGAACCGGGTGACCGGTCACGAACCATGAAACAGACGAAACAGAGGGCAAATCGCCCATGATCGATGATCGCCTTGGAGGGCGAGGGTCTCCGAAGGACCCGCCATAGCCCATGCAATTGCAAATCAGGCGGCGGCGGGCCCCCGAGCCGGCCTTGGAGGGCGAGGGTCCTCCCGAGCCGGCCTTGGAGGGGCGAGGGTCCTTCCAAGCCGGAACACAGCCGGCTCGCCAGCCCGTACAACGCCGATCGGCTCTTGCAAGGGCTACGTAGGGTCCTCCGTAGCTCTCGCAACCACGTGCAAGCGAAGGAGGAGAGGCTCGCCCTCCAAATTTTCATGGTTTCCGGGAGAGCCGAAGGCTCATGATGGACTCCAATCTGAAATCCAAACCAGGCCCGCGAGGATCGCCGTGGTCCCGGGCCTTTTGGCCGGCGTGGCCCGGGACACACGCCTCCCACAAAGAGCCAGGGCGCCGGCGGCTGGTCCTGCCGGGGCCGGAAAGCTACAATGGACCGCCGAAACCTGGTTCCCGTCGTGAAGGACCATGAAGAAGCTCCTGACAGCGAGTCTGCTCGTTCTGGCGCCCGGTCTCCTGTTCCCGGGGTGCGGCCCGGAGGAGATCGGCAGGGAAACGTATGTCCGCTGGTGGGCGGTGGCCACGTTGCGGGCCCGGGAGAAGGGGACGGAACCGGCGGAGGAGGTGGAGAAGATCCTGGAGGAGGAGGGGGTTCCCGTCGAGCGCATGGAAGCGGCCCACCTGCGCTGGTTCGACGAGGAGACGAATCGCGCGATCCGGCGCGAGGTCCGGCGGGTGCTGGAGACGCCGCGCCTGCCCTCGCGGGGGGAGTACGTGGGGGCGCGTGTGCGGGCGTACTTGCGGTCGCGCATCCGGGGCACGCCGTTTCGCGAGGAGCTGCGGGCGGTGGCGGGCCGTTTCGACTGCACGCCGGCGTCCTTTAGGGAAGCCGAGCGCATCTGGGCGGGGGACGCGGAGACGAGGGAGGAGATCCGCCGTGAATACGAACGCCTTCAGGGAGCGCTGAACGTGTCGTGGAGCGACTGGAAGTCGTTGCGGTCCGGCCGGCGCGGGCCGGGGAGCCCGCCGGAAGCCCGGCTTGCCGATGCGCTGGAGAAGCGGGGCATCGATCCGGGGGACTGGAAGGCCATGGAGGATCTGTTCGGAGGGGTCTGAGATTTCAGATTTCTGTGTTTTGGCTCGGGAGGACCCTCGCCCTCCAAGGCGGTCATCCATCAAGGTTTTTCCCGATTTTTCGGAGCAGCCGGCAGATTCCAGCGGCGCACTTGTAGGGACGGACGCTAGTCCGTCCGCACTCGCCCACAGCGACGTGATACTGCGGCTTTCGACACGAAGACGCCAGGGCACGAAGGGATCCCGGATCTGGACCCCTACACGTCGAATGGTTGTTTTCCTGGAAACCTGTTCCGGGGTTTTTGTTTGTGGGAGGCGTGTGTCCCGGGTCACGCGGGCTCTCGGCCCGGGACCACGGCGATGCCGCGGCCGCAATGCCTGCGCGAGGGCCGGGCGGCGCTGCCCGCCACAGCCCTTGCGCGATCAAAGCAGGCGACGGCGGCCCCCCTCCTAGCCCAAACCATGGCTCGCCGGGAGGCTCGCCCTCCAAATTCGCATGGTTTCCTGGAGAGCCGAAGGGCCGAAGAGCGTCGGGTTCACAGGTCCAGGTCGAAGTGCTGCAGGTCTTCCTTGAGCTGCTTGTGGTCGTAGAGTCCCTGGGCCTTGAGTTCGATGATCTTGAGCCAGTTGGCGTACTTGAGTTCCTTGCCCATGGACTTGATGTCCTTGAGGGCGGTGAGGAGAACCTCGGCGAGGCCTTCGAGGTCCCGTTCCCGGGAAGAGCCGCCGTTGTCGAGGTCTCGGCGGTGGAAGGAATACATCCGGCCTTCTTTCTTCCCCTCTCCGAGAAGACGGCGAAACCGGCCGTGGCGGATTCCGGCTACTGTTGGTATCGGCTGGAGGGGGCGGAACTTGACCGAAAAGTTGCGTCAGTTGCCGATGGCGGTCCAGGCGCCGGCGGAGCCGGTCTGTCCGGGTCCGCCGAGGTCCACGCTGTCGTGCCAGGTGATGCCGGCGTTTCCGTCGTTGTCGCCGAGCAGGGCGTCCCAGTCGGGGCCGTTGCCGGTTCCGCCGTAGGCGCCGCCGGCGTTGCCGAACTGGAAGATGCCGGTTCCGGCCGCGAGTCCGAAGACGCGTCGTCCGGATCGTCCGGCGGTGGCGGGGAAGGCGTAGGCGTGGAAGCTGTCCGCGCTGAGGGCGATATTTACGGGCTGAGGGTAGAGGTGATGCCCTCCGGCGGGTCCGGTGGGCAGGTGGATCAGGAAGCGGTAACCCGCTTTCGCGCTTTCTCCGTTTGCGTTCGTCGAGCCCAGGGTCTTGACGATGAAGGGGGCGTCTTTGCAGAGGGGTCCGTCGCAGGTGCCGGCGTTGTCGGAGCGGCAGGCCTTGGTTCCGGCGAGTTCCTCGAGGTAGCCGAATTCTCCCGAGCCGTTCTTGTCGAGGTCCACGGTGTCCGCGGATCGGAAGTTCTGCTGGGCGGACGCAATGGTTTTCAGGGAGGCGACGGCGGAGGTCTCGTTGGCGCTGATGCGGGAGCGGAGGAGGCGGGGAACGGCGACGGCGGCGATCACCGCGATGACGGCGACCACGATCATGAGCTCGATGAGCGTGAAGCCTCGGCGGAATATGACTCACCTCGGGGAAAAAAATCGGCAAGCCCCCTTGAAGGGGGCTTGCCGAAAAATGACCGAACGAGATTAGCTTACAGGCGTCCAGATATCTCCACCCAAAACGCCCGTCCCGCCGTTGTCAATTGCGTCACTGCCGAGATTGCCCGGGGCCGCCAGAGCATGATTGAAAACAGGCGTACCATTGCTTCCGTCATAGGAAGGAGCATTGTTCGGGATTTGGAAAGGGGCGTTCTGGTTGTCGATCACGAAAGCGCGACCCCCGGAACGACCATGGGCCGACGGCCATGCATAGCAGATCCAGGCCACTTCGGCCAGCTCGGGGACACCGGGCCCTGCGGGAGGGTTCGTGTAGTCGTCCGTGCCCGCACCCCCATTGGCAGCAGCTGGTAGGAACATAACAATGTGGTATCCCGCTTTGGTGGAAGCGAAAAGATTATTTATGGCTCCAGGAACAACTGCTACAACATTAGGATCTGAATTATTTGTCGTTCCAAGAACCTGTGGAATGAAAGCCTCGGCACCACCATACCGGTGTCCCGGCCCGGCAGCCCCAGCAGGAATCCTGACGGTCTGGGTTCCACCCAGTTCTTCGAGAAAGCCGTATTCTCCGGATCCGTTCACATTTACATCAACGACTGTGCCGGACTGGAAATCCGTCTGTGCTGTGCCGATGACCTTCAGGGAGGAGATGGCCGAGGTCTCGTTGGCGCTGATCCGCGAGCGGAGCAGGCCGGGGATGGCCACGGCCGCGATGATCGCGATGATGGCCACCACGATCATGAGTTCGATGAGGGTGAATCCTTTCCGGTTCATGGTTGTCTCCTTCAATGAGGACTTCGCGTTTCAAACATTCCACAACGTCCCGGGGATCAGGATCTCAGGCCTGGTTCACCTCCTTTCATCATCGTCATCTATTTTCTGCACTTGTTAGCATTCCTTGACTATAGTTATTTTTAAGCAACAGGCGTACCAATAGGAGGAGAACAAGTGATTTTTCTTTCTCCTTTGAAAGAAAAGCCTTGCATCATTTTGCGCCTGCTCGCCCCATATGGTTCTGACAAAAATTGTCGGAAATCTCCTCGCTTGACCCAGCGAATGACACGAATTGTCACCGCGTCGCGATCCCGTACTTCTTCACCTTGTACCGGATCGAACGGAAACTCGTCCCCAGAAGCGCCGCCGCCCGCGTCAGGTTGCCGCCCGTCTTCTTCAGCGCCAGCTCGATGTAGGCCTTCTCGATCTCCTTCATCCGCGCATCCAGATCAAGCCCCGCCTCCGGAACCTCCGTGAAGACCAGACGGCCCGATTCCGGCAACGCATGGAATTGTCCCACCAGGTCCTGGACCTCGATCATGTTCCCCTCGGTCAGCGTCACCGCCCGCTGGACCACGTTGTCCAGCTCGCGCACGTTGCCGGGCCAGACGTGGTTCATCAGCGACTCCATGGCCTCCTCGGAGAAGCCCTTCACGTCCCGCCGGACCCGCCGGGCGTACCGGGCCAGGAAATGGCCCGCCAGCAGGGGAATGTCCTCGCGACGGTCGCGAAGGCGCGGGATGCGGATGGGGATCACGTTGAGGCGGTAGTAGAGGTCCTCGCGGAACCGGCCCGCCTCCACCTCCTCCAGGAGCTCCTTGTTGGTGGCCGTGACGAAACGGACGTCCACGCGCTTTCGCTCCGTCCCGCCCACCGGCATGAATTCCCGCTCCTCGAGGACCCGCAGGAACTTCACCTGCGTGGTCAGGCTCATCTCCGCCACCTCGTCGAGGAAGAGCGTGCCCTTGTCCGCGACCTCGAAGAGGCTCTTCTTGTCCACCACGGCGCCGGTGAAGGCGCCCCTCACGTGGCCGAAGAGCTCGCTCTCGAGCAGCGTCTCGGTGAAGGCCCCGCAGTTGACCGAGAGGAAGGTCTGCTCCCGGCGGAGGCTGTTGTAGTGCAGCGCCCGGGCGACCAGCTCCTTGCCCGTGCCCGACTCGCCCATGATCAGCACCGTGGAGTCGGAGGGGGCGACCCGCCGGATGAGGGAGAAGACCTCCTGCATCTTCGCGGAATGGCCCACCATGGTGGCCCCCCGGCCCGTGCCCCTTTCCGGGGGAGCCTCGGCCCGCTCGTGGGCCCGCTTCAGGGAGACGGCGCGGGCCACCGTGGCCTTGATGTCGTTGTTGTCGAAGGGCTTGCGGACGTAGTCGTAGGCACCGAGGCGCATGGCCTCGACCGCGGAATTCCACGTGGAATAGGCCGTCATGATGATCACGAGGAGCTCGGGATCCCGTTCCTTGAGGGCCTGGAGGAGCTCGATCCCGTCCATGCCGGGCATCTTGAGGTCCTCGAGGACCACGTCGAAGGAGGCGTTCCGCTCGCGTTCCAGGGCTTCCTCGCCGCCCGCCGCCGTCTCCACCTCGTGGCCCTCCTTGCGGAGGATCACCGAGAGGAACTCCCGCATGCTCTCCTCGTCGTCCACCACGAGAACGCGGCCCAGGGTCTCTTCCTCTGCGGGCATGCCCGGTCCTCCTCCGAGAGGGCGGGTCCGCCGGGAGGGACCTCCCGGCTCTCCGAAAAGAGGATGATACGGCATGAGGGGCCGCAATGACAGGGGGGAAGGAGACCTTCCGCAAACGGAATCATTTGTGGGAGGCGAATCCTCCGGCGAAGCCGGAGGTTCGGCGATTCGACGTGTAGGGGTCCAGATCCGGGATCCCTTCTTGCCTTGGCGTCTTCGTGTCGAAAGCCGCGGTATCACGTCGCTGTGGGCGAGTGCGGACGGACTAGCGTCC
>CAZDSO010000260.1:0-5640 GCA_964508045.1 uncultured Planctomycetia bacterium | reverse complement strand
GGGGGGGGGGCGGGGGGGGGGGGGGGGGGGGGGGGGGGGGGGGGGGGGGGGGGGGGGGCCCCGGGGGGGGGGGGGGGCGGGAGAGGCGGGCCGGCGCAGGCGCCGGATCGCCTCGAGGACGGGCCCGACCGACTCGAAGCGCCGGGAGGCGCGGGCGTAGCATTTCTCGAAGATCTCGTCGAGGCCGGGGGGGACGAGGTCGTTGAACTGGCTCGGCCGGTCTCCCGGCTGGGGCCTCTCGCCCGTGAGCATCTCGAACAGGATCACGCCGAAGGCGTAGAGGTCGGCGCGGGGGTCGGGCCCCTCGCCGGCGCGCACCTCGGGCGCCATGTATTCCAGGGTTCCGCCGATCTCCTCGGCGCCCTCCTTCAGCTCGCCGGAGAGGAGGAGGGAGGACTCCCGCGGGGAGGGACGGTATCCCAGCCCGAAGTCCATCAGTTTGACGACGCCCTCGGGGGTGACGAGGACGTTTTCGGGCTTGAGGTCCATGTGGATCACGCCGGCGCGGTGGGCGTGGTCGAGGGCCATCAGGATCTGCTCGGCCCAGTCGAGGACGGTCGGCAGCGCGGGGGTTTCCCCGCCGGCGAGGAGGGCGCGGAGCGTCCGGCCTTCCACGAGTTCCATGACGAAGTAGGGCGGCTCGTGCGAGGCGTCGAGGCCGAGGGTCTTGACGATGTGGGCGTCGTCGAGGGTCTCCAGGTCGTGCTGGATCTGGGCTTCCTTGCGGAGCTGGTCGATCAGGCCGCGGTGCGTGGGGATCTTGACGGCCGCGACGCGGTCGGTCCAGACGTGGTGAACGGCCTTCCAGACGGACGCGAAGCCGCCTTCGCCGATTTTTTCCTCGAGGACGTATTCCCCGACCCGGGCGCCTTCTCGGATGTCGGATTCATGCATGACGATGCAAACGCTCCTCGGCGGCCTCCTCTTCTCCGACAAGGTAGCACCCCCCGCACCAACATTCCACCCATTCACGCTTCGAGGCTTTCGCGGTGCATGCAAGTCATGGGCTTTTCTTCCTTTCCACGCCCGCCTGCGAGGAATGGAGGACTGTTGGAAGGACGGAAGAATGGAAAAGGGGATGCGCGATGCGCGATGTGCAATGCATTCTTTCGCTATGAGATCCGTCCCATCCGTCCTGTCGGTCCTCGCTCACGACGAACGTCAGCCCGCGCCCCTAGAAAAACAGCCACAGCGCGAAACGCTCCTCGTGCCCTTGCGCTTGCACTTCGACCTTGAATCTGAAGAATGACCGCGACAAGAGCCGTTCTTTTCGCTCAGCCGCCATGAAACCGCGAATCGCGCTCCTCGGCTTCGGGTGTCTCCTCGGGCTCCTTTCCGCCTGCGGGCAAGACGAGCCCGAGCGTCCTCCGTCCCGCCTTCCTGCGGCCTCCGTCGAGGGGCTCTGGGAGGGCACGGTGAAGTTCCCCGCCCTCACGCTCCGGGCGGTCTTCCGCATCGAGAGGACGGAAACCGGCCGCCTCGAAGGGGAGATGCTCCGGCCCGACGCCGAAAACGAGCCCCATCCCCTCGAGAAGATCGTGGTCTCGGGACACCTGATCTCCTTCGAGATCCCCTCGATCGAGGGCCGGTTCACGGGGCATCTCGGCAGGGACGGCCGGAGCCTCGCCGGCCGCCTGGAGACGCGGGCCGGGACGCGGGACGCCGTGTTCCGGCGCGTCGAGCGGATCACGAAGCGCCGGCGCCCCCAGACGCCGAAGCCGCCCTACCCGTACGAGGTCGAGGAGGTCGTCTTCGAGAACGAGGAGGACGGGGTCCGCCTTGCCGGGACGCTGACGCTTCCGGGGGAGAAGGGGCGCTGTCCCGCCGTCGTGCTGATCTCGGGCATCGGCGCCGACGACCGGAACGCCACGGTCCAGGGGCACAAGCCGTTCATGGTGATCGCGGATTTTCTGGCGCGCCGCGGGGTGGGGGCGCTCCGGTTCGACGACCGCGGTGTGGGAGGATCCTCGGGAAGCCTCGAGGGGGGGACGCCGGAGGACGTCTCGCGGGACGCGCTGGCGGGGGCGGCGATGCTTCGGAGGCGGAAGGAGGTCGACGCGGACCGGGTCGGCCTGGTCGGCCACAGCGAGGGGGGGATCGCGGCCACGCTCGCGGCCGCGACGTCCCGGGACATCGCGTTCGTCGTCCTTCTGGCCACGCCGGGTCTGGAGGGGGAGGCGTACCAGCTGCAGTTCGAGGAATCGCTCTCGCGGGCCATGGGCCTGCGGGGCAAGGCGCTTCAGGAGAAGAACGCGTTCCAGCGGGACGTCTTCGCGATCGTGAAGGGCGGGGGAAGCCTGGAGGAGAAGCGGGCGCAGCTTCAGGCCCGCTACGCGGCGCTCCAGCCGCCCCCGCCGCCCGGTCTCGTGCAGCCCGCGATCGAGAGGCTGCTCTCGCCCCGGATGCGGTTCCTCCTCTCCTACGATCCGCCGAGGGCGATCGAGCGCGTGCGATGCCCGGTGCTTTCGGTGTTCGGCGGGCGGGATTTGCAGGTCCCGCCGCCGGGAAACGCGGAGGCGATGAAGCGGGCGCTGAAGGGGCATGCGGGCGGGCGGAGCGAGGTCCGCGTCCTGGCCGGCCACAACCACTTCTTCCAGCGCGCTTCGACGGGATTGCCGACCGCGTACGGCAAGATCGATCAGACGACATCGCCGGCGCTGCTCGCCCTGCTCGCGGCGTGGATCGGGACGGCGACGGACGCGAGGTGACCCGCGAGAGGGCGCCCCGAATCCACGAGTTGCATGAACATGAACCATGCAGGCAACGTTGAGGCGGGGCAAAAGAGCTTGACGTTTCGGCGCAGCTTCCGCATGGTCGGGTCCTCGAAAGCAGGCGCCGTCCGGCGCCTCGTTTTTCGGATCCGCCGGACGCGACCCGGGAGGCGGACGTGGAAACCGAAACCCCGATGACCATGAAGGGGGACCGCATGCCGCAACGGGATTTCCAGGACGTCGAACCGGCCGATCTGGAGGGGCTGTTCCGCAAGATCTCCCTGATCCGCCAGTTCGAGGAGAAGGTCTTCGAGCTCTTCGGCAAGAACCTGATCCCCGGCACGCTCCATCTCTACACGGGCCAGGAGGCGGTGGCGGCCGGCGTCTGCCAGGCCCTGGAGCCGGAAGACCTCGTGCAGAGCACGCACCGCGGTCACGGGCACTGCCTGGCCAAGGGCGCCGACGCCGAGCGGATGATGGCCGAGCTCTTCGGCAAGGCCGGGGGGCTTTGCAAGGGCAAGGGCGGCTCCATGCACATCACGGACGTCTCGGCGGGCGTCATCGGGGCGACGGGCGTCGTGGCCTCGGGCCTGCCGCTGGCGGTGGGCGCGGCCCTGTCGGCGCAGATGCGCGCCAGCGGCCAGGTCGTGGCCTGCTTCTTCGGGGACGGTGCCTCCAACAACGGCACCTTCCACGAGTCGTTGAATCTCGCCTCCCTGTGGAAGCTGCCCGTGCTCTTCGTCTGCGAGAACAACCTCTACGCCATGGGCACGAGGATCTCCAGGGCCATGGTCCTCGAGAACGTCGCCGACCGGGCTTCCGCCTACGGGATGCCCGGCCGGGTCGTGGACGGCAACGACGGTCTCGAGGTCTTCCGCGCGGCCCGGAAGGCCGTGGCGGCCGTGCGCTCCGGCGAGGGCCCCTTCCTCCTGGAGTGCAAGACCTACCGCCACCGCGGCCACAGCCGCTTCGATCCGGGCAAGTACCGGCCGGACGAGGAGGTCCGGCACTGGAAGGAACGGGACCCCGTGGAGCGCATCCGGCGGGACGTGGCCGAGGCCGGGACGTTGACGCCCGAGGCGGCGGAAGGGATCGAGGCGGAGATCCGGGATCTCGTCGAGCGGGCCGCGCGGTTCGCCATGGAGAGCCCGGACCCCGACCCCTCCACGGTGTGCGAGGACGTGTACAAGGAGTGATCTCCATGCGGGACATCGACTACCGGCAGGCCTTGAACGAAGCCCTGAAGGAGGAGATGGAGCGGGACGAGCGCGTCTTCCTCCTGGGCGAGGACATCGGCTCCGACTGGGAAGGCGCCTTCAAGGTCTCCAAGGGACTGGCCGCGGCGTTCGGCGAAGAGCGGGTCCGCGACACCCCCATCTCGGAGTCCGCCATCATCGGCGCGGCGGTCGGCGCTTCCATGACGGGCATGCGGCCCGTCGCCGAGATCATGTTCGGCGATCTCACGCTGCTCGCCATGGACCAGATCGTCAACCAGGCCGCCAAGATCCGCTACATGTTCGGAGGCCAGGTTTCCATCCCCCTGGTCATCCGGACCGCCTTCGGCGCGGGAAAGTCCATCGCCTCCCACCACTCCCAGAGCCTCGAGGCCTACTTCCTCCACACCCCGGGGCTGAAGGTCGCCGTCCCCTCCACGCCTGCCGACGCCAAGGGCCTCTTGAAAGCGGCCATCCGCGACCCCGATCCCGTCTTCTTCTGCGAACACAAGCTCTGCTACAAGGAAAAGGGGCCCGTCCCCGAGGGAGACCACGTCACCCCCCTGGGCAAGGCGGAGGTGAAGCGCGAAGGCTCCGACATCACCATCATCGCTTCCCTCTTCATGGTCTACCACGCCCTGCGCGCGGCCGACGCGCTCGAGGCCGAGGGCATCAGCGCCGAGGTCGTGGATCCCCGGACCCTCGTCCCCCTCGACCGCGAGACCCTGGCCGATTCCGTCCGGAAGACCGGCCACGCCGTCGTGGTGAGCGAGGACACGCTCACCGGCGGCGTCGCGGCGGAAATCACCTCCGTCCTCATGGAGGAGGCCTTCGACTACATCGATGCCCCGGTCAAGCGCGTCTGCTCGAAAGACACCCCCGTTCCCTTCTCCCCCGTCCTCGAGAGGGCCTTTCTCCCCGATGCGGTGAAGATCGTGAGCGCGGTCAAGGAGGTGATCGGGTAGCACCGGCACGGCCGGTTTCGAGTTGTTCCACGCGGTCCTTTGCGGAACCCTGCCATGGCTGAACCCATCCTCATGCCCCGGCTGACCATCGACATGGAAAAGGGCACCGTCCTGGAATGGCACAAGGAGCCGGGCGACGAGGTCCGAAAGGGCGACGTCGTCGCCGTCGTCTTCGGCGACAAGGTGGAGTGGGAGGTGGAGGCCCCGGCCGACGGCGTCCTGCTCAAGACGCTCGTGCCTCCGGACGGCGAGGCGCCCGTCGGACACCCCATCGGCTTCGTGGGCGAGGCGGGCGAAGTCCTGCCCGAAGACCTCGAGGCCTTCGCCGAAGCGCTCGCCCCGGCCGGCGACGACGAGAAGGAGGATCTCCAGGAGACGAAGGTCCTCACCCCGATCCGGCCGCCCGCGCAGGACGAAAAACCCGCCCAGACCGCGAAGCGCCCCCCCGGAAAACCCAAGGCCTCCCCGGCCGCCAGGCGCCTGGCCCGGGAGATGGGCGTCGATCTCGCGGACGTGAAGGGATCGGGACCCGGGGGACGCATCGTGGAGTCCGACGTGCAGGCCGCGGCCGAAACCCCGGCCTCGCCGACCCCGGTCCGGCTCGCCCCCCTCCGCAAGACCATCGCGGAACGCATGGCGAGGAGCTGGCGGGAGGTCCCCCACTTCACCGTGGAAACCACGGTGGACATGACCCGGGCCCAGGCCTTCCGGCAGGAAGCGAAGGCGCGCGGCGACGCCGTCACCCTGAAC
>CAZDSO010000259.1:0-5648 GCA_964508045.1 uncultured Planctomycetia bacterium | reverse complement strand
GGCTGTGTTTGGGCTCGGGAGGACCCTCGCCCTCCAAGGCGGTCATCGATCATGGGCGATTTGCCCTCTGTTTCGTCTGTTTCATGGTTCGTGACCGGTCACCCGTAACCCGTAACCCGTCCGTGCTGTGGGTTGCATCAACGTGGTTCTGGAAAGGCACGGCCAACACAGGTCACAGGTGACGAGTTACAGACAAAGTGAAATCCACAATCCCTACCCGACGGCAACCTAAAATCGTCTACAGCGCGAATACCTCACCCTGGGTTAAATCCATGAAAGTGAGCTATGAAAAGGAAGGGAGGACCACGACTTATTTGCAGCGCGAATGCCTCGTCCCCGCCCTTGACGCGAATCGTCTTCGCGGTATCATGGGCTTCCGCATGGAGAATCTCCCGTCCCGGCTCTCCCGGAACCGTCTTCCGCTTTTTTTGGAGGAAATCCGATGGATCGAGCCCCTTCCCTTTCCCTCGTCTGCCTGATCCTCACAACACTCTTCCAGGCCTGCGCGGGCGGACCCTCTCCGCGAAACGAGGATCCCGTCGACGATACGGCCCTGAAGAGCGACATCCAGGCCCTGGATTCCGGGGACGCCGAGAAACGCGAGAAGGCGCGGAAGAACATCCTCCTGCTGGGGCCGGTCGTGTGCCGGGACCTCGGCCGCGAGGTCGTCGGCCGCGTGGAAGACGCCGACGCGGGACCGGGCCTGGTCTGCCTGCTCCGGCTGCTCGGCGCCCTGGGGGGCTCCGGCGCGGGACGCCCTTTGCGCGCGGCCGCGCTGAAGCGGCCGCTGGAGACGGGAATCCGGGTGGAGGCCGTGCGCGCGCTCGGGATGTGCGACGCGCCGGAGGGCCCCGCCACGCTGGTGGAGTGTTCCCGGAAGGGCGAGCCCCTTCCGCTCCGGGTGGCGGCCGTGGCCTCCCTGGGCAAGTACGTGGCCTCCGCCGAGGCCCGCGAAGCGCTGCGCGGCCATCTCGCCCTGGGTCCGGCCGTTCTGCGGGAGAAATCAGGTCGCGCCCTCCTCGCCTGGGGAAAGGCGGAGCTCCGGGAGGATTTCAAGGCCCGCCTTCTGGACGCGCATCCCGGCGTCCGTCTCGTGGCGGTATCGTATTTCCGGCAGCATCCCCATTCTTCGGCGGAGCCGCTTCTGCAGGCGCTGGCCAGCACGGATCCGGACGTGCGCATCGCGGCGGCGGCCGGGGCCGCGCTGGGAGCGCTGGAGCGGGATTGACCACGCTGTCCGGGCCGGGTACGAACGGTTGCCTTCCTCTCGACAGAGCGATGCCGGGCAGGATTCCGTGTTGTCATGGCCGCACGGTCCGTGTATAGTTTTCCTTTCTTCACCTCCGTACCAAGGAAGAGGGTTTCGTGGCGATCTCGCGTCTCCAGAAGCGACAGCGTCCCTTCCCCGTCCCGATCTTTCCCGTCGCGGCGGTCCTCCTTCTTCTGGCGGCGTCCTCGGGGCGGGCCCAGACCTCGCCCAACGTCTCCCTGGACCATCCCAGCTACCGGTTTCTGGAGCACCTCGACACGCTGGGACTGGTGGACTCGCGGATCGCCGGCATCCGTCCCTACACGCGGCTGGAGACCGCCCGGCTCCTGGTCGAGGCGGAGGATGTCATGACGGTGCGCAAGGAGCGCGGGTCCTCCCTGATCCGGGCGTGGTGCGAGTTGATCCACCGGGAATTCCGCGCGGAGGCGGGACGGCTTCTGGAGACCGATTCGGGGGAGGGGAGCAACTACTTCAAGCCCGCCCAGTCGGTCTACGCCCGGTACGTCTACTTCGAGGGGACGGAGACGCCGGAGGGGGACTTCGGGCGCGTCTACAACCAGGGCTCCCAGGTCTTCGCGGGCCTCACCACGCACGGGACCCTCTTCGATCTGCTCGCCTTCCACGCCCGGCCGGAAGCTTCGTTGCACTTCCACAACTGGACGGGCGAGGAGAAGGACCGGTACGCCGTGAAGCCCCTGGAAACCTACGCCAAGGCGGCGTTCTGGAACGTGGAGCTCGAGGGCGGCCTCGACGCGCTCTGCTGGGGCCAGGGATCGCACGACACGCTTCTGCTTTCCAACAACGCGGGGAATTTCCCCCTGCTGAAAATGTCCAACCCCATGCCGGTCCTCCTTCCCTGGATCTTCGAATCCCTCGGCCCCGTCCGGGCCCAGGCCTTCTTCACGCGTCTGGACCGGCGCCGGGCGGTGCGCGAGCCGTTTCTCGCGGGGTTCAAGATCAACCTCAAGCCGTTTCCCTTTCTCGAGATCGGGGCGGGGCGGACCTTCATCTTCGGCGGCAAGGACCGGCCCGAGCCGAACGTGTGGGACATCTTTCGCGGCACGGAGGACAACCCCGACCCCGGGGAGCCGGATCTGTCGAACCAGCTGGCGGGATTCGACGCCCGCGTGCGTCTTCCGTTGCCGATCGGGGGAGTCTCCTACTACGTCGAGGCGGTCGGCGAGGACGAGGCCGGCGGTTTCCCCTACAAGTGGAGTTTCCTCCACGGTCTCCACCTCGCCGGCATCCTTCCCCGGAAGAACCTCTGGCTCCGCGTGGAATGGGCCCGCACGCACGAGGCGGCCTACGTCCACGGCACCTACAACACGGGATACACCTATCGCCTCGGCTACCCCGGGCACACCCTCACCAACAGCGCCCTAGGACACCATGCGGGAAACGACGCCGACGACCTCTACCTGGAAATCGGGTGGTTTCCCTACCCCGGAAGCGAGGTCGTCCTCCTGGGGGACTGGGAGGAGCGGCGCCAGCGGCACGCGTCCGTCTACGAAGAGCATTTCCAGCTGGGCGCGAGCGCGAGCCACCGCTTCCCCTTGTTGGGGGGGCTCCTCGTATCCCTCGAGTACCGGTACCGCCGCGTGCGGAACGCGGGCTTCGTGCGGGGGGAAACGACCCGGGACTCGTACGTCGTCTTCCAGGTGGCGTTGCAGTTTTGAGGAAAGGGTCATGGGCATCCGCGTCCAGACATCCCTGACGGCCTTCTGCCTCGTCTTCGCGCTTCTCGGCCTTTCTTCGGCTCTCGCCCGGGAAACGCCGGAAGGGGCCCCAGGGGCGGACAAGGGAGGCGAGGATCTCCGCCGTCTCGTCGAGAAGGTGGACCTTCCGGCCGGGCAGGCCCTGGCGATCCTGACGCTGCCCGCCGATCTGCAGCGCAAGGTTCTGCAGGTGCTCGCCGGCGAGGCGGGGGTCACCGCCTTTTCGTCGGAGGACAACGTCCGCCTCGCCTCGCTTCCGCCCGCGTTGCGGGGAAAGATCCTCGGCGCACCGGCCGGGCCGGCGTCGGAAGGCGACGTGGGCGCCGAGGCGCCGGGGGAGGCGGAGAAGGCCCCGGCGGAGGAGGAGAAACCGGAACCGGCGCCGGAGAAACCGGTCTATCCACTCCAGAAGGTGGAGACGGACCTGTCGCCTTTCGGGGCGGATCTCTTCCGGGAGGACGCGCAGCCCATGCCGCACGCCCCCACGATCCCGACGCCGGCGGAGTACGTGCTGGGACCGGGGGACACCCTCCTCATCCATTACTGGAACGCGCTGGTGGACACCACGTTCTCTGCGGAGATCTCCGCGGAAGGGCGGGTCATGATTCCCCGGGCGGGCGAGATCGCGGTGGGGGGGGCGACGTTGAAGGAAGCCCGGGCGCTTCTGGCGCGGAAGGTTCACGAGGTGTTCAAGGACGCCTCCGTGCTCGTGACGCTCAACTCGCTTCGTTCCATCCGCGTGTTCGTGGTGGGCGAGGTGAAGAACCCGGGTCTTCACACGATCAGCGCGCTGTCCACCGTTCTGCACGCCCTGTTCACGGCGGGGGGGCCGAACCGCCGGGGCAGTTTCCGGAGCGTCCGTCTCCTTCGGGCCGGGAAGACCCTTTCGGAGATCGATCTCTACGATTTCCTGAGAAGCGGCGCCCAGGAGGGGGACGTGCGCGTGTTTTCAGGCGACACGGTCTTCGTGCCGCTGGCCGGCAGGAAGGTGAGGGTGGCGGGCGAGGTCCGGCGCCCGGCGGTCTACGAGCTCGGGGAGGAAAAGACGCTGGCGGACGTTCTCGCCCTGGCGGGGGGGATCGCGCCCGAGGGCTTCGACGGCGCCGTGCGCGTGGAGCGGAGCCGGGGTCTTCGGAAGATCCTCCTGGACGTGGCGGACCCCGCGTCGCTGGAGGTCCTGGACGGCGACCTGATCAAGGTGTTTCCGGTCTCGCCGGAGCCGCTGGCGTACGTCGAGATCAGCGGGAAGGTGGAGCGCCCCGGTCGGTACCAGTGGCGCGAGGGGATGGGGGCCAAGGCGCTGCTGGCGCAGGCGGGGGGCCTTTTGCCTGACGCCTACCGGGGGTACGCCGAGATCCGGCGCTTTGCGGGGGCGGGCGCGGGCGAGGCGGTGGAGGCGGGAGGCCGGTCCTACCAACCGGCGTGGCGCCTGGTGCGGCTGGATCTTCGGGCGCTGCTGGCCGGCGAGGCGGGGGCCGACGTCGCGCTGGAGCCGATGGACCGCCTTCACATCCCGGGCCTTTCCGAGGTGAACCCTAGGCTCACGGTGGAGATCCTGGGCGCCGTGGAGAAGCCCGGCGTCGTCGAGTACGCGCGCGGGATGCGCCTTCTGGACCTTCTGCGGCGGGACGGCCAGGCCCTGTCGCCTTCGGCCCATCTGGCGCGGGCGGAGATCGTCCGCCTCACGGGAAGCGGCCGGCGCTACGCGTACGCTTTCGGGAAGACCGAAACGCGCTCGCGCACGGTGACGATCCCGGTGGACCTCGCGGCGGCCCTCGCCGGGGACGAGGAGGCCAACCCGCTCTTGAAGCCCTTCGACCGCGTGAAGATCTACTTCGCCGACGAGGTGCGGCCGTCCCCCACCGTCACGATCCTGGGGGCCGTGCAGGACCCGCAGACGTTCGATCTGAGCTCGGGGATGCGCGTGTCGGACCTCGTCTTCAAGGCGGGCAACATCACGGCGGAGGCCTACCTGGACGAGGCGGAGATCGTGCGGCGGCGGTACGACGCGGCCCGCCCGGGCACCTACCAGCTCGAGACCTTCACCATCGATCTGGGCAAGGCCCTGCAGGGAGACAGGACCCATGATCTTCTCCTGGAGAACTTCGACCGCGTGATCGTCAAGCGGACGTCGGAATACTTCGTGGAAGTCGAGGTCCAGGGGGAGGTGCGCTTCCCGGGCGTCTACCTGATGCCGAAGGGCTCGAGGCTCAGCGCGCTGATCGAGAGGGCCGGCGGCTACACCGCGGAGGCCTTTCACGCCGGGGCCTTCTTCACGCGGGCGGCGCTGAAGGAGGCGCAGGAGAAGGCCAAGAAGCGTTTCCTCGAGGAGCAGAAGGCGAAGCTTCTCGACCTGGAAGCCCAGGCCGACACGTGGTCGCAAGACCCCCAGGCGGCGGCCCGGGCGCGGGAATCGATCTCGACGCGGCGGCGCCTGCTCGAGGAGCTGGCGGGGGTCCAGTCCGTGGGCCGGCTCGCCATCCGTCTCTCCGACGGTCCGGCGTTCGTTTCGTCCTCCTCGAACGTCCTCTTGCGGGACGGGGACTTCCTCCGGATTCCCGAAACGCCCGTGGCCGTCACGGTCCAGGGGGAGGTCTTCGCGCCGGGATCGGTCCTCTTCACCGAGGACAAGCGTATCGAGTACTACGTCAACCAGGTGGGGG
>CAZDSO010000258.1:0-5660 GCA_964508045.1 uncultured Planctomycetia bacterium | reverse complement strand
TCCAGAGGATGCGCGTTCTCCTGGGGCGACAGATCGGCTTCTTGCAGCACGTCCTCCTCCGCCATGACGACGGCCCTCTCGACGGCGTTTTCCAGCTCGCGGACGTTTCCGGGCCATTCCCGGACCCGCAGGACTTCCATGGCTTCCGGGGAGAAGCCCTTGATCCTCTTCCCGTGTTTCGAGGCGTACTTCTCGAGGAAGCGCCTCGCCAGGACGGGGATGTCCTCGGGCCGCTCCCGCAGGGGGGAGACCTCGATCCGCACCACGTTCAATCGATAGAAGAGATCTTCGCGGAGCTTTCCCTCCCGGATCGCCTCCGTCGGATCCCGGTTGGTCGCGGCGACCAGCCGGAAGTCGGACCGCAAGGGCTGGTCCCCCCCGACGCGTTCGAACTCGCTTCCCTGGAGGACCCGCAAGAGCTTCGCCTGCAGGTTCTCGCCCATCTCCGTGATCTCGTCGAGGAACAGGGTCCCTCCGTCGGCGCGTTCGATCTTGCCGATGCGGCGGCGCTCCGCGCCCGTGAACGCCCCCTTCTCGTGGCCGAACAGCTCGCTTTCGAGGAGGGTCTCGGAGATGGCGGCGCAGTTCACCTTGATCAGCGGGCCGCCGGGCCGGTCGCTTTCATAGTGCAGGGCGTCGGCCACGAGTTCCTTGCCGGTCCCGGTCTCTCCCGTCACGAGCACCGTGGAAACGGTCCCCGCGGCCTTCCGGATCACTTCCTTGACGGACGCCATGGCGGGGCTCTCGCCGAACAGGGCGCCCAGGCCCCGCTCCTGGGAGAGACGGTTCCGCAGCGCGGACCGGTCGCGAAGCGCTGCGGCGTGTTCGAGGGCCTTCTCCACAACGGCGAGAAGCACCTCGCCGGAGAGGGGCTTGCGCAGGTAATGGAAGGCGCCGCGCCGCATGGCCTCGACGGCGGTGTCGACCGAGGCGTGGGCCGTCACGACGAGAATGGGTGTATCGTCGGCGAGGGAGCGGACCTTTTCGACGACGTCCAGTCCGCTGGCGCCGGGAAGGCGAAGGTCGGTGATCACGGTGGCGACCCTGCGCGTTTTCAGATGGGGCAGGCCTTCCTCGCCGGTGGAGGCGCGGATGGTTTCGTAGCCTTCGTCCTCCAGCAGGCCGGCCAGCTGCTCCAGCACGGCGGGATCGTCCTCGATCAGCAGGATGGCTTCCTTCTTCATTCGACGACCCGGAATGCGGTTCCGGCCTTTCGCGTCACGCCTCTGCGGGGCCCGGAAACCGGACCTCCAGCGAGGCCGCTTCCCCCGGACCGGTCCGGAGGGCAAGGGAGCCTCCGTGATCCTCGATGATCCGCCGCGCGACGCCCAGACGCACGCCGTGGAGATCCGTTTCCCCCCTCTTGAACGGTTTGAAGAGGGCTTCCGGGCCGGCGGCGAGGGTGGAGATCCCGTCTCCGGAGAACCGGATGTCAATCGTCCCGTCCTCCAGGACGGCGATGCGCACGCGGGGGCGGGGCGTGAAGGGGTCCCTCCCTCGTGAGGCCCGCAGGAGAAGGTGGAAGGCGACCGAGAGGAAGAGAGGATCCCCCGCCAGGCCGGCCTCCCGCCCGTCCGTCTCGAGTTCCCCGGCCTCCTCCCCGTCGCGCGTTTCGAGGGAGGCTTCGTCGAGGACGGCCCCCAGCAACGCCGCCGCGTCGACGGATTCCCGTTCCATCCGGAGAAGGGGAACGGCGTCGGCGATCTCGTCCACCGTGTCGGAGAGGTCGACCATCAGCGCCTGGAGCTGCTTCGCCAGCGCGTTGATCCCGCCGGCGGCGTTCTCGCCTCCGGCGCGCTTCGCGATGCGGGTGACGGCCATCGACATGCCGGCGAGGGGATTCTTGAGGCGGTGGGCGAAGGTCGATGCGAGTTCCGAAAGGGCGACCCGCATCTCGATGTCCCGGCGCGCCTCCGGGCCGGCGGTCGGGTCCGTTCGGTCGGGAATCGTTCGGCGCTCCATCCCGCTCCTCTGCAAGGCCGAAGGGGAAAAAAACCTTCTATAGAGATCTTATCAAACGGGATGGCGGCACTCGCGAGTGCGGAATGGTTTGTTTGCAGCACTCCGGCATGGGCTCCTTCGGCATGTCGTTTGCTTTCTTACGGGACGTCTGGATTCCCTGCTTTTCAAAGAGGTGAGCGATGTCTCGGATTCTTTCCTGTCGGGGTCTTCTCGATACCGTTCTTCTCGTCCTCCCGGCGTTTTTCGTCGCCACGGCCCGGGCCGGAGAATCGCCGGAGAGCCACCATCATGCGGAACAGGATCGGGAACCCGGGATCGAAGTGCGGCGCGTCGAAGGGTCCGGGGAGGGGAAAGCGGCGTTCGACGGCGTCATCGGCGAGGGCGAGTACCGTTTCGAGGCGGTGCTGGGCGGGGGCGATTTCAGGCTCTTCTGGCGGGTGGAGGAAAAGACGATCCGCATGGCCCTGAAGGCGGAGACCTCCGGCTTCGTCGCCGTGGGGTTCGGTCCGTCGGAACACATGAAGGACGCCGACATCGTGTTCGGCTGGGTGGACGACGAGGGGAAGGCCTTCGTGGAGGACCAGTTCGCCACGGGCGAGTTCGGCCCTCACAAGCCGGATGCGGAGCTCGGCGGCCGGTCCGACATCCTGGCCTCGGGGGGGAGCCAGACGGACGGCGTGACGGTGATCGAGTTCCGAAGGCCACTGGCCGCGGGTGATGGCTTCGACAAGGCGCTGTCCCCGGGGGGCGAGACGGCGCTGATCTGGTCGGTGGGCGAGACGGACGATCCCCACCGGCACCACGCGAAACGGGGCGAGGCGACGATCGTGCTGGAAGCCGGAACCGCCGCGGAAGTCCCCCCGCTCTGGCCGATCCACGCCGCCCTCATGGACCTCACCGCGCTGGTGCTGATCGTGTCCATGTTTCTCGCCCGCCGTAGGACGGCCGACCGCACGGCCCTGCCGCGCCACAAGGCCGTCGGGGTGGTCGCGCCCCTCTATCTTCTGGTGGGTCTCGGCGTCGCGGCGTACATGGTGGGGATCGGGGACGAGGGGCACCTCGACGTCCCGCACGCATGGATCGGGCTGGCCGCGGCGTGTCTCGGCCTCGCGGTTCCCGTCCTCGGGCTTACCCTGCGGAAAGCCCCCTCCCTGCGGAGCGCCCATCGCTGGCTCGGGCGCCTGTTCCTTCTCGGCCTGCTCGCCGCGGCCGGAACGGGCGTCCTGGCGTCGGGGATCCTCGGATGGCCGTGACGATGACAGGAAGGAAGGAGGCAGCATGGGAAACGGCGCCCCGATCCGGCGGGGGAGCGTGTGGAAACGATTCGCAAGGCGGTCCTCCTGGCGGGGAAGGAGACCTTCATCGGCTGGAGGCGTGACAAGATCCAGCTGCTCGCCGCCGCCATCGCCTTCTACACGCTCTTTTCCCTCGCGCCGCTGATGGTCGTCGTCACCGCCGCCGCCGGCATCGTCCTCTCCCAGCAGACCCTCGAGACCCGCATCCTCGAACAGGTCCAGGACTATGCAGGGGAGCGCAGCGCGGAGGCGGTTCGCACCGTCATCGAGCGGACGGGAAGGCCCTCCTCCTCCCTCCTCGCCGGAGCCGCAGGCCTGATCCTCCTGCTGCTGGGAGCCACCCGCGTCTTCGACCACCTCCAGACCGCCTTCAACGCCATCTGGAAGGTCAAGCCCGGCCCGGGGTTCGGCCTCCTCTTCTTTCTCAGAAAGCGCCTGCGCTCCTTTCTCGTGGTCCTGGGCGCCGGCGCTTTCCTGATCGCATCGCCCCTGGTCAGCGCTTTCGTCTCCGCCGTCACCTCTGTATTCCACGGGCTCCTTCCCGGCACGGGGCTGCTCTGGCAGGGCGTCGACTTCCTGGCGGGACTTCTCGTGCTGTCGGTCGTCTTCACCGTGCTCTACCGGACCCTGCCCGCCGTCCGCGTGACGTGGGGAGACGTCTGGATCGCCGGCGTCCTCGCGGCCTTCCTCTTCGCCCTGGGCCGCCATCTGCTCGGCTTCTACCTGGGCTTCGGCTCCACGGCCTCCGCCTACGGCGCCGCCAGCTCCCTCCTCGTCATTCTCTTCTGGGTCTATTACTCCGCCCAGGTCCTGCTCCTGTCCGGCCGTCTGATGCCTGATGGTGCAAACGAATCTCGATGGTCTGCAGCCTCAGGGATCAGAACCTCATGGAAAGGCTCCGGACGATGGGGAGCGCGTCCTCCAGCGTCTCCACCGCGCGGAAGGCCCGCTCCGTTTCTTCACGGTCTCCCGTCTCATGCGCGGGTCATTCCGCCTCGATCCGTCGGTCGAACTCCCAGAGCCCGTGGATGTTGCAATAGGACAGGGCGTGGAGCGTGCCGGAGGCCTGCGTCTTGAAGGTGAAGGAGACCTCGTGATGGGTGTGGACCGGCCCCTGGTTCGGACCCTTGGCCGCCTCGCCGTGCGCGTTGAACTCGAACCGGCCGAGGTCGTAGGCGAACTTGTCGTCGTCGGGGGAGAAGGACGCCTTGATCCAGCGGATGTGGTGCTCGGTCGTGTTGGGGTGCGCCACGGCCTTGCCCAGCGTGATGGTCACGGGCGTCCACGCGCCCGCCTTGATCCGCTCCTCGCACTGGATGACCGGCACGTGCTTCTCCTTCTCCCAGTTGCCCTCCTGGATCCTGTCGTTGATCTTCTCGGTGTGGTGGGACATGCTTCCTCCTTTGCGTCTGTACGGCAGGAAATCCTGCTTGCCGAAAAAAGGTTCTCGAAATCTGGGCCTGGGGGCCCGTTACCGCGCATGGTTTGCAATTTTTGCGCCAAGCGGCGGACCACGGTTTTCCGGCGGTCTCCGAGGCGGCGCTGGACGCGAGGCGGAGCCGACGGCTACGGTCTGCCGGCAAGGTGCAGCCGTTGGACAGAGGGGGAGGTGTCGGATCGTCGGGTCGTTGGGTGGTTGTTCGTGTGCGGGGGTTGGGAGATTGGCGCGGCACGGATCAGGGTGATCAGGAGACCCTGTGATCTCCAATCCCAAATCCAAGATCCCTCCCTCCCCTTCGTGTCTTGGCGCCTTGGCGCCTTCGTGTTGAAGGCGCTTTGCCGCGGCCTGGCTGTTTCAGGAAGAGGGATGGTTGATTTCTTGCAAGGCGACCCGTGCGAGGATAGCGTTGAGGGTCGTGCATCCGCCTTGCCGTTGCGACGCGGGAGGTCGATCCTGGATCCACTGTGGGCGATCGTGCTGATCTCGGTCGCGGGGCCGGTGACGGGCTCCGCGCTGGGCGTCATCCGCAAATCGACGGGGGGCGTCCTCGAGAACCTGCTCTGCTTCGCGGCCGGCGTGATGCTGGCCATCTCCTTTCTCGAGCTCCTTCCCGAGGGCGTGGAGGCCTCGGGCACGTGGCTGGCCGCCGCGGGCTTTTTGGGCGGGACGGCCGCGATGTTCGGGATGGAGACGCTCCTCCCCCACATCCATCCCTCCTTCTGCCAGGCGGACGGAGGCCGCAATCTGCAACGGACGGCCGTCTTCCTCATCGCCGGCATCTTCCTGCACAACTTCCCCGAAGGCATGGCCATCGCCATCGGGGCCGTGACCGACGTGCAGCTGAGCTTCACCATCGCCCTGGCCATCGCCATCCACAACGTGCCCGAGGGCATCTGCACCGCCGCGCCCTACTACAAGGCCACCGGAAGCCGCTGGAAGGCCTTCCTCTGGTCCTCCTCCAC
>CAZDSO010000257.1:0-5692 GCA_964508045.1 uncultured Planctomycetia bacterium | reverse complement strand
TCGTCTACGTGGCTCACGACGAACGTCGGCCTGCGCCCCGGACCGCCGGCTTCCATCCGTCAATGCTTCCCCCGATGGATCGGGTAGATCAGTCTGGCGCGGAGCGCCATCAGCAATCTTTTTCAGGCTCCCTCTTCGTCCGGGCGTTCGCGGCGGAAGAGGTCGGGATAGTCGTCGCGGATCCAGTCGCGGAGGTTTTGGGGGTGTCCGTTTTCGCGGAGCAGGCGCATGAAGTCCCAGGGTCCCTCGTGGCGGCGTTTTTTGTGTCCGAAGGGAAGGAAGGCGAGGTGCCGTCTGGCGGTCTCGATGGACTCGTTGCGGATCAGCAGGAGGTAGAGCATGGAGGCGAATCCGGTCTTGTCGGTGCCGCGCTTGCAGAAGAACAGGAGGGGGTAGTCGGCGCCGTCGAGGATGTCGACGAAGCGCTGGAGGTGGGAGGGGAAGGGGAGGGCGGAGGAGCGGAGGTGGACGTTTTCGTGGCGGATGCCTTCCTGCTGGAAGGCGCCGGGGGGGAGGGGGTCCTGGCCGGCGGTGCCGGCGCGCCGCAGGTCGACGGCGGTGCGGATGCCGAGCCGTTTCAGCAGGGGCAGGAAATCCTCGTCGCGCACCCGTCCGCGGGCGAGGCGGTAGACCCGTTCGGGTTCGACGGCGTGGAGGTTGCAGCCGAAGAGTTTCTCGCGGAGGGCGTGGAGGAGCTCGAGACGTGTGAATCTCGCGTTCGGGATTTTTTCCTTCGGGCGTTCGGTCAAGGCGGCTCCTCGGCGTTCTCGGTTCCTCTCATCTTGCAAAAATCATCCCGCTTTTTGCAACACGAGCGGAATCTGAAATCCCTACGCGTCCAGCCACGGCGCGACGCAGACGTCCCAGTTGTGTCCGCCGAAGCCGGAGCAGCGGACCAGGGCGATCTTGCCGTCGAGATCGGCGGGGAGGGGCGTCACCTCCGTGGGGAGTCGCAGGTCGTCGCGGATGGGATCGGTCAGGTTGATGTTGGGGGCCGCCTTTTTCTCGGTGAGGGTCATCGCGGTCTCGGCCAGGCCGACCGGTCCCGCGCCGCCGATGAGATGGCCCACGTTGCCCTTGGAGCCCCGGATGATCGGGCCCTCGCCGAAGACTTCCGCGAAGATGTCCGCCTCGGTGGGATCGTTGAGCAGGGTGGACGTGCCGTGGGCGTTGATGTAGACCACGTCGGCGGGCGTCTTGCCGGCCTTGCGCACCGCGTTTTCCATGGACCAGCGCACGGTCTCGGCCCGCATCCGCATCATGTGGTCGGCGTCCGTGCTGCCCGACGTCGACACGATCTCGGCGTAGATGCGCGCGCCCCGCGCCTTCGCGTGCTCCAGGCTCTCCAGGACCAGCCCCGCGCCGCCCTCGGACATGACGAAGCCCTTGCGGTTCTTGTCGAAGGGCCGGGAGCCCTCGGCGGGATCCCCCTTCCAGCGGGCCAGGGCCCCTGGGCCGTCGAAGGCGCGGAAGACGTAGCCGTCGTGGACGTCGAGCACCGCTTCCAGGCCTCCCGTCAGGACGAGATCGGCCACGTCGAGGCGGATGGCCCGGAAGGCCTGCACGAGGGCGGTGAGGCCGGAGGCGCAGGCGGTGTTGACCGAGAAGCTCTCGCCGCGGGCGCCGTACATGATGGCGAGCTCGCCGGGGCTGGCGTTGGGCATGCAGCCCTCGATCAGCTGGAGGAAGAGCCGTGCGGGCTTGTCGTACTTCTTCCGGCCCAGGCCCTTGTGGGTGAGGAACTCGTCGAGCAAAACGCCCACGCCCCCGATGCCCGTGCCGATGTAGACCGAGAACCGGAGGGGATCGACGCCTTCGAGGACGTGCTTGTCCGCCTCGCGCCCGCCGCCGTCGGCGACCTTCTTGATCTCGAGCCCCGCGTCGCGAAGGGCGAGGTAGGCTCCCGCCTCCATGATCGCGGTGGCCCGGTCGAGGTGGTCCCGCGTGCGGAAGTTGTACGTCTTTTGGACGGCGGGGTCCTTGTGGTCGAAGTCGGCGATGGGCCCGCACACCTTGGAGGAGAACCGGTACTTGTCGTGCCAGGGGTAGTAGTCCAGGCCCCGCGTGCCGGACTTTCCCTCCAGGACGGCGTTCCAGTAGACGTCCTTGCCGATGCCCACGGGGGTGATCGGCCCGAGTCCCGTGACCACCACTCTCTTCTCCGGCATGTCTCACCTCTTCGCTTCTTCTCGATCCGGGCGGAATCCGAGGGAACCCACAAAACATATAGGATTTTCGAATCGGTCGCAAATTGCAAGCTGAATCACGAGCAGTTGCGTCGCCATTTCGGAACCTCTACAATGCCCCATCGCCCCCATCTTCACCGGGACCGATTTCCGCGGGGAGAGACGATGCGCAAGGCCCTCTGGCTGATGATCCTCCAAATCCTGCTTCCCGGTTGCCTTCCCAGCTGCTTCGAGATCTTCGGGAAGGGGAGCACCGAGTCCCACCCCTATCCCGGGATGCCGCCGGAGGAGGTGTGGGAGGCGCTGCAGAGGGCGGTGAACGACTACTACGACATCCGTCTGGCGGACGACGAGGAGATGTACCTGGAGTCGGAGTGGAACGAGCACCTGGCGCCGATGTACAAGAGCGGGCGCCGGCTTCGCGTGCGGGCGTGGGTGCGCGTCCACGAGGAGACGGGGCTTCCGTACCTGGAAGTGACGGTGGACCGCGAGATCAACACGAACATGGAGCGCCCGCTGGAATCCTCGGAGGCGGACTGGGAGACGGACTGGGACGTGGACGGGCGGGACGAGGCGCGGGAGCACCGGATCATCTGGCTGGTCAACCTTCGCCTCAAGGAGATCGCCCCCTCCAAGAAGATCCTCGAGCAGAGACCGTCGGAATACAGCATGACGCCGGAGGAGAAGCGGAACCGGAATCTGTGGGGCGAGGCGGAAGGCGGGAAGGGGAAGCCCGGGGAGGGGCTCTGGGAATGAGGCGTCGCGCCGTGGAAGACCGGCGCGCGACAGGAGCGAGCGGGACAGGCCGATGGACGAGAAGGCGGGATGGAACGGCGTTCCGGAAGGGGAAGACCCTTCCTCGTGGGAGGAACGGGGCAGGATCGAGGGGTACGCGCCGGGTCCGACGGAGGGCTTCGAGGCGGAGGCGTGGGAAGCGGAGGAGAAGCCGGGGGGGCAGGCGGTCGCGGCTCTGGTGCTCGGGATCGTCGGGCTCGCCTCATCCATCTGCTGCTGCGGGGGCGGGGGCCTCGGCATCCTGCTTTCGGTGCTGGCCTGGGTGCTCGGCCACCAGGAGCTCCGGGCGATCGAGCGGGGCCGGTCGCCGTGGTCGGGCTACGGCCGGGCGCGGGCGGGCATGATCCTGGGCATCGTGGGAACGGCGCTCAACGGCCTCCTGATGGTCGGCGGCTTCCTCTACTGGGTGTTCATGGGGGCGATGATGTTCGCCTCCGCGGGCGCTCCGGGCCCGCCCTCGTAGGCCTTCCCGGCCGGGGATCGGGGTGGGTCCCCTGCGCCTTGGACCTTGGACTTGGAATTTTGGACTCCGCTACAAAAAGTCGTGGAGGACATCCCGTTGCAACCGCTTTGTTGGAGGAACGACCTTGAGCACGACGGAGAAGATGAAGGAGGCGAAGGAGGGATTCAAGCGGGTCTTGGAGGAGATCGGGGAGGAGGCGCTGGTCGAGCAGACGGCGGATCTGAACCGGCGGCTGCTGGAGAAGAACTTCACGATCAAGGGGGAGCCCTTTCCGACCTTTCTCAAGCCCTACCTCGTGGACGCCGACCTGAAACCGATGTTCGAGCGCTCCACGCGGGTGATCATGGACTGCCTCGAGAAGGTGGGGGATCTCTTCTTCTCCGACCCCCAGTACGAGAGCTACTTCGAGATGGACGCGCTCGATCTCGAACTGGCCCGGATCGATCCGGGATACAAGCGCCGCGTGATCAACGGGCGGCTCGACGCCTTCCTCTACGATACCGGGGAAGGCCCGCAGCTGAAATTCCTCGAGTTCAACTGCGACTCCCCCTGCGGGATGGGCTGGCACGACCAGCTGATCGGCATGCTGGCCGAGACCCCCGTCTACCGGGCGTTCGATGCGAAGTTCCCCTCGTCCCACCGCGACCCCATCACCCCCAGCCTGCTCGAGGGCCTGCGGGCCAAGAACCGCGAGTTCGGCAACCCGGATGACGCCACGTTCGCCGTCCTGTGCTGGGAGGACTCCGCCGTCCGCTACGACCTGGAACTCGTGACCTCCACCTTCAACGAGCTGGGGCACAAGGCGGTCTGGGCCGACAACCGATGGGGCGCCTTCGACGGGACCACCCTCACCATGAAGGGCGAGCCCGTGGGACTGGTCTTCCGCGACGCCATCCAGGAATTCACCGAGGACATGGAAGGCACGAAACCCGTGATGGACGCCTTCAAGGCGGGCAAGATCTGCCTCGTCAATCCCTTCTCCTCGCGCGTGGGCGGCCTGAAGTGCATCCTGTGGTTCTTGACCGACCCGATGGCGGCGGAGATGTTCACCGCGGAAGAGAAGGAGGTCATCCGCCGGACCATCCCCTGGACGCGCTTCATGCGCCCGGGCAAGACCGACTACTTCGGCGAGGAGGTCGACCTGTTCGAATACGTCCGGCGCGAGCGCGAGCGCATGGTCCTCAAGCCCAACGCCGGCTACGGCGGCTTCAACGTGGCCATCGGGCGGGAGACCGGCGCGTCCCGGTGGGACGAGATCCTCGAGGAATGCACCCGGGCGCCCTGGGTGGTCCAGGAGTTCGTGCCCATTCCGGCGGAGGAATTTCCGGTGATCCGCGACGGGAAGCTGAACTTCGAGAACAAGAACGCCAACATCAACTTCTTCGCCCACGACGGGAAGTTCGGGGGCGGCCTGGTCCGGATCTCCGACTCCTCGATCATCAACATCCACCAGGGCGGCGGCCTGGTGCCGATCGGGTACGTCTAATCAAATCTTCCAAGTCGTATGGTTCTTCTGACCATTCCCGCCGGTGGGATAGGGGTCAGTCCTTTTTCGCATCGAACCAAAATACTAGGACGGACCCCCATCACGGACCCCCATTACGGACTGTATTTCTGTAAAGAAAGTTTAAGGATAAAATCCGGGCTGAAGGTGAGCAAATTTGTGGGAGGCGCCGCAGCAGTGCGATCCTGCTCAAGGCGGCGACCTCGACCTCTTGCCAAGCAAAGCTGCAACATAAAATTGGAGCACTTTCTCCATGAAGGGCCCAGGCAGCAAAGCCCTCAGAAAGGGGAGAAAGTCGATCCATGGAGCCCGCTACCTGATCACCAAGAACGCCGTGGAGGGAACGGCGATATCATTGATCCTTGGGGAGAATCCCGAATTCCTCATCAACTGGTTCCTCACGGTGAATCGATGGGGCTGGATGGACCTCTTCGCCTTCGTCGTCATGCCGGACCACTATCACCTGGTCATCACACTCGGAAAAGAAGCCTCCCTTTCGGAAGCCCTCGGCAAGATTGACGAGAATGCGAGCCGGCTGATCAAGAGGGCAATGAAGAGCAAGGAGGTTTTCTGGCAGGACGGTTTTCACGACCATATGATCCGGGAAACCGAGGATGTGCGGAAGTACATCGAGTACGTGCACATGAATCCGGTGGAAGCGGGGGTTGTCGAAAAGCCGGAGGATTGGCCTTTTTCATCTGCTCATCCAAAGTATGTAGGAGTTGTCCAGAAACCTTGATTGAA
>CAZDSO010000256.1:0-5702 GCA_964508045.1 uncultured Planctomycetia bacterium | reverse complement strand
GCCCGCTGTGGTTGCGGCTTTGCTGCTCTAGGGTCTTTCCAGGAAGGGGAGCTACGAAAAGGAAGGGAGGACCACGACTTCCTTGCCGCGCGAATGACTCATGAAGCCCGGGGATGGAAAAACGCCGAGAATAATGCATCATGGCGGTCCCCGCCCCCCGCGGGCGGGGAGGACGACGAGATCGAGGTGAGCCATGATCCAGGCCAAGGAAGCGGGCCGTGGAAGCGTCGTGGAGATCGAACGCGCCCCCTGCATCGTCGAGAAGGTCGTCGTG
Source organism: uncultured Planctomycetia bacterium (assembly GCA_964508045.1). GTDB lineage: Bacteria > Planctomycetota > JAKEIC01 > JAKEIC01 > CAZDSO01 > CAZDSO01. The sequence continues at coordinate 5,428 of CAZDSO010000256.1, read as the reverse complement.
CAGACCCCCTCCGCCAGGGGCGCCAACACCCTCTACAAGCTACGCGCGCGGAACCTGCGCACCGGTGCGAAGGTGGACCGGACCTTCAAGGGGACCGACGCCCTCCCGGAGCCGGCGTTCCGCAAGCGTCCCGTCCAGTTCCTCTACCACGACCGCTCGGGCTACACCTTCATGGACCTCGAGGACTACGACCAGTTCGCCCTGCAGCCCGGGGACGTGGAGGAGGAGGCCCGCTACCTCGACGACGGCATGGAGGGGATCTTCGCCCTCGAGGTCGACGGGCGGGTGATCGGCGTGCAGATTCCGGATACGGTGGACCTTGCCATCGTGGACTGCTCCCCCGGCGTGAAGGGGGACAGCGCCACCGGCCGCCAGAAACCGGCGACCCTGCCCTCGGGCCATACGGTGCTGGTGCCCGAGTACCTGAACCCCGGAGAGGTGATCCGGGTCGACACGCGGTCGAACAAGTACGTGGGGCGGGCGGGGAACTAGAGATTTCAGATTTCACCCTCGGATTTCAGAAAATGAGCAGGAACATCCTGATCTTGAGCGGGAGTCCGCGCGAGCGGGGAAACTCGCACGCGCTGGCGGAGGCGTTCGCACAAGGGGCGGAAGCGGCCGGCGTCCCGGTGGAGGTGATCCGGACGTTCGCGCTCCACGTCGAGCCCTGCCGCGGCTGCCTTAGGTGCAACGTCCTGAAACGGTGCGCGATCAAGGGCGACGACTGGCCGAAGGTGGCCGAGGCCTTCCGGAACGCCGGCGGGATCCTCTTCGCCGCGCCGATCTTCTTCCTCCATCTGCCGGGGAACATGAAACTGGTGCTCGACCGGTTCCGCTCGCTGTTCCACGTCCAGATGAAGGCGGAAGGCGCCGGGCTCGAGCACACGCCCCGGTACGACACGTCCAGACCGTACGGCCTGATTCTCGTCCAGGGCGCCCGGGGGGAGAGGGGGGTGAGGGAAGTGCGGGAGCTCTTCGCGTTCATCACCGAGATGGAAGGCAATCCCCGCGAGGTCGACGCGCTGGTGGGCAACGGCCTGGGGCTCTCCGGCCAGGTGCGCATGGACGCCGACGAGCTCCGGCGCATCTACGAGAAACTGGGCCTGCCGGCCGGCAATGCGGAGAAGGACGCGGCGTACAACCGGCAGCTGATGCAGCAGGCGAGGGCGATGGGGGAGCGGATGGCGGAGAAGGTGCGGGCGCGGGCGTAGAGGGAGGACGCGGGAAAGCGGGCGACCTTGACGCGGAGGCCCGGGGGGCGTAGACTAACGACTAGTCAGACTAGTCATTAAGGAGGCGCCATGAAGCCGTGGCAGCTGCAGCACGCCAAGGCGCGCTTGAGCGAGCTGGTCAAGTCTTCCCGGGCCGAGGGGCCGCAAAAGATCACGGTGCGCGGAAAAACGGAAGCGGTCGTCCTCTCCGTGAAGGAGTACGAGCGCCTGAAGGGGCGAAAGCCTTCCTTTCTCGACTTCCTGCGCGGATCCCCTCTCGCAGGCGTGGAACTCGATCTCCGGCGCGACCGATCCCGGGCGAGGAAGGTGAGGATTTGAGCTATCTCATCGACACCAACGTGATTTCCGAACTCGTCCGGAAAAAGCCCGAGGGGAAAGTCGTGCGGTGGTTTTCGGATGTCCCCGACGACGCCCTGTTCTTGAGCGTGCTGACGCTCGGGGAACTCCGCAAAGGGGTGGAGACGTTGACCGCCCGCGCCCGGAAAGAGAAACTCCGCCTCTGGCTCGAACACGATCTCCGGGACTGGTTCGAGGACCGTCTGCTTTCCGTGGATGCCGACGTGGCGGACCGGTGGGGCCGGATCCTGGCGGACGCGGGAAAGCCGGTCCCGGCGGTGGACGGCCTGCTGGCCGCCACGGCCCTCCATCACGGCCTTCGCATGGTCACACGCAACGAGAACGGCTTCCGTTTCCCGGGGCTCGAGGTCGTGAATCCCTGGCGGGGCCGTGGGAAGTGAGGATTGTGGCTTTCGACTTCCGGCTTTTGACCCTCTTTGAGCCCTCTGATTCCTCTGTGTTCCATGACTTGCATAACCATAAAAACATGACTATAATAGTCCTTTCCTGATACCGAGGGAGGATGCGATGGCGACCGTAGGCGTGGCCCGGCTGAAGGCGAGGCTGAGTGCGTTTCTCGCGCGGGTCAGGTCGGGCGAGGAGATCGTCGTGACCGACCGGGGCGTGCCCGTGGCCCGCATCGTCGCGATCCGGTCCGCCGGGGACGACGATGAGAAACGGCTGGAGCGGCTTGAGCGGGACGGGAAGATTCGCAGGGGGCGCGGGGAGCTTCCGCCCGGATTCTTTGACCTTCCCCGTCCGAGCGACGCCAGGGGCCTTGTCCGCAGGGCGCTGATCGAGGAACGCGAGGAGGGGCGATGAGGTTCTGGGACGCGTCGGCGATCGTCCCCCTCCTGGTGGAGGAGGCATCGAGCCCCGCGTGTTCCGCGCTGGTTCGGGAGGACGCCCGGGTCGTCGTATGGTGGGGTACGATCGTGGAGTGCACGTCGGCGCTCATGCGGCGGGTGCGCGACGGTGTCCTCGACCGGCAAGGGGAGCGCCTGTCGGAACGCATCCTCTCGGAGCTGAAGGAGGTGTGGGTGGAGATCCTGCCGCGGGAGGACCTGAGGTCTTTCACCCTGAGGATTCTCAGGACGCACCCGTTGCGCGCGTCCGACTCGCTGCAGCTCGGGGCGGCGCTGTGGTGGTGCGGGGGACTTCCCGAGGGGCGCGAGTTCATCTGTCTGGATCGGCGTCTGCGCGAAGCGGCGTCGGCCGAGGGCTTCACCGTCGTCCCCGAAGAGCCGTTGCCGGGGTAGCAGGTCGAGCCATCCGCGCTGGGGTCTGTTTCGGGTTGGCGCCGTGAAGGGGATTGCCATCGCAGCTGAGCAGGGATTTCAGATTTTTGTAGAGCCGTAGTCTCGCCTTGGACAATGGGGCCATTGGGCAATTCGACAATTGTCGAAATTTCGAAATCGGTGACGGCGTCGGACCGCGATCCGGAAACCTGAGTTTCCAATCTCGCGGGGCGGAGGAGGCTATCCTTCGGCCACAAAGCGCTCGAAGGTCCGGAACGCCTCGGGGAGCTTGGCGGGATCCTTGCCCTGGCCGCGGGCGAAGTCGGGGCGGCCGCCGCCCCCGCCGCCCAGGACCTTCGCCACCGCCTTCATGATCGCGCCCGCCTGGAACCGCTGGGTCAGGTCCTTCGTCACCCCCGCCGCGAGCAGGACCTTGCCCTCGTCCGCGCCCGCCACCAGCACGACCCCCGAGCCCAGCCGGTCGCGCAACCGGTCCACCTGCTCGCCCACCGCGTTCATGTCCGCCACCGGCACCTGCATCCACGCTGCCTTCACCCCGCCGATCTCCTTCACCGTCTCCGCAGGACCCGAGCCCCCTCCCCCCGAGGCGAGCTTCCGCTTGAGGGATTCCACTTCCCGGGCCAAGTCCCGGTCCCGGGCGATCATCTTGCGGACGCGGTCCTCCAGCTGGGCCGGCGGCGTCTTGAGCGCTCGCGCCACCTTCTCGAGCGTCTCCTCCGTCCGCCGCGCGTGTTCCAGCACCCCCAAAGACGTGTACGCCTCGATGCGGCGCACCCCCGCCGCGACCCCCTCCTCCGAGGCGATCTTGAACAAACCGATCTGGCCCGTGTGCTGCACGTGCGTGCCGCCGCACAGCTCCTTGGAATAGTCCGCAATCTGGATCACCCGCACCCGGTCGCCGTACTTCTCGCCGAACAGCGCCGTCACCCCGCGGCGCCGCGCCTCCTCGACGTCCTCCACCGTGATGCACAGGGGATCGTCGGCGAGGATCTTCCGGTTCACCTCGTCCTCCACCTCGCGGATCTCCTCCTCCGTCAGGGCCCTGCCGTGGTTGAAGTCGAAGCGGAGGCGCTCCGGCGAGACCACCGACCCCTGCTGGTTCGCCCCGGGGCCCAGCACCTTCTTGAGCGCGTAGTGCAGAAGGTGCGTGGCCGTGTGGTTCGCCATGACGAGGCGCCGGCGCGGATCGTCCACCTGGGCGGTGACCCTTCCGGGCAGGTTCGAGAGGTCGCCGTGCTCGATCTCGCCGTAGTGGACGACGATGTCCCCGATCCTGCCGGTGTCCGTCACGCGGAAGACAAACCCCTCCCCCTCGATCGCGCCCTTGTCGCCCACCTGCCCGCCCGATTCGGCGTAGAACGGCGTCCGGTCGAGCACCAGCGCGCGGTTGCCGATCAGCTTGAGGAACTTCGCCTCCGCCGAGGTCCCCAGCCCGTCGAGGGCCTCCTCCCGCTCCCAGTACCCGAGGAACGCCGTGGGGGGAAGCCCCTCGAGCTCCTTCAGATCGAAGAGGAAGGCCTCGCCGACCCCGCCCTCCGACGCTGCGCGGTGCGCCTCCTTCGCCTTCTCCCACCCCCCCTCGTCCACGGAAAGGCCGCGCTCGCGCGCCATCTGGTCGATCAGATCCCGGGGGAAGCCGTCGCGCTGGAGCAGGTCGTAGGCCGAACGGCCGTCGATCGTCTTCGCGCCGTGTTTCTCGGAGGCGTCGGCCAGCGCATTGAACCGGTCCAGCCCCCGGTCGATGGTCTGGGCGAAGGTGCGCTCCTCGTTCTCGATCACCAGGCGGATGTGCTCCTCGCGCTGGGCGATCTCCGGAAACACGTCGGCGAAGACGCTTCCGACCACAGGCACCAGGCGGTGGAGGAAGGGCTCGTCCACCGCCAGGACCGTGCGCCCGAACCGCGCCGCTCGCCTGAGCAGCGAGCGCAGGGCGGAGCCGCGCTTCTTCTTGTCGGGCATGGCGCCGTCGGCGATGGCGGCGCAGAGCGCCCGGACGTGGTCGGCGCAGACGCGCAAGGCGATGTCGGTCTCGCGGTCCGATCCGTAGGCCTTGCCAGTGATCTCCTTCAGCGTCTCGAACAGGGGCGTAAAGAGGTCGGTGTCGTAGTTGGAGAACTTGCCGTTCGCCACGGCCACCAGCCGCTCGAAGCCCATGCCGGTGTCCACGTGCTTCGCGGGCAGGGGGAGAAGCGTCGTCTCGTCGATCCGGTTGTACTGGATGAAGACGAGGTTCCAGATCTCGAAGTAGCGGCCGCAGTCGGCGTTCACGCCGCAGTGTTTCCCGTCGCAGGTGCAGCCCTCGGGTCCGAGATCGTAGTGGATCTCGGAGCAGGGCCCGCAGGGCCCGGTCGCGGCCATCTCCCAGAAGTTGTCCTTCCTGTCGAAGCGGAGGATGCGCTCGGCGGGCATCGGGGTGGTGCCGGCCCAGAGCTCGGCGGCCTCGTCGTCGGGGGGCACGCCGAGGCCCTCGTCGCCTGCGAAGACGGTGGCGTAGAGGTTGGCGGGGTCGAGCCCCATGACGTCGACGAGGAATTCCCAGGCCCAGGCGATGGCCTCGGCCTTGAAGTAGTCGCCGAAGGACCAGTTGCCGAGCATCTCGAA
>CAZDSO010000255.1:0-5706 GCA_964508045.1 uncultured Planctomycetia bacterium | reverse complement strand
GGGCCGAGCCCCTCCTCGAGATGCCCTTCGAGATCCGCCACGGGCTGGTGAAGAAGAACATCCTGGTCATGGGCATCCCCCGGGAATCCCGCCTCCATCACGTGCTCGACACCTCGCTCAACCGCATCCGCCTGCCCGGGCATGGCATCGTCCTCCCCGATCTCACGGCGGAGATGCTTCGGGCGCGCGCGGGGGACACGCTCACCGTCAAGCCGCTCTACCCCGGCTTCGACGAATCCGAGGTCCGCGTGGCCCGCGTGGTGCCCCAGTATCTCGGCCAGACGGCCTACATGGACCTGGCCTACGAGTCTTCCCTCCTCGACGAGCCGCGCGCGATGAACGCCGTCCTCCTGGAGGTGGATCCAGCCCGGGAAAGGGACCTCGTCGCCGCGGCCAAGGACATGCCCACGGTGGCCACCCTCGACGTGAAGAGCGCCCTGATGGCCCACTTCGAGACCATGTTCATCGACTTCATGTGGATCGCCATCTCCTTCTACATCCTCTTCGCCGGCATCATCGCCTTCGCCGTCATCTATACCAGCGCGGCGCTCTCCATCGGCGAGCGGTCCCGCGAGCTGGCCAGCATGCGCGTGCTGGGCCTGCATCGAAGCGAGATCGCCCGGATCGTCTTCGGCGAGTACTTCACGCTCTCGGTGATCGGGATCCTCGCCGGGATCCCGCTGGGGCTCTTGATGGCCAAGGGGATCATCCTGGCCTACAAATCGGAGCTCTACACCTTCCCCTACGTGATCTACAACACGACCTACCTCGAGACCGCCGCGGCCATCGCCCTGTTCCTGGTGCTGGCCCGCCTGGCCTGCGAAAGGCCCCTGAGGAAGCTCGACATGGTGTCTGCCTTGAAACGGAAGGATTGACCATGAAACGAACCCTGATCATCGTCGCGATCGTCCTGGCCCTCGCGGCGGCCGTCGGCGGAGGCCTCTGGTACAAGGCCGTCATGCCCGGCGCCGAGGTGCTTGCCTCGCCCGTCTCCCGCGGCGTCGTCGAGGAGACGATCGAGGAGAAGGCCGAGGCGATCCTCGACCGCACCCGCGTCCTCACCACGCTCGCCGGCGGCGTGCTCGAGCCCGTCGCGCTCGATCCCGGCGATACCGTGGCCGCGGGGGAGACGGTCGCCCGCATCCGGGGGGAGGATCTCGCCTCGCGCATGCAGGCCCAAAAGGCCCGGATCGATTCCTTCCGCGCCCAGGCGCGAAGCGCGGAGACGCAGAAGCCCAAGCCCGCGCAGTTCGAGCGGGCGCGGCTCGCGGTCCGGGCCGCGAAGAACCGCCTGGCCATGGCGCAACGGGACGCCGCCGCCCTCGAGGAGAAGAAGAAGCTCGCCGACAAGAACCTCGAACGGGCGCTTCGCCTGAAGGAGGAGGGGCTGGCGGAGGAAGCGCGCGTGGACGAGCTCGAAGCGACGGCGCAGGCCCTGGCCGAGCAGCTCGCTTCCGCCCGCGAGTCGGTCGCGGCCGCGGAGACCGCCGTCGAGGCTGCGAAGGCCGCCGCGAAGCTTCTGGAACAGACGAAGGACGACCCGAAGCACGCGCAGGAGGCCTACGAGGCCCAGGCGCGCGCCGCGGAGGCCGCCCTGGAGACGATGCGGATCGAGAAGAGGCGCCTCGAGGTTTGCGCGCCGTTCGAGGGGGTCGTGCTGGAGCGTCTCCACGAGGGGGGTGCGATGGTCCAGGCGGGCACGCCCGTCCTGTTGCTCGGCGACCCGTCGAGCCTCGAGGTGGAGGTCGAGATCCTCTCCGACGACGCCGGTTTGGTGCGCGAGGGGATGGACGCGGTCGTCTTCGGCGGCGCCCTGGGGGATCGGGAGCTGGGGGGAACGGTCCGCAAGATCTATCCGCGCGCCTTCACCAAGGTGTCCAACCTCGGCATCGAGCAGCAGCGCGTCAGGGTCCGCATCCGCCTGCCCGGGGACGTGAATCTTCGACACGGGTTCCACGTGGAGGCGAGGATCGTGACGGAGCGGACGGGCGAGGAGGCGCTCCGGATCCCCTCGGGCGCGGTGTTCACGCGGAACGAAAAGGACTGCGTCTTCGTGGTGGAGCAGGGTCTCCTGCATCTTCGCGAGATCGAGACGGGCCTTTCCAACGAGGACTGGACGGAGATCCGGAAAGGGCTGGCGAAGGGGGACGAGGTGGTCGGCGATCCGCGGGAGGAGCTGAAGGAGGGGATGAAGGTGGAGGTTCGCGGGGAGGACGGAAAGTGAGGAATTGAGGAATTCCTCAATCCCTAAATTCCTCAATCCCTGGTTCCCTCCATTCCCGAATGCTTGACCGTTCCCCTGCGGGCCGATTCCCGCTATCATGCTTGCAGCGCCGGAGTGGCGGAATCGGCAGACGCGCGAGATTCAAAATCTCGTGGCCTTCGGGCTGTGTGGGTTCAAGTCCCACCTCCGGCACCAGGCCTGTGGATTCGTGTATTTACGTATTCGCCCATTTGTACAACGGCCTGGACCGCGGGCTTCCAGCCCGCAGCACCGCACTGCAGTGTCAGCCCGGACCGCGGGCCCCCAGCCGCGTCCTGATGGCATGGGACTTCGACATCTCGATCGGATCAACGTCCTTCACCGTCACCTCCCACGACCCTGCACGCACCGGATCTCCACGGTCTCGCCCGCCTTCACTTCCACCACCTCCTCGTGTCCCCTGACGCGGTAGGGGCCGGGCGCGAGGTTCTCGATGACGAACCTTCCGTCCGATCCCGTCCTGACTTCCGGGGCGCCTTTCGCGGATCCCTTGACGGGACGGGCCCATACGACGTATCCCTCCACGGGGTCGCCGGAAGCGTCGACCATGACCCCCTTGATCACGCCCGCCTTCACCAGGCGGACGGTTTCGAACGTCTCCGGGATCGGTTTCGTGGCGTCCCGCTTCAGTTTCTTCGTCACGTATCCCTGTTTCGTGAAGGCGATCCAGCGGTAGTCGGATCGTCCGAGGAGGTTCTCCAGCGTGAACCTCCCCTCCCCGTCCGTCCGGGTCTCCGATCGGTTCCCCCACATGGAACGGGAAAACTGCTCGTAGAGAAGGACCTTCACGCCTTCGAGGGGACGGCCGGTCGCATCGTCCAGGACGAGCCCCGACGCGCGCTCCGTCCCGCGTCGGAGACGGACGACGATCTCGTCCTCCAGGCCCTCCACCGGGATGTCCAGGTCGGCAACGGCGGGAAGATACCCCTTCGCCCGTATCTCCAGCGTCCACGGGCCCGGCCGGGCGTCCTCGAACGAGAACCTGCCCGCCCGGAGATCCCTTCGCTCCAGGTCCGCGCGGTTCCGGCTCGCCCGGCTGGGCGCATCCTTTTGCCATACGTCGCGCAGGCTCGCGTGGAAGAGGGGGATCTCGATTCCGGTCTCGTCGTCCAGGACCTTTCCGCGGACCGGCGCGAGGGGTTCCAGCGCAAGGTGGGCTTCCTTTCCCGTCTCGAACTTCGCCGTGGCGGAGAACCCGATGGGCGTGTGAATGCGATCGTCCTTGCGATCGGGGGGAATGGCCGTGACAAGGTAGGGGCCCGGGGTCAGGGCGGGAAAGGCGACCTTTCCGTCGTGGCCCGTGACCGCCGAGGCGATGACGGGTTCCTCGTTCTCCCAGGACCATACGTTTCCGCGGTCCGTCCACCGTCGGATCCTCACAACGGCCCCTGGGAAAGGCTTCCCGTCGTGCGTGTAGGTGACCTTCACGGTGAGCGCTTCCCCCGGAGCGAGCGCGAAGTCCCGCTCGAGGGTTTCCTCCTCCGGCCCAACCTCGATGACGTGCTCCACCGGCGGGTGTTGTTTGGACCACGCTGCGATCACGTACCGCCCGGCCGCGAGCCCGGAGAGACGGTACGCGCCCTTCTCGTCCGCCCGGACGGCGCGGATGTCCCCGAGGGCCCGCGGTCGAGGGGCGTGGAGGGTGTCCTTTCCGCCTGGAGGAACGTCTCCCGGAGGACGGGGGCGGTATCCCTTGGCGGAGCCCGTTTCCACCCGCTGGACGCCCACGAGGGCGCCGGAGATGCCCGATCCGTCTTTCACCTGCACGGTTCCCTGGACGGCGTGCCCGGATTTCAGCACCACGTCTCCCAGATCCACCTCCTTTCCGCGGCGCGTCAACGCTTCCGTCCGGAGGATCGCGGGAAGGTATTCCGGGTGATAGACGCACACCCGCCCGTCCCAGAGCGGGGGAAGCCCTTTCAGCTCGAATCGCCCCTCCGCGCCGGTCACGGAGCATCCGGCCAGTCTTTCGAAGGCCAGCTCGAAGAGCGGCTCCTCGGCGTCTCCCACCTCCTTCCAGGAGAGCAGGCGGGGTCCACACCACTCGATCTGGCAGGACCGGGGGACCAGGACATGGACGCGGGCGCCCTCGACGGGATTCTTCTCGGCGTCGGTCACGCGGCCTCGGACCGTGGTTTTCGACGAACAGCCCGGAAGCGGCATGGAAGAAACCGAGAGGATCAGCAAGACGAGGGTCGCGGTCGTGCGTGGTCTTTTCATGGTTCGCTCCTCTCATCCATAACCCGGACGAGCCGGAACCCAAGAGGTTGACGGCTCGTCCGGGTTATATCCGGATTGCTCTGCAATCCGATCTATCCATGGGCTTCTCGTGATTTCGTGATATTTCTACAATAAATTTGTTCGTAAGGGACGAAGTCAAAAACCTTCCTTTTCCATTCTACATCCGATGAATCGCGCCGAAACGATTGAGATCGAGCGGAGATGGGATCGCCGCGACATCCACACAGCGTTTGGCGCATTAGGGTCCCATGGTCCCATTGCACCATGGGGCAATGGGACCATTGCACAATTTGACAATTGTCTAGTTGTCGAGCTGGGGGGCGACATCGTGAGAGCGTTCCGAGATGTCACGTCCGGCGTTTTTCAAACGGCGTACTGGTCAGCCCGGGCAAGTTTACCGCTCGTTTACACTCGCGGCTTTGTTGGCAGCCAATTGCCGGCGCCGCTAAAATCTAATCCTTCAATTCGTCATTCCACCCTTCCATCATTCCACAGCCCATCCCCCATCCCTGCATTTCTGGTGTTCCCTTCGTGCCCTCGTGTCTTGGAGCCTTCGTGTTGAAGGCGCTTTGGCGGCGGCCATGCTGCTTTCGGGTTTGGTCTCCCCTGCGTCCCGGTCGATCGTCGGGTCGTGGGCGCGGCCCGGGTGTTTGCCTTGTCCAGGCTTGCTGGATACAATGGGCGCTCATTTGTGGCCGCGGAAGAAAGGGCGCCCATGGAATCCGACCCGTACATCGGCCGCACGATCGGCTCCTTCCGCATCCTCTCCAAGCTCGGCGAGGGGGGGATGGGCGCCGTGTACAAGGCGGTGCACGGGCGGCTCGACCGCGTCGTGGCCTTCAAGATCCTCCCCCAGCGCCTCGTCCACGACAATCCCCAGTTCAAAGAGCGGTTCTTCCGCGAGGCCCGCGCGGCCGCGCACGTCTCGCACCCCAACATCGTGCAGGTGCACGACGCCGAGGAGGTGGAAGGGCTCTGCTACATCGCCATGGAGTTCGTCCGCGGGGTGGACGTCAAGGCGCTGATGAAGAAGAAGAGCCCCCTGGCCGAGGCCGAGGCCGTCGATCTCGCCCTGCAGGCTGCGCGGGGGCTCGATGCCGCATCGGAGCACAACATCATCCACCGCGACATCAAGCCCGCGAACCTGATGGTCACGCCGAAAGGGACGCTCAAGGTCGCGGATTTCGGGCTGGCCAAGAACG
>CAZDSO010000254.1:0-5755 GCA_964508045.1 uncultured Planctomycetia bacterium | reverse complement strand
GCTTCGCGGAAAAGATCCAGGTCCGATTCAATGCGAAGGTGAATATCCCGGCGACCACGGTATCTTTCAAGATTCTCGAGGAAAAAGGGGCAGATCAAGTCCACAGCGACGGGGATGTCCGACAATCGAAGTGCGGGCATGTCGCGAAGCGCGGTCCCCTGTACGATACATGCGTCCTGTCCTGCCAGAAGCGACTTCGGGGGCGTTCCCTTGATTGGTACGAATCGGAAACCTCTTTTCGGATCGCTCGATTCCTCGTCCGTCGAAGCAAGGATAACCTCGAATCCGCGTTGAGAAAGAGCTTCGGCGATCTCCACATGCCTTATCCCGATGCCGGCTATACGCTCACCGATCCGATCGGGCGTGATGATCAGAACTCGTTTCGCTGTGCTGGTTCCCACGTTCGGCCCCCATGGGGAGACGGCTCATGATCTTCTGAAGCATCTCCCTGCAAAACCGGAGCACGGCATCGGCGTTTGGGGAGTGAGCCTCTGCTTCCGCACACTCTATACCGCTTTACCCTTCTCACTTCGCCACGATCCGCCACGGGCTCCCGCCCAGGATCTCGTCGAACGCGTCCGGGGAGATGCGCTCCTCGTCCGGGTTCTCACGATTGTAAACGTGGCTCGCCGTGCTCAGAAGCAGCGTGTCCGGTTCCAGGCTCATCCAGCCGTGATACACGCCCGGCGGCACCACCAGAAGCTTCGGCGACCGGTCCGAAAGCACCGCCACGTCCGCCTTGCGGTAGGTCGGACTCCCCTTACGGTCGTCCACCAGCACGAACTTCGCCGAACCATGCACGATGCTAAACCAGTCGTGCAGCTCCGCGTGCTTGTGGTACGCTCGCACCACCTTCTCGATCCGGTCCCCCACCATGTACACCTGGCCGAACTGCACCATGAAGTCGTCCGTCGCGTGGATCACCTCGTACAGGTACCCCCGGTCGTCCTCGTGCACCGCCAAGGGCACCAGCTGGACGTCGTGGATGTTCATGGAAGTCCTCCTTGTTTGGCTACGTATGTACGTGCAAGCAGACTACGCCAGAAGGCCCTTCTCGCGCAAGTACCGCGAGAGCGCGTCGCGCCAGTCCGGCATGGGCGCCACGCCCAGGGCCTCCAGGCGCCGGCTGTCCAGCCGCGAGTAGCCCGGGCGCGCGGCCGGCGCGTCGAACTCGGAGGCCGAGATCTTCTCCGCGTCCGGCTCCATCCCCGCCAGCCGGATCGCTTCCGTCGCGAACTCCCACCACGTGCACCCTTCGCCCCCCGTCACGTGGAACACGCCCTCCCCGCCCTTCTCGAGCAGCGCGATCGTCGTCCGCGCAAGATCGAACGTGTAGGTCGGGCTCATCGTCTGGTCGTCCACCACCCGCAACGACTCGCCCGCACGCGCCTTCTCGATCATCTTCTCCGGAAACGTGCTGCCCTTTCGGCTCGTCACGATCCCGAACAGGCTCGAGGTCCTCACCACCGCCGAGCCGGGGTTCAGCGCCAGCGTCAGACGCTCGCCCGCCAGCTTCGAGGCCCCGTACTGGTTCAGGGGCTTCTCGGCGTCCCCCTCGAGATAGGGCTCGGTGCGCCCCGCGCCGTCGAACACGTAGTCGGTGGAGAAGAAGCACGCCTTCCGGCCGAGCTCCTCGCAGGCGCGCGCCACGTTCGAGGCGCCCATGGCGTTGACCAGGAACGCCTGGTCCGGCGCCTCCTCGCAACGGTCCACCTGATGGAAGGCCGCCAGGTTCACCGCCACGTCGAAGTCCGCGCCGGACAGCGCGCGGCGGACCGAGCCGAGGTCGCGGACGTCCAGATCCTCCAGGTCCAGCCCCGTGAACCGATCCGGGGGCAGGTGCTTGGGGAACTCCTGCCCCAGCTGCCCGCCCGCGCCGATCACCGCGAATTTCATGGCGCACCTCGATAGGTCAGTAGTTCTTTCGACCCTGATTGACATGATTTCCATTCTGATCTACATGATCTTGACTAGAGGAGGCCATTCCTTTCCCGAAAAAATCATGTTGATCAGAAAAAGATCATGTGAATCAGGCTCGAGAAGACAACGCAGCACCGAAAATGTTCTCGCGAAAACACCATATTACAGCGGGTCGCCCCCCATCTTGGCGATCCGGTCGCGCATCTCGCAGAGCAGCTCCAGCCAGCGGATGTTGTAGAAGATGGGATCCGCGTACTCCACGCCCGATTCCAGGATGTCCCACATGGCCGACACCTCGGACGCGAGCTTGGACTTCGGCTCGAAGCCCAGCAGATCCCGGCTCCTCGCCCCTTCCACGTTGTAGCTGCGCACCGCGCCCACTTCCTGGACGTTGAGGTCGAGCTTGATCCCGCTATGTCCTTCCAGCTGCCCGCGGACCTTGCGGGCCAGGTCCAGGATGCGGGTGTTCTCGGAGAGGACGTTGATCACCTTGCCGTGGACCTTCTCGGCCGGCGCCTCCACCGCGAGGCGGTAGGCCTCGACGGCGTCGGCCATGTTCAGGATGGGGCGCCACATGCGGCCGCCCGCGTGGATGGTGAGCATTCGCCGGGCGAACGCGTCCTTGGTGAAGGTGTTGGCCACGAGGTCGTAGCGCATCCTGCCGGACTGGCCGTAGATGGTGCCTTTCCGGAGGCAGACGGGGGAGAAGCCGTCGGAGGCGAGATCGAGCAACGCCTTCTCGGCGAGGTGCTTGGACAGCGAGTAGGGGGCCTTCGGTTCGACGGGGTAGTCCTCGTCGCGGACCGTGTCGTCGGGGTCGAGGGTGTAGTAGATGGAGCAGGAGGAGGCGAAGACGAAGCGGGGCACGCCGGCGTCCCGTGCCGCTTTCGCGACGTGCGCGGTGCCGTCGCGGTTGATGGACAGGTTGGCCTCGGGGTTGTACTCGGCCGTGGGATCGTTGGAGATCCCGGCGAGGTGGACCACCGCGTCGTAGCCCTCGAAATCCTCCCTGGAGGTCCGGCGGATGTCCTTGACCTCGAGCCCCACGCGGTCGCGGCAGGGCGCGAGGGCGCCGTCGCCGAAGACGAGCTTGTCGAGGACGTCGACCTTGTGTCCGTGTTCCAGCAGGTGGGGCACGAGCCGCGCCCCCACGTAGCCCGCGCCGCCGGTGACGAGCACCTTCATGGATGATCCTTTCGTTCTCTGGGAGACCCAGGGTGCAAGCGACCATTCTCTCGATTCGGGCGAGCATTGCAAGGCCGGGGCGGGAGGAGGCTCACCGCCGAGGGCGCAGAGGACGCCGAGAGGGAAAAGCCAGAAAGAGGTCAAGTTCTCGGGTTCAATCTTGGAGGGCGAGGGTCCCCCCGAGCCAAAACAGTGACGGCTCGCCAGGAGGCTCGCCCTCCAATTCGGCTGAGCCCAATCCCTACTGCGGCTGAAATCTGAAATCTCCAATCCGAAAGCCCTGCCCGACGCCGCGCCTCCGCGGCTCGCGCGAGGAAACCCTTGACTTCGCGGAGGACGCATCCTATGGTAGATGCGAGAGGTTTGTAGTAACTCTATGCGGCGTTCCGACTTGAGCGGAAGAAGACGGAGCGCCCCGGAATCTCCCCCCCCAGAGTACGGCCGATCGGGTGGTCCGCTTGCCGGCGTCGCCGGGAGGGCCGATGGACCTTTCCATCGTCATCGTCAACTTCGAGACGCGCGAGCTCCTGAAGGAGAATCTCGACGCCGCGCTGGCCGCCGCCGAAGAGGTGGACGGCGAGATCCTCGTCGTGGACAACCACTCCGCCGACGGCTCCGCCGCGATGGTGCGCGAGCGCTACCCCTCGGTGCGGGTTCTCGAGAACGAGACCAACATCGGGTTCGCCGCGGGAGCGAACCGGGGCATCGGCGAATCGACCGGCCGACACGTCTTCATCCTGAACGCCGACGCGCGCCTTCCCGAAACGGGCCTGAAGGACCTCCTGGCCTTCGCCGAGGCGCGGTACGCCGCGGACCGGACCGGGATCGTGGGGGTGAGGCTCTTGAACACCGACGGCACGCTCCAGTACTCGAAGGGGCGGTTCCCCACGCTGGCCCGTACGCTGGCAGACGCCTTCCGGCCGCGGCTGAGGCGGAAGTACTGCTTCCGGGGCTACGAGGCGCCGGGGGAGACGGACTGGGTGACGGGCGCGGGGCTCCTGGTGCGCCGGGAGCTCCTGGAGGAGGTGGGGCTTCTGGACGAGAACTTCTTCCTCTACTACGAGGACGTGGATCTGTGCTGGCGGGCGCGGAAGGGGGGGTGGAAGGTGGCCTACTGTCCCGCCGTCTCGATGTACCACAGCAACCCGTACGCGGGCCGGGAGAAGGCGCTGGCGTACATTCCGGTGGAGATCCGGCGCTCGCACCTCTACTTCTACCGGAAGAACTACTCCGCCGTCTCCTTCTCGGCGCTGTGGCTGATGACGCTTTTCTACGCGCTGGGGGGCGCGGCGGCGGGCGCCGTGCCGTGGTTCGGCAACGGGAACGGCCGCCGCAACGGCCACGTCCACCGCCGCATCCTCAAGGAGGTGCTGTTCAACGGGCATGCGAACGGCAAGGCGAAGGTGCACGCCGATCAGGCCGTTCCGTCTTCCACGAACACGCCATGACCCACGGACAACGTTTCCTTCTTCCGCCGCTTGCAGCCCTCCTGGCGATCGTTGCAGGAGCGATCCTCCTCGTCTCCTTTCGAAACGGAGAAGACGCTTCCGTTGAGGTTCCGACAAAAGAAGGCCGGATGCAGGCCGGAGGAGGCGAAGCGACCCCCCTCCCTGCCACGGACCTTCCCGCCTTGGAGGGGCCGCCCACGCCTTCTCAACCTTCCTCCCAGGAGGGACCGCTTTCCTCGAAAGACCAGACAGGACGGATTCGATTGCGGCTGATCGACCCGTCCGGCCGGAGCATCGATAGCGGAACGGTCACCCTGCATGCCCTGGGAAAAGGCGGAAGCGGCATCCCGATGCTGATGAACGTTCCCGGCGAGTGGACGGCCGAGGGAATCGAACCCGGCCGCTATTCGGTTCACTACGCTTATTCGAGCGCCGCCCCCTCGTTTCCGATCTCCGAGCTTCGCGTGACGCCGGGAGAGAAGACCCTCAAGGAGGCGAGGCTCGTGCTGTTGAACCTGCAAGGAACCGTGACCGAGGCGGGCACCGGCGCTCCGGTCCAGGGCGCTTCCCTGTTCGCCGGAAGAGATCGCGATGAGGCCCCGATGAAGAAGCTCACGGTCACGACCGGCCCCGACGGGGGTTTCGCCGTGCACGGGCTTCCGATCGATCAATGCCGCCTGACTGCGCGGGCTTCCGGCTACGGCATGGGTTCGGAGCGCGTCCGCTGGTCGCGCCGAGAGTCCTGGGCCACCGTGCGGATCGAGCTGCGAAAAGCCCCAGCCCTTCCGGTCGATTTCGGGGCGGACCCTCCGGCCACGCCTCCGTTGATCCTCGCGACGGGAAGGGGATTCGAATCGGAACGGGAGCTCGAATCGGGGTGGATTCCCCTGGGCGGCACGGGCCCGGGGACCTACTGTCTGGACCTTTCGCCGGGGGAATACACGGTTCTCCTTCGTAGGGAAGGGAGATCGAAACCTCTGCGCCTTCGCCTCATGCAGGAGGACTTCGAGCGCGGGAGGGTGGACCTCTCGCGGCGTGTTGAAGAAGACCGGTAGCAGGCCGTCAAGGCCGAGATCATCAACTCTCCTGTTACAAAAGTACATTCGATATCTGAATCCACGACCGTCTTGGAGGGCGAGGGTCTCCGAAGGACCCGCCATAGCCCTTGCATCGGCAAGACAGGCGGCGGCGGGCCCCCGAGC
>CAZDSO010000253.1:0-5764 GCA_964508045.1 uncultured Planctomycetia bacterium | reverse complement strand
GGACCTGCCGGATCATCCCGGCCGCCGGTTTGTTGGATCTGGGTTGTTTGTAACCCGTAACCCGTAACCTGTTCATGCTGTGGGCTGCCAGTATCCGATTGTGGCAAAGCACGGCCACACAGGTTACGGGTTACGGGTTACAGACAATGCGAAAATCTGCAGCCCCCTTGCACTCCTGCCATGGGTCGGGGGTGAAATGTCCCGAAAAAACCCGTGCACCCCTCTGAGGACCTGGAATTCGAGGTCCACCCTGGGGTATTTCCATGAAGGGGAGCTACGAAAAGGAAGGGAGGACCACGACTTATCTGCAGCGCGAAACGCTCGTTCCGGCCCGCGCTTCATGGTCCGGGCCCTCGGGTGTTACAATGGATCGGCATCGCCTTCCGGGTCCCTCCCCCTCGGGCCCAGGCGTTTCGACGAGCCCCGGGATCCCGCGGTGACGAGGAAGAGGTCCGGACCTTTCAAAGGAGCCCGCCATGATCATCGAGACGCGGCCTGCCAGGCTTTCGCTCCTTTCGCTTCTCCTGCTGGCCCCCGTCCTTTCCGGGTGCGGCCTGGTATGGTGGGGCGCGGCCGCGGCCGGCGGCTACCTCCTCTACGACGCCTCCGCAGGCGACGACGACGAGGAGGTCCTGCCGCCCGTCATCGAGTCCCTGAGCGCGGACGAGGGCCAGGAGATCGGCGGGCGGGCGATCACGATCAGCGGGAAGCGCTTCCGGGACGGGGCGCGGGTCTTCTTCGGCACCGAGGAGGCGACGAGCGTGACCGTCTGCAACGCGTGGCTGATCGAGACCGTCACGCCGCCGTACGACACGGCCGGCGCCTCCCCGGTGGCGGTGGAAGTGAAGGTGGTCCATCCCGACGGAAGCGAGGCGGTCCTCGCTTCCGGCTTCACGTACGTGGACACGATCGCCCCGGCGGTCGTTACGGATCTGCAGGTGGCCCGCGCCGGAGGCGACGACGTCACCGTCTCCTTCACGGCGCCCGGCGACAACGGGATCCAGGGCACCGCCCAGTCCTACGACCTCCGCTTCTACGACGCCCCCCTCACCGAGTCGAACTGGAGCTTCGCGTGGACCACGCTCGACTGGAGCGGTCCCCCGGGGATCGCCGGCACGCCGGAAAGCGAGACCTTCACGCTCACCACGATGGACAGCTATTTCTTCGCCCTCAAGACCACCGACGACGAGGGTCTGGTCTCGCCCCTGTCCAACGTGGTGGGCTTCGACGCCTTCGCGCCGGGCGCCGCGCGGGACCTTCGGGCCCTGCCGGGCGCCCAGCGCGGCGCGGTGGCCCTCCGATGGCGGACCAGCGCCGACGACGGCCTCCAGCCGGCGTCGGGGGACGTGACCGCCTACGACGTCCGGTACGCCTCCTCGCCCATCCTCTCGGACGCGGACTTCGACGCGTCCGACCCCGTCACGAAGGTGAACGCCCCCTGGACGCCGCAGTCGCCGGGCCAGCTCGAAACGCGGGAGGTGCTCCTCCCCGCCTTCGTGGAGGGGCGGAAGTACTACTTCGCCTTGAAGATCCTGGACGAGTTCGGGAACGCCTCGCCCCTGTCCGCGGGCGCGGCCGAGATGATCTATGCCAAGGAATGGCATCTCTCCGACGCCCGGCTCGCGAGCGGCGGCCTGCCTCCGGGAAGGCGCCACGCCGCCGTCGCCGTCGATGCGCGCTTCCGCCGGCTCGTCGCCTACGGCGGCCACGACGGGTCGACGGACCTCAACCGCGTGGTGGCGCTCCGGCTGCGAGGCGACGGCATGGGGTGGTGGGAAGACATCACGCCGACCCTCGGAGGCCCGTCGAGCGGCCGGAGGGCGTCCTCCGCCGTCTGGGATCCCCTGAACCACCGCATCGTGATCTTCGGAGGGGTTTCCGGGTCGACGGATTCCAACGAGGTCTGGGCGCTCGACCTCTCGGGGACGTCGCGCCCCACGTGGTCCGACCTCACACCGTCCGCCGGGACGTCGCCGACGCCCCGCCACGGGTGCAGCGCGGTCTACGACGACATCGGCAAGCGGATGATCGTCATCGGGGGCCGGAACGGCACGACGGACACCGACGAGGTGTGGGCGCTGGACCTGTCGCCGGGCGCGACGCCTTCCTGGAACGAGCTGCAGAACCTGGGCACCGCTTTCACCGCGCGATGGGGAGCGGCGGCCGCGTTCAACCCGCGCCGGAACCACGTCGTCGTCTTCGGCGGCCACACGGGCGTCGCCAACCCGGCCTCCACGAGCGAGACCTTCCTTCTCGACCTCGCCGACACGGGGGTGGGGGACGACGGCGAGTGGCACGATATCACGCCGGCGGCGGGCGAACCGCGACCGGGGGCGCGCGGCGAGGCCGCCTGCGCCTTCGATCCCTGCACCGGGAGGCTGATCGTGGGGGGAGGACGCCTTCGCTGGGCGCTCCAGGACCTGATCTACGGCAACGCCTGGGCGTGCGAGGTCGAGGGGGGGACGTCGCACTGGTACGGCCTCCAGATCAAGGACATGCCCGGGTTGTGGGGAGCCGGCGGTCTCTACGACCCCGTCAACCAGCGGATGGTCCTCTACGGCGGCGCCGCGGACAGGCCGGGACTCAACCTCAACCAGGCGGCGCTGGACCTCCCGCTCCGGTCGCTGGAGGTGGAAGCCGGCTGGTGGGTCCGCCCCCCGAGCATGGTCACGCCGGAACCGGAAGCCCGCTGGGGGCACGCCGCCGCCTTCGATCCGCGATCCGGAAGGCTCCTTCTCCACGGTGGCCGCACCGCGGGCGGCATCGTCGAGGCGCCCTGGTCCATGGATCCGTCGGACTGCAGCTGGGTCTCGGAGACGATCGGCGGGATGATTCCGGGGCCGGGGTCCGTCGCCGGGCATCTCATGGTCACCGACCCGGTGGAACGGCGGATCCTCCTCTTCGGCGGGGACCAGGGCGGGAACAGCTTCTCGAACGCGTTGCACGCGATCTCCCACAACGGGTCGGCTTTCACCTGGTCCGGCTTCTCGCCGTCCACCACCGCCACGGCGCGGGCAGGCGCCGCCGGGTGCTACGACCCGCTGAACCACCGGCTCGTCGTCTACGGGGGGGAGAACAGCTCCGGCGTCGTCTCCTCCCTGGAGGCGTTCGACCTGACGGGCGGTGACTGGTCCGTCCTCCTCGTCGGCGCCGGCGGATCGCCCGGGCCCCTCAAGAACGCCTGCGCCGTCTACGATCCCGAAGGTCGGTGCATGGTCCTCTTCGGGGGCGAGGACGACAACGGCCAGAAATCCTCCGACGTGTGGCTCCTCCACATGGGTCTTTCCGGCACCGTCTTCTGGACCCGGCTGAAGACCTCCTCCCCGGGCCCCGGCGCCCGAAGCGGCGCCTCGGGGTACTACGACGCCCCCAACCACCGCGCCGTCTTCTTCGGGGGCCAGGGGGGGCCGACCTCGAGCAGCAACTTCCAGGACGTCTGGGCCCTCTACCTGAACGGCCACACCCAACGCGGGTCCGCCCGGGGCGTGTGGGTCGAGCTGGACCCGTTCGGCGCGCCTCCCGCGCCGCGCGCCTTCGCCTCCCTCGTCCGCGATCCGCGCACGCTGAAGGCGTTCGGCTTCGGCGGCGCGACGGTCTCCCTCGCCCCGCTCGCGGAGACCCACTCGCTGGCCGCGCCCGCTCCCGATCCCCCCGCCTACGCCTGGAACCTCTCGCCGGGAGGCGCCTCCACGCCCTCCGCGCGCGAAGGGCACGCGGCCGTCGCGGACCTCCCGAAGGACCGGATGATCGTGGTGGGCGGGTACGACGGGTCTCTGTACCACAGCGAGATCTGGGCCCTGGACAAGATGTCCGAGGAGGGCTCCGAGACCTGGGCCGTCCAGAACGGAGGCGCGCCACCCCTCCCGGCCCGTCGCGCCTGGCACGGGCTCGTCCTGCATCCTGCGGCGGCCCAGACGACGATGTTCATGTTCGGCGGCAAGAACGCGACCCAGTACTTCCAGGACGTCTGGATCCTCGCGCACACCACGGGGACCCACTGGACCTGGTCGAACCAGACGGGCTCGATCTCGGGCACGCCGCCGAGCGGACGCGCGCGGTTCGCGTTCGGTTTCGACGTGAACCACGCCCGGCTCCTGGTCTACGGAGGCGAGACCGCGCCCGGCGTCTACAGCGGGGAGGTGTGGGCGCTCAATCTCGAGGCGTCCGGGTGGAACTGGGAGCTGCTCGCGCCGGGCTACGTGGGCTCCGATCCGCCGGCCCCCCGCGCGGGCATGACCAGCTTCATGGCCGACGGGGCCCACCTGATCGTCTTCGGGGGGGAGAACGGGTCCGGGCCGCTGAACGACGCCTTCATGCTCGTGAACAGCGGCACCGTGCTCACCTGGGTCCCCCTGCCCGCTTCCGGCGCGCTTCCCGATCCCCGGTGTGACGCTTCCGGCTTCCTGCGCCCGTTCCAGGCCGGCTTCTTCGTCTTCGGGGGCGACGGGGGCGGCGCCCCGCTCGCGGATCTGTGGCGCTACAAGAGTCTGAGCGACGTCTCGGGGGCCTACCTGGAACAAGGACTCGTGGGAAAAACCCTGGCGGGGCGGGCGGGGGCCTCCTGCATCTTCGAGGAGATGACGCAACGGGCGCTGCTCTTCGGCGGCCGGACGGCGGGAAGCCTGACGGACGCGCTGAGCGCGATCAACGTCTACCAGCCGGTGAAGCGGTGAGCGCAGGACGTTAGGAGCGGGAACGGAGAGGGATTGTAGAAGGTTGCCCTGCGAGCCACCCGCGGGCGCGCCCGCAGCATCGCCGTGGTCCCGGGCCGAAAGCCTGCGTGACCCGGGACACACGCCTCCCACAAAGAGCAAGCGTGTTTCCCCGGCCGGCCCCGGTTCCGCGTGCGCCGGCGTCCTTGGCGGTGAGAATCCTCCCGCTGTGGCGCGGCTCTGCTGTTTTGGGATTTTCGGCGTTTTCAACGTGCACACTAGTAGCGCACCACACCTATCCTTATCGGTTCGGATTGGAGGGCGAGCCTCCCGGCGAGCCAGAAACTCGTGGCTCGGGAGGACCCTCGCCCTCCAAAACAGCTCCATTGAACCGAGAAGTTCAGGTGTGGCAATGTACTAGAAGTGCGCGGTGACGGAGAGGTGGATGCCGTCGAGGGTGAGGTCCAGCTGGGTGTCGGAGACGCCGGTGCCGTGCTGGACGCGGGCCTTGATGCCCGTATAGCGGTAGCCCAGCGCGATGCCGATGAAGTGCACGGGGGTGAAGGTCACGTCCCCCGCCACGTCGATCACGCGGCCGGAGCGCAGGTCGAACTCCTGCAGGCCCCCCTCGATGTAGCTGAACTCGAAGTGGACGCGGAAGTACTTGGTCACCGTCCCGTAGAGGCGCACGCCGAGCACGGGGACGGGAAACTCGAGCGTCTCGTCCCGGCGGGGGCCGACGGAGGGCGCGGAGATCGAGGTACGGTTCCAGAAGTAGCCCGCGCCCAGTTTCACGCCGCCGCCGATGTAATGGCCGAGATAGGGGTTGAACGTGGCGTAGATCTGGCCGAAGCGGATGCGGCACAGGGTGTCCGCGTCCGTCGAGGCGGGAAAGGTGGTGCCGCCGAACGTGCTGGGCGTGGCGAAGGTGGTGGCGCCGCCGTACGCGAGCATGAAGTATTCCAGTCCGCCGGAGATGTACTGTCCGATCTCGGCGTGGACCCAGGGCGCGCCCTGGCGCTCCGTGATGCCCAGATCCGGGCCGAAGCTCAGGTCCGCCTGGGGGTCGCCGACGCCTTTCCACTGGCCGGAGCCGCCGAGGTTCGCGAACC
>CAZDSO010000252.1:0-5775 GCA_964508045.1 uncultured Planctomycetia bacterium | reverse complement strand
CCTACGTAGCCCTTGCAAGAGCCGATCGGCGTAGTACGGGCCGGCGAGCCACATCTTTGGGCTCGGGAGGACCCTCGCCCTCCAAGTGTTCATGGTTTCCGGGAGAGCCGAAGGCTCATGGCTGATTCCAATCCAAAATCTACAATCCCCTGTTCCCCGTTCCCCTCCCCCGTCCCCTCTTGAAGAGCAGCAGGGCGGGCAGGAGCAGCAGATCCCCCGCCAGGGCCAGGGCCATGGTCAGTCCCGTGAGAAGCCCGAAGGTGTAGACGGGGCGGAACGAGCTCAGGCCGATGACGATGAAGCCGCCGAACAGGATGGCCGACGTGAATGTCATGGCCCGGCCCACCGTCCGGTGCGACCGCTCGAGCGCCTCCTCCACCCCCCCTCCCGCCTTCCGCTCGCGATCGAACCGCGTCAGGTAGTGGATCGTATCGTCCACCGCGATCCCGACGGCGACCCCGGCGATGATCATGGTCCCCACGTCCAGGGGGATCCCCGCCCACCCCATCAGCCCCAGCGTGAGGAGGATCGGCAGGAGGTTCGGGATCATGGCCAGCATGGAAAGGGAAAGGGAGCGCAGGAGGATCAGTGTCATGACGAAGATGGCCAGGAAGGCCACGACCGCCATCCGCTTCTGGCTCTTCAGGATGACGGCGTCGATCTGCGCGAAGAGCGGCGCCGTCCCGTTGATCTCCACCTTCTCGAACGCCGGGAAGGCCCGTGTGAGCTCCGCGCGGATCAATTCCGCCAGCCTCAGCCGCTCGTGCGATCCTCCCGCGAGAACCCGGGCCATGATCCGCGCCTGGGACGCGTCCTCCGTGAGGTAGGCCCGGAGGGGGTTGTCTTCGGCCGGAAATCGTTTCTCCAGGAGCGCGAGCGCCGCGACCCTCGCCGCGTCCCGGTCCGGCACGGATTTCCCGGACACGTGGTCCAGGATGTCCACGGGCGAGAGCGTCCGGATGATCGCCTCGTGTTTCTCCACCTTCTCCTGGGCCCGCCGGATCCTCGAAAGATGGGCGGGGTCCTGGAAAAAGCCTTCCCCGCCGTGCAGCACGACCTCGATCGACGTCATTCCCGCGCCCAGGCGCTCCATGCGTTTCCAGTCCGCCCGGACCGGATTGCTGCGCTTGAAGAAGCTCACCACGTTGGTCTCCGTCCGGATACGGGAGACGCCCACCGCGGCGAGGGCGAGAAGAGCGCCGGACACGAGGAGGATGCTCCATCGGCCCTTCTTCAAGGCGGCGTAGAGCCAGGCGAGGAATGTTTCCAGCTTTCCCGGGCCCGGCCGGTCGGCCTCCGCGCGGGTCTTGAAATGGCGGGCGTCCAGCAGGGAGAGCCCGGCCGGAAAGAGGGTGAAGGAAAGCAGGAAGGCCAGCAGGATCCCCGCGCCTCCGAACGCGCCGGCCTGGCGCACCGGCGGGATGTCCGCGACGGAGAGGGAGAAGAATCCGGCGGCCGTGGTGAGGCTCGTGAAGAGGCAGGGGCGGAACATCGCGGCCAGGGACGTCTCGAGTGCTTCCCTCTTCTCCAGGCCCTTGGCCATCTCCTCCCGGTAGTGGACGAGGATATGGACGGCGTTGGCGATGCCGATGGACATGAGAAGCGGAGGGATGAGCGAGGTGACCAGGTTGAACCGGAATCCCGCGGCCGAGAAGGCCGAGATCGTCACGGCGACGCCGAAGAGCAGCACGGGCGCCGTCCAGGCCGTGACCCGAAGGGAGCGGAAGAGCAGGAAGATCATCGTGGTGATGACGCACAGGGAAAGGGGGATGAAGATCGCGTTCTCCCGGCGCGTCAGGCGGTCGAACTCCACCTCGAGAAACGGGACGCCCGCGACGTGGATCTCTCCGTCCCCCTCCTTGTACGCCGCGAGGGCGGCCCTCGCCTTCGCCACGAGTTCCCTCTTCTCGGTCAGGGTCAAGGCGCCGATGCGGGCGATGACGAAGGCCGTCCGCCCGTCTTCGGAGACGAAGTGGTTCACGAAAAGCGGCGTGGAGAGCGCGCGTTTCCGGATGTCCCCGTAAGCCTCTTCTCCGGGCGGGAGGATCTCGAGGAAGGGGCCGACCTTCGGCAGGAAGCCCGTCCAGGTGACGGTGGGCGCGTCCAGCAGGCAGGTCGATTCCTCGACGCCGGGAAGCGCGCCCATGGATCGTGCGAGGCCCCGGAGTGTCGAAAGCCCGTCCGCCGAAAAGAGGTCGTCGCGCGTGATGGAAACGAGGAAGAACCGGTCGCTTCCGAACCGGTGGAGGAAGTGCTGGTACTTCCGGTAGTCGGGGTTGTCCTTCTTGAACCAGATCTCGGAGGCGTTGTCGATGTGGATGGTCGCGGTGAACCAGACGGCGGGAGGGACCAGGAGCGCGAAGAAGACGAGGATCGGGACGCGTCGTCTCAGCACGGCCCGGGCGAGTCGTTCGGAAAACGTGGGTCGTTTCATCGGGGGGATCGTAAACGGAAAAGGCAAGATCCGGAACGGGAAAGGGGAGGGAGGATTTCAGGAATTCGACGCCCGGTCAGTCCTTCTCCTTCTTTTCGATCCTGCCTTCCTCCGCCTCCACGACGCGTCCCTCGACCTCGACGCCGTCGAGGCGGATCCGGGACGTGCGCGTGGCGCGGACGTCTCCCGACACCTTCGTGTCCCGCAGCTCCATCCTCGCGTCGTCGTGGGCCAGGACCTCGCAGGCGGCCCGGCCGCCCGTGAAGATCGTCGTCGAGTGGTCCCGCGCGCCGAGATAGCCCCCCGTACCGTCGCACACGCTGCCGAAAGCCCGGATCCTCGAGCGGTGGAACGAGATCGATTCCCCGTACACGCAGTCGCGGATCTCGAGGTCCGCGATCCCCATGGTGTAGAAGTTCCAGGCGCGCACGCGGCTGTTCTCGAATCGAAGCGACGCGCCCGCCGTCTCCAGGCGGAAGTCGTCGTAGTTCGAGCCGTTCTTCAATCCCTCCACCTTCCACGGGCCCGCCTCCATGAACATCACGCCCGCGGCGAACAGCGAGCTGTCCTCGAAGGTCAGATCGGCGCCCTCGCCCGCGAGGAGCCCGAAGACCATTCCGGTGGAGTCGCGGATCACGAGATCGCGGCCCAGCCCCTCCGGCGACCGCCACACGTCCACCTTCTTGCCGGGCAATCTCAGCTGCGCCTCGTCCCCCTCCATGCACTGGAGCCAGACCAGGATGCCCTCGCATCCCGCGACCTCGAAGGCCGAGCCCCGTTGCACGATGAATTCACCGAGCCCCTTCGAGTCCGTGAACCGGACCGAGCTCCCCTTCTGCACGCCGAGGGTGAAATGGCCGCTCGCCATGGACACGCCCTCGGCGCGAAGCGTGCTCTCCCCGCTCAGGTTGGACGAGACGGGGAAGCCCACGTCCAGCTGACCCGAGGCGAGGGAAAGCGCGCCCCCCCCCGTCACGGCGATGGTGCGCTGGTAGCGGTAGTCCTGCGGGATGCGCCATCTCCCGCCCCGAAGCGCGAGCCGTCCCCCTTCCACGAGCACGTCTCCCGTCACCTCGAGGCGCTCCGCCGTCACGGTGAGCGAGGCCCCCTTGCGGACGACGAGGTTCCCCTCGATGCGCGTGGGTTCCGACAGGGTCTTCTCGCCCGCCTCGCAAACGAGCCCTCCCCGGAACACTGCGAAGGTTCCCCGGGTCACGGCGACATCGTCCAGGAAGACCTCCCGGGTGCTTCCCTTCCCCAGCACCGCCGCGAGGTCGAATCCCACATAGCCGCGGCCGAGGCTCCCCGGGTCGAGCCGGTCCTTCTTCACCGGGGAGTCGTCGTTCAGACGGAAGCTCCCCGGCCGGAGGACGACCTTCTTCCAACGGCCCGCGGGCAGGGAGACCGGGGCGTTGAACACGGCCCCGTCGGCGTCCTTGACGGCCGTCACCCAGGTCGTCGCCTCGGGGGACCGGATCCAGAACGCAAGCGACGTCATCGCGTGCAGGTCCACGGCGTGGATCAGCACGGGCACGGGGACGTTTCGCAAGGGGTAGACAAAGGCGAGCGCGCCCGAACCGCCGTGGACGTTCTCCTCCTCACCGGCGATCCTGAGGCTCGCGCCGTGGGGCTTGTCTCCGGGAATGCCGCCCGCCTTCCAATCAGCGGGCACGGCCCCCCCCTCGAAGGCCTCGCGCTCCGCGTCCTGCACGGACTCGGCCGACGACGCGGGCGCGCTGAAGACGGCCAGAATCGCGAACACGATGATGAACGGGGCGCTCTTTCCAGTCATGCGGTCCTCCGGGACCGGGTCCGCAGGGCAGACCGCTTCGATCGTTGCCGGTATTCCCGTGCCTCCCTCGTCCGATGATACTCGTTTGCGAAGGACGGTAGGTAGCGAATTACCGTAATCCGCTACTCAGCAGCCGGATCGGCGGGGCGGCATCGGGGACCCGTCTCCAGAAAAAATCCCTGAAAAATGGACAATAGGCCGTGTGTCGGCGACGACCTTCCCATGAAGGGACGGGACGATGGATGTGAAATTCCAAAGGATCGCGGAACTCTTCGACGGATACCGGGACGAGATGGTCCGGTGGGCGCGGAGGCGGCTCGGGTCCGAGGCGGACGCGGAGGACACGGTGCAGGAAATCATGCTGTTCCTCCTCGGCGCCCCGCACCTGCTGGCGGGGGTGGAGAGAATCGGGGCCTGGCTCTACACGCTGGTGCGGCGCCGATCCGTCGATCTCATCCGGAAGGAGTCGAGGATGCGGAACCGCGAAGCCGGGGCCGGGGTGGACGATCTGTTCGAGGGGGCGGACCCGACCCGCCTGCTCGAGAGACGGGAGTTCGTCGAGGCGGTGGAGGAGGCCGTGGAGGCCCTGGACGAAAACGCGCGGCGGGCCTTCGTGGAGAACGGGCTTCGGGATGTCACGTTCCGGGATCTGGAAGAGAAGACCGGGGTGCCCAGGGGCACCTGGATGGCCAGGAAGAAGAAAGCGGTGGACGCGATCCGGGGGCGGCTGGCGGACAAGGGGTTTTTGCCGGCGCCGGTCTCCCGGCGCGTCGAAGATGACGAGGTGACATCATGAAAGGCGTGACGGTTTTCAAGATCGGGGGCTGGGTGGTGCTCGGCCTGGTGGGCGCGTGCGTGGTGGGGCTCCTGCTGGGCTTCGTGGTGATGTGGCTGTGGAACTGGTTGATGCCGGACCTCTTCCCGGGCGTGCCGGAGATCGACTACTGGCAGGCGGTGGGGCTGTTCATCCTCTGCCATCTTCTGTTCAAGAGCCATACCGCACACGCGCACAGCGAGAAAAGCAGAGACAAGGATCGCAAGGACTTCTTCAAGGCCCATCTGCACGGAAAATTCGGCCGGAAGCGCGAAGACGACGAAGAGGCGTCCCCGCAGACGGCCGAGTGATGCCGGGAAGCGCGGGGAGTGAAGAAGCAACCAAGGAGGCATCATGGATGCGCTCGTGAACAAATGGACCGGCTTTCGGGCCACGCTGGCGCAACGCCTGGATCGGATGGTTCCACGGCAAGAGCGCCCACGGCGCCTTTGGGATCGAGGAGATCGAGGAGGCGCTCCGCCGGGTCGGGTTCCGCGACGTCCGCGTGTCGCCGCAAGGACGGCGGCTGCTCGCCTCCGCCATCAAACAGCCCTGAATCGCAAATCGCAAGAGCCGTTTCCAAAGCGAAACCGGCACGGCGGCACGAAGAAATCCGGAACGCAGTCGGTCATGAGGCTTCGGCTCACCCGGAAACCATGAAAACTTGGGGGGCGAGCCCTTTCGACCGTTCGACCCGGCTCACGGTCGATCCTGAGCCCGTCGAATGGATCGACT
>CAZDSO010000251.1:0-5813 GCA_964508045.1 uncultured Planctomycetia bacterium | reverse complement strand
GGAATCAAGCAATCGGTGTGCCAGGGGGCGTTTTTTCATGAATAATCCGGGCTAGCCCTGGAATTCTGCCTTCCGATCTGGATTCTTCTGGCCGGATCCTGCGATTCGGTCCTGAGATGCTTGGGGAAATGAATGCCACGGGGATCTTAGCCGAGTTCCGATGAGAGGGGAGGAACTGCGCATGGCCGAATGTGGCGCAAAACCTGAAACGTAACAACGGCTCGAAGGCAACTCGCCCTTTCGTGGTGTCCCCCTACTTCCCCGGCACCACGAACAAACTCTAGGCGTAGGAAGCGCCCCGCGCGATCTCGCGGATCTGCGAGAGCAGCTTCTTCCGCTCCTCGTCCTTCTCGCCCGGGAGGAGCTTGTCCACCAGTTCCACGATCTGCCGCATCCGCGCCCCCCGCTGGGCCTCCGGCCTCGGATAGGGATACGGGTACGGATACCCGCTTCCCGAGTCCGCGTACATGGTCTGGAGCACGCCGGACAGGACGGCCTTCGCCGCAAGGGCCTTGCCGCCGGGGAAGGACCTCGCCTTCACGACCAGGCCGTCCAGGTAGCGGCGGATCGCCCTGGGGCGG
This sequence comes from uncultured Planctomycetia bacterium, assembly GCA_964508045.1. Taxonomy (GTDB): domain Bacteria; phylum Planctomycetota; class JAKEIC01; order JAKEIC01; family CAZDSO01; genus CAZDSO01. The sequence goes on along the minus strand of CAZDSO010000251.1, from coordinate 5,232 downwards.
GGGTACATGCCCTTCCAGGCGGTGGTCAGCCATCCGTCGTGAGGCGGGGCGTCCTTCAGCTTCTCGACATCCTCCTCGGTGAGCGCCGCCCCCTCGAACACGCCCTTTGTGTAGTAGTAGGGCACGATGGAGAGGTCGTTCCCGCGAACGCGCAAGCCGCGGCGGGCCGCCTCGATGAGCACGGCCCCAACGCCGCACATCATGTCCGCGATGCTCTCCGCGCCCTCGGGAAACTTGTCCACGATGTACCTGGCGAGCCTCTTCTTGTTGCCCACGTAGTTGGCCTTCTCGAGGTCGGGATCTCCCGGAACGAGAATGCCCGGGGCGCCGGCAACGGTCCTCTCCGCCAGGTAGACCGTCTCGCCTTCCGGCGTGATCTCCTTCTCCTGGAAAACCCGGCCCTCCCTGGCGGTCGCTACTGCCTCGTCCACCGAGTCGGGCTTCTTCCGCCCTTCGAGAATACGCATGACGCGTGGCGCCCAGGCGGTGACGGAGGCGGCGCCGTCCGGATCCCTGATGAGATTGAGCGTCTCGAACTCCACCTCGAGGATTTCGCCGGGGGCCGCCTTCCGGTTCGTGGAGAAGGTCTTTCCCACCTCGAGGACCTTCTCTCCTTGCACTTCCACGAGGTCGGCGTCCTTCACCTTCTCCCTCCCCGGGGTGAGGCCGTAACGATAGTTGTAGGTGCCCGCGACCTTGGTCTCGATCCGCTCGAGGACGATGCCCGCCAGAACGGCGGAGTTGTGGAATTTGATCTGCGCCTCGTTCCGTCCGGCGAGGGAGTAGGTCCCGGCGGCCTTCTTCGCCACGTTCCCTTCGGATCCGGGCAGGGAAGCCAGCTTTTCCGTGTGTTTTCGAAGTTCGTCCAAATTGGAGGAAATCAGGGAAGGGACGCGATTAAGCTTCTTCGAGACGTCGGGGACCTTCATCGTGGACTGTTCGATTCCCATGGCCTCGAGGTACTTCTCCCGTTCGGCGAAGGCCTTCAGGTGGATGTCACCGGCGTCCGGGTCCACGCCCGCATCCTTCGGGCCCCCGGCCGCGAAGACCACGTCGTACACGTTGGCCACGAGTTCCGAGTGGTCCGGCTCGCCCTTCGCGTGCATGTAGCCGGTCAGGGCTTCCCGGGGGAGGTGTTTCCCGTCCCGCCACATCTCGATTTCCGCGAGGAACGCCAGGTCCCCCCAGGGGAGGGCCAGCACCGCCGAGACGATGCCGGGCAGACGTTCCGTCACCTCTTCCCCGTCCTCCGAAAACACCACGACCCGGTCCCCGGACTTGAAGAACAGCGTATTGCCGCCGTCGTACTTCTTCGTGGAATGGACCGGGAAGTCCTCCGGCGCGAAGAGTGAGAGGAACAGATCCACGGTCTGCCGCTCCTCCGGGAAGTAGCCCCGCACCGGCTTCATGGGTACGAAGAACCGGAATAGCTCGATCCGGTCCTCCTCGCGAGAGGCCTCGGCCTGGCGGGCGATCTCCGGCGTGCCCGCGCGGGGCGCCTGTTTTCCCTGGGTCCAGGCCAGGAACTTCAGCGCCTCATGGCGGGGTAGGCCCTTCACCAGGTCGGTGCCGTTGTTCGACGCGCCCGCCTGTGCCGCGTCCGTCGCGGCAGGCAGGTCCATCCGGAAGACCTGGTTCTCCCCGTTCACGCGCTCTACCGTCAGATCGAAGAGCGGAATGTTGTCCGTGAAGGGGCCGTGGAACCGGTCATAGTGGAACTGAACGCGGTTCCACAGGCGTTCGGGGAGGCTTCGAAGGACGCGCCATTCCAGGACATGCCGGTATTCCGGTGGGAGAAGCGGCGAATCCTTGACCAGGATGTCGACATCGCCGCGGGTGCTACCGTGAACGACGAGCCCGCCGACCAGGTAGAGATAGGGCTGGCGCAGCTTGAACGCCTCGAGATGCGGGAGAACGTCCTCCAGGGTGACCGGTTCACCCAGCGTCTCCCCAGAAGGCCGGACCTCGGCGTACTTGAGAAACGGCGCCGTGTCCCGGTCCAGCTCGTCGTCGCGGTCAAAATGGGGAAGGCTGCGGCGCTTCAGCTCGGCCACGATGCGGGCGTGCAGGTTGACGAAATCCTCGGCGGACCACCCTTCGTACCGCTCGCCCTTCTCCTTCAGGCGGTGGTAGCGGTAGTGCAGGATGGCGTCGTCGTACCAGAGGGCCTCCGGCGTCATCTCACGCACGTCGCGGTCCTTGTCAAGCTTCGACAAATCCACGGTCAACCCACCTTTGCCAAGACGACACAGCGGCACCCACAATGGATCGGCGGCTGCCCCATACCCCTGCTTTGCAGCCAGTCCGTGCTCTTCCCCTTGATGTATTCCCGGCGCTCGCCCGTCTTGATGTAGAAGTCGTCCCGCTCGGCATCCTCCTGGGGCCAGGGGGAGAGCGTCTCCACAGCCTCGGGCGGGCTCTCAAGGACCTTTCGGACAACCCGCATCGCTGGCTCGGTCCGGAATTCCCGCCTGTCGAAATGGGCGCAACGCGAACACGTCCTCTCATCCATCACCGCGCGCCAGGTGTAGGTCTCGACCTCCGCCGTCTCGAGGGAGAACAGTGCGCCCCAGTTGTGGGCCCGGGCCACGTTCGCGGCGACGACACGGTTGTAGAGCTCGACCTTGCCGGGGACACCGGGCTTTCCGAGCATGAGGTCCCGTACGCGCTTGCCGATGGCCTTGCGGCCGAGGCCCTCCTTCAGGCCATGGGTCACCGTGTCCCGGAAGCTGTCCCGCACGAACGAGGGGAACACCTTTCCCAGGTAGAAGCGGTCGTGGCCGACCAGCCAGTCCACCGCTTCCTGACGGGGACGGTCGAAAAGAACCTGCACGGCCCGGGGAACACCGCGCATGGCCTGGCCGGTGCGAAACGCTCTCTCCATGTACCGGCGCACCTCCGGCTCGAACTCTTCCACCAGATCCGGGCCCAGGATTTTTTCGGCCTCCGCGAGCACGCGGCGCAGCTCCCCCTCGAACTCCAGGCTTTCCACAGGGCCCATGCGGTCCTTCAACACCTCTCGCAACGCGTCGCCGTAGAGGCGCTGGAAGCGCTCGATCTCCGTCTCCGGGCTTTTCAGAAAATCGAGGGAATCGTCGGAGAGGCCCTTTCCGCTGCCGGGAAGCATGGCGGGCTTCACCCCGCCCTCGGCGAGCGTGTCGAGGGAGAGCGGCCCCATGCTCGTCATCATGAAGGGGACGTCCGCGCCGGGGTGATCGAGGGGTTTCTGGCCCATCTCGCGGCGCCCCTCGTTGATGGTCAGGACCCCGAGCTTCACGAGCTTCTGGATGATCTCCGCGACCTTGGCCTCGTCCGTGACGTCGATCTCCTTGAACCGGATCTCCCAGTCCTGGAAGCCGAAGCCCCGCTTGATGAGGAAATTGTTGATCCGGTACTCGAGGCGGGACTGCTTCGGCTCGATAACGTGGTACTTGAAGATCTCCTGCTGGGTGGCCCCCTCGCCGGCGCCGCCAAGCCCGCCCTTCTCCGCAAGGCCGATGAGGCGCCCGGGCACACCGTGCGCCACGCGGATCTCCTCCGCGTTGTCCGAGCGGAACATTCGAAACGAGGCGTCGCGCACGTCCACGGACAGGGGCTTGATCTCGAGGTCCACCTTTTCGTCCCCGTCCTGGGCGATCTCGAGGATGAGGGTCTTGTGGGCGTTGCCCTTGATGTGCGTGCGGAAGTACTCCTCGATGCGCTTGCGCGTGCCCTTGGCCAGCTCGCCGCCCTTCACGATGATGGCGTACTGCGGGACCGCGTTGTTCTCGAAGAACTGGATGTTGAAGTCGCCCGCCTTCTTGTTCCCGACCAGGGCGCGCAGCGCGGGCAGGAAGTCGGGCAGGCCGTAGAAGGACGAACGAGGGTGGTAGTTCTTCAGGTGGACGATCTCGTTGAGGAGCCGCCGTTTGTCCTCGTCCTTGTCCTTGTCGCGGGGATCGAATGAATCCGGCGCGTTCGGATCCGACCCGAAAGACCGGAAGTAGACCATCTTGCTGTCCCGTTGCTGGATGAAGCCCTTCTTGTCCTTGCGAACGCGGACGGTGACAGCCGGCACGTGGTAGATAGCCTTCGGGGGCCCGGTGCCGAGGGTGTTCCGCACCACCTCGAAGTAGCCGTTGCCCAGGGCCTCGAAGTCGGTGAGGACGTTCTCGAGGATCTCGCTCCAGGTCTGCTCGTCGTTCGGGTGTGCGAAGAAGGCCTGGAGGGCTTGCTTGTGCTCCGCGTCCGGGTCCTTCACCCCCTCGGGGACCACGAAATCGAATCCCAACCCCGCCGTGCTGACCGCCTTGGCCTTCACGCACCGGTAGTGCCAGGTGTTGATCTCGAGTAAGAGGGCGAGGGCGTCGAGGCTGTACGGCGGCTCCTTGGCCCCGGTCTTGTCGTAGTCCCAGGTGTCCTCGGGGAGCTGGGCCGAACGCCCGGCGGCGTCCGTGCCGGACTCCTCGACCCCGAGAACCTCGGCTTTGACCACGGTTTTCATCCGATTTCCCTATGCTTTTCAGGCGTTGAAGGGGGACGAGGGGTTTCGGTCTTGATTCTGATGTCCCTTCTGTACACAGGGGCTCAGAGACGAAAGTGCCCTTCCTCGTGCCCTCCTGAGTTCCTTCTCCTCCTCGGGAAGCCGATCCCAGGCCTTGCCCGCCGCCCATTCCCGCTTCGTCATCCCCTTCCGGGGCAGCGGGGTCCCCGCCCCGATCCGCTTCCGGCGGGTCTTGCCCAGCGTGCAGCGGGGCTCCCCCTTCAAGACGGCCCGTTCCTCCTGCCGGAGATCCAGGGGGCACGAGGGCGCGCTGCATCCCTCGAATCGCGGGCAGCGAGCCATGATGTCGAGGGCTTCAAACTCGGAAAATCTCGTCCCGCGCATGGATCGAACCTTGATGACCTGTTAACTAAACTTGACACCCGGGGAGCCTTGATAAATACTCCCTTCACTAGACTAGCGCCGGGATTTCGCCGATCTGTTGCAAAGAAAATTCAGGATTTCTTCGGGGACCCAGTGGGGGCAGGCAGAGATGGTCGAAATAACGGATACACCCAGAGAGCGGCGGAAGGGGTGGAACAGGACGGATATCCCTCCGGCGGCGCTTCCCCGCTGCCGCCAAGACCGTTCTTGCGAAGGCTCCGGCGGGCAGGCGTGCGACAGGCCTTCCGTTCAAACCTTCATCAGTGGCCCGGGAGGGGTTCTATTCCTTTCTTGATTATTGGCAGGAAAAGGGAGGTGACACATGG
>CAZDSO010000250.1:0-5814 GCA_964508045.1 uncultured Planctomycetia bacterium | reverse complement strand
ACAAACCGGCGGCCTCATCTGCTCGCCTGTACAACCGGACCGGATCCGGGGTTGTCGTGTCCCCGCTCCTCCGCCTGAAATCTGAAATCCGTATTCGTCGACAGCGCGGCTGGCTCGGGCTTGATCTCCCCCGGTCCGGGAGGCTATCCTGGAAGGGTTCCCAGGGTCGGAAAGACGGTTTCACTTCGTTTCCAGGGAGGCGCCATGGCCAGAACGCAGCGTTCGGGACCCTCGTGGGAGGCCTATCTTCCCTTCATTCTTCTTGCGGTGGGGGCGGTCATCGTGCTGGCGCTGGTGATCGGGCCGACGGGCAAGCAGAAGGAGGCCATCGACCAGATCGAGCCGCAGGACAAGAGCAAGATGGACAAGGAGGGGATCTTCAAGCAGCTCGACAAGGAGCTGGCCAAGGCGAAGCCCCAGGGGAAGCCGTGGCCCGCGGTGGAGGACGAGGAGCTCGTCTCGATCGCGAAGAAGGCCCACCAGGCCATGGCGGAAAAGGGGTACAAGAAGGACGTCAGCCTCGAGGACGCGGAACGGGCTGCGCGGGCGTTGCGCCGCAAGGCGCGGGCCGCCGCGAAGGAGGTTCCCTCCGACGACCCGGTGGAGCGCTGGAAGAAGCGCGTGGGGAAGAAGTTCAAGTTCATCCGCCGGATCGACCTGCGGGACGAGACGGGGTTCTTGAACTGCCCGCAGGTGGACGTGTGGGAGGACGCGGGGCGCACGGCCCCGGCGGGCCAGATGAACCACGACGAGTGGGTGGTCATCGTGGAGGAGGAGGGGAGCATGGCCAAGGTGCAGCGGAGGCGGGACAAGCGCGAGGCCTGGATCGAGGCGAAGTACCTGCGGAAGATCTACACGGAGGAGGACATCGAGCGGGGCCCGGACCGCAAGGAGAAGGAGCGCACGGAGTGAGGGAGGCGATCGTCCGGGGAACGGGGGTCGGATACGCCCGGCAGGATTCGAACCTGCGGCCTGCGGTTTAGGAAACCGCCGCTCTATCCTACTGAGCTACGGGCGCGTTCGAGGGTTCATGATACTGACGGCCGGGGGCGCGTTCAACCGCTTGGGGGGGGGAGCGTTTCGCGCTGTCAGCCAGTCAACCTTTCCGGTGCTTCGTTTTTTCTCGAGCCTGACTCACCCGCATCATCGCCACGGATAGAAGATGGCAACCGTTCGTGGTGAAGTCGGAAAAAAGAAGCCCGCCTTTCGGCGGGCTCTTTTGGTAAGGAAGGAGGCCGGTTCCGGTTAGGGGAAAAGTCGGTTTACCGTTTGGACAGACCAGCGAGTCATAACACGTTCCGTTCAGGTGTTGGGGATCCGATCGTATCGGTTCCCTACTTCTTTTTCTTCTTGGCGGCCTTTTTCTTCTTCTTTGCCGGCTTTTTCTTCTTGGCGGCTTTCTTCTTCTTCTTGGCCGCTTTCTTCTTCTTTGCAGGTTTCTTCTTCTTGGCGGCTTTCTTCTTCTTGGTGGCCTTTTTCTTGGCCGCCTTCTTCTTGGTGGCTTTCTTCTTCGCCATGGTTCACTCCTTCCTTGGTCTGGTTACCGGAACCGGCCTCTTGTACGTCGTCTGGGTCCTCCTTTTCCCTTCCCGGGGGTTTTGATCATTCGTAAACTCTACATCTTGTGTTCACGCTCCCGAATTTATACCAATTTTAGGAGTTGTCAACGAAAAATAGGTTTTTTTTCACCCGTCGTCCTGGTCCGGAAGTTGCTGTGCTGACATAGCCATTTTCGTGCCAAGCATGAGATTTTTCTCGCCCCCCCGTGCCCCCCGAGGCCCCCGAGGTTTCGTTTGGAAACGCATCGAAACCATGATAAAATGACAAGTCTATCCATACCATGAATAGGATTCCGAAAGTTTCATGACGAACAAACGAAACCAAGGCGGACCCGCCACCACCCACGCGGGGTTCCCCCTCCCCGAACCCAAGCGCGGCCTGCCCAAGAAGACCACCTCCGTCTGCCCCACATGCCGGCGCCTCATCCCCGCCGAGGTGATCGAGCGCGACGGCAAGGCCTGGATGATCAAGACCTGTCCCGACCACGGACGCTTCGAGGACATCGTCTACGCCGACGTGGACGTCTACCGCCGCGTCGAATCGTTCCGCTTCGGCGACGGCAAGGGCGTGGCCAATCCCGTCGAAAAGAACCCGGGGCCGTGCCCCACCGCGTGCGGGCTCTGCGCGCGGCACGGAAGCCATACCGCCCTGGCCAACATCGACCTCACCAACCGGTGCAACCTCAATTGCCCCGTCTGCTTCGCCAACGCCAACGCCGCCGGGTATCTCTACGAACCCGACTTCGAACAGGTCCGCGGCATGCTCCAGCGGTTCCGCGACCTCGAACCCGTCCCCTGCCCCTGCATCCAGTTCGCCGGCGGGGAACCCACCCTCCACCCGCGCTTCTTCGAGATCGTCGCCCTCGCCCGCGACCTCGGCTTCTCCGCCATCCAGGTCGCCACCAACGGACTCAAGTTCGCCGAGCCCGGCTTCGCCGAACGATGCCGGGAGGCCGGCCTCAACTCGGTCTATTTCCAGTTCGACGCCCTCGACGACGGCACCTACCGGAAACTGCGCGGGCGGCCGCTGCTCGAGACCAAGATGAAGGCCTTCGAGGCGATCCGGCGCGCCGGCGGCATGAACGTCATCCTCGTCCCCACCATCCTCAAGGGCGAGAACGACCACGAGATCGGCCCCCTCACCCGCTTCGCCGTGGAGAACGTCGACCTCGTCACGGGCGTCAGCTTCCAGCCCGTCGTCATCACCGGACGCATCTCCCGCGAGCGGCGACTCGCCATCCGCTTCACGCTCACCGACCTCGCCAAGGAGGTGGAACGGCAGACGGGCTTCGCGCGCGCCGACGGATGGGAGCCCCTCTCCGTCCTGGTCCCCCTCTCGCGCCTCGGCTCGGCCATCCGCGGCGAGGAGATGGTCGCCTACACCGCCCACCACCACTGCTCCATGGCCACGTATCTTTTCGTGGACGACGAGGGGACGCCCGTCCAGATCAACGAGTTCATCGACGTCGAGAACCTCCTCCGCGACATGGACCGCATCGCCTCCGACCTCGAGTCGTCCCGTTTCAAGTTCCTCACCAAGAGCCTGTCCAAGCTCAAGGTGCTCCGGTCCCTCGAGAAGAACTTCCACGCGGAACGCGCCCCGAAGGGCCTCGATTTCCAGCGGTTCCTGCAGGCGGTGGAAGAGCTCATGGGCTCCAAGCGGGACCGAAAGCCCGGAAGGGAATACGCCTTCAGGACCCTCATGGTCGGCGCCATGCACTTCATGGATTCCTACAACTTCGACGTGGAACGCGTCCAGCGCTGCATCGTCCACTACGGCGCCCCGGACGGCCGCATCTACCCTTTTTGCGCCTACAACAGCGGACCCACCTACCGGGAGAAGATCGAGCGCGCCTTCGCCCACTCCCCCGAATCCGTGCAGCGCATCGCCGAGGAGGAAGGCTTCCCGAAGGAACTGAGACGCCTCGTCGAATCCCGGTCCACGTGAGTCTGGAATCCGCATACAGGGGCGCGGATGGAGGGATGATGCACGCCCCGACAACGATCCTCTTGCGCGCTTCCACCACCCTTCTCCTGATCGCCCTTCTCGGCGCCCACGGGGCCGCCTTCGCCGGGGACGACAAGACCTCCGACGCCTCCAGACCCGAGGAGGTCACCCATTCCGATTTCTGGGACTGGTGGTTCCCCGGCCATTACCCCCCCGCCTTCCGCTACGACCGGCGACTCTCCGGCCCCCTGGCGTGCGGCCACAACGACTTCCTCCACCACCTCGTCCTCTTGCCCCCCATGGAAGGCTTCCAGATCGTCGAGCCCGGACGCTTCTCCCTCGACCTCAAACTCGAGGCCGCCCGCGCCTCCAAGGACGGCGAGGTGGAACCCATCCGCTTCGACGCCTCCTATCTCGAATCCGTCTTCCGGCTCGGCTACGGACTCTCCGAGGACTTCGAGGTCCGCGCCGGCTTCAACGTCGGCTGGTTCCACCCCGACGACGAGGAGGACTCCGTCCGACTCGTCCAGGAAGACCAGACCGTCTTCCCCCCCGACGACTTCGACCCCAAACCCAACATCGGCGATATCGACCTCGGACTCAAAATCCTCTCCGCCTTCGATCCCAAGAACCACCTCGGGCTCTCCACCGCCCTCACCCTCAAGATCCCCGTCAGCAAGAACGATTTCCTCACCACGGGCCGCGGCGACTTCGCCGTCCACTTCATGGGTACCGCGCGCTTCGGCCTGGGAAGCGGCTTCCACCTCTTCGTCCACCTCAACGCCGGCGTCTCCTTCTTCGACGAGGAGAACGTCTTCCCCGAAAAGGTCTACCTCAGCCCCTCCGCACTCTACAGCGCCTCGGCCGTTCTCCCCCTCGACGAAGAACAGTGCCCCCTCGGCGTCCCCGTCGCCTTCCTGCTCCAGATGCAGGGCCACACCAACGCCTTCCGGAAGATGGACGGACTCGACAGCGACCCCGTCGTCCTCCACGCCGGACTCCGCCTCCTCGCCCTCGGATGGTCCCTGGACATGAGCGCCGGATACGGGTTGAATGAAACCAGCGCCCCCGACACCGTCGTCACCGTGACCCTGGGCTCCGATTTCTAGGAGGTGGGATGCGCATCCTGTTTCTGGACGACTCGAAACTCACACGCGCCGTCATGGGCCAGACCCTCCGCCACCACCGCCACGAGGTCTTCACCGCCTCCACCGTCGACGAAGCCAAAAAACTCCTCCAGGAGATGCCCTTCGACCTCCTCATCACCGACCTCAACATGCCCGGCGACGACGACGGACTCGCCTTCGCTTCCTGGGTCCGCCACTGTCCCCAACGAGAGAAGACACCCGTCATGCTCATCACCGCCGACTTCGATCCCGCCCTCACCCGGCGCGCCCAAGACGCCGGCGTCAACCTCTTCGTCCAGAAATCCTTCTCGCCGGAAGACATGGCCGAGGCCATCGACAAGGCGCTGGACGGACTCCGCAACGAAGGCCGCCTGCGTCCCGGAAACAAGGGAGAATGACGCCATGAACGACGATGCGAAAGCCCTCGAAGCGCAGTTCCTCGACACCGCGTCCATGTATTTCAAACGGCGCGAGGCACTCACCCGGCTGGCGCGCCTCGACCCCGCCGCCGCACGCCCCCTCCTCGCCAAGGCCCTCGAAGACCCCGAAAAGGTCATCCGACGCGAAGCCGTCCTCCTCCTCGAGAAGGACCCGGAGGGATTCCGGACCCAGGCCGTCCTCCCCGCCCTCGAGGACGAGGATTCCGACGTCCGCCGGAACGCCGCGCGCATCCTCAAGAACCTCGGCGGGCCCGAAGCCCTCGAACCCCTGCGAAAGGCCGCCGAAAAGGACGCCAGCATCTTCGTCCGCCGCGAAGCCGGCGAGGCCCTCGAAACACTCGAACGAAGGCTCGGCGAGCCAAAACCGGCGCCGGAAACCGGCCCCGGCGAAGCCCTCTCGAAAACCGCACCCCCGCCCTGGGAAGGCGAGGGCGGCATGAAGAAGGTCGAGAAGATCACCGAACCCGCCAGGCCCGACATCTCGGAACCCGAGGCGCCCCCCTGGAAGAAGAAACCGGACGAAGAGATCAAGCCCTCCCTGGAACACTTCAAGAAAGCCGCCCAGGAGAAGAAACCCCCCTCCCCCCTCGGAAGCGCCGAGGACCGCCTTCCCCCCTGGAAGCGGAAGAAAACGGCGCCCGCGCCGAAGACCCCCGCGCCCCCCGCGGCCCGCATGAAACCCGAACCCCCAAGGCCCCCCCGGCCCGAGCCGCCCCGCGCGGCGCCCCTGGTCGACCTCC
>CAZDSO010000249.1:0-5815 GCA_964508045.1 uncultured Planctomycetia bacterium | reverse complement strand
TCGTCTACGTGGCTCACGACGAACGTCGGCCTGCGCCCCGGACCGCCGGCTTCCAGCCGGCAGCACCTCAGAGCCTGTGAAAGAATTCGCCGGTTTCATGCAAAACAGGGTCGACACCGAGCCTTTTTCGACACGGATAACGTTGAAATGTACTGAAGACGCTGATGGGTTTCTAGGGTTCAAGGTGGAGGATGTGGAAAAATCCGCTCGCGCAGGGAACCAGGGAATTTTTCACAGCCTCTCAGGACGAAAAGGACGCAAAGCCTCGACAGGCTACGCGCCGGATCGTGTCGTTTCCTCCTCCGTCCAGGCGGGCAGGACGACCTCGAACGTGGTCCCCTCGCCCTGATCCGACTCGAAGCTGATCTCCCCTTCGTGCCCGTGGACGACGTCGAAGCAGAGGCTCAGGCCCAGGCCCACCCCATCGGGCGTACCCGAGAAGAAGGGCTCGAAGACCTTCTCCCGGATCGACGCCGGGATGCCGCGCCCCGTGTCCGCGATGCGGACCACCGCGTTCGCGCCGCGCCGGAACGCCTTCACCGACACCGTCCCCTTGCCCTCGATCGCCTGGAACGCGTTGGCCAGGAGGTTCATCCAGACCTGGCCGAGGAGGAGACGGTCCCCGCGCACCGGCGGCGCGTTCTCGAGGTCGAGCGCCACCGCCACGCGGTTCCTGTACTCGGGCTCCACGAGGCGAAGCGCGTCCCGGAGCACCTCGCCGAGGGGGACCCGTTCCCGCCGCTCCTGGGTGCCCGCCCGGGAGAAATTCCGCAGCAGGTTCACGATCTCCTTCACGCGAACCGTGCCCTGCCTGGCGTCGGCCAGGGCCTCGCGCAGGTCCGCGAGAATCGAGGCGAGAGCGGGGGGGGGATCCGCGTCCGCGAAGGAGCCCTCGAGCTTGACCAGGGCGCGTTCCATGAAGGCGAGATTCCCGTGGACGAAGTTGACGGGGTTGTTGATCTCGTGGGCGATGCCGGCGACGAGGGTGCCGAGGGAGGCCATCTTCTCGGAGCGGATGAGCTTCGTCTGGGCCTGTTTCAGGCGGTCGTAGGCCGTCTCCAGCTCCTCCATCTGGGCCGCCAGGCGCCTCTCCGCCTCGATCCGGTCGGTCACGTCCCGGGCCACCCCCTCCACCCCGGTGATCCTTCCCCGCTCGTCCAGGCGCCAGCGGCTGTTGGCGGAAACCCAGAGGGACGTGCCGTCGGCCCTCCAGAGTTCGATGATCCAGTCCTTGACCACGCCCCCCTCGCGCTTGAGAACCTCCAGGAAACGGATCCGCTCCGAGGGATCGACGTACAGATCCCGGCCCAGGTCCTTTCCGATCAGTTCCTTCGCGCTCGCGTACCCCAGAAGGCGGGCGCTGGTCTCGTTGGCGTAGGTGATCTTCCCGTCGCGGTCGGTCTGGTAGAAGATGTCGGGAAGGGTGTCGAGGATGGACTCGAGATCCTCCCGGCTTCCCACGAATTCATCCTCCGGGGCGCGCTTCGCCCCGCCGGCTTCCTTCCGGCCGTCTTCGGGACCCGAGCGTTCTTCTCTCATGGGATGCCGTACCGTTTCATCTTCTTGAGCAGGCCGTAGCGGGAGATCCCCAGATCGCCGGCGGCCCGCGTCCGGTTGCCCTCGCGCCGCGCCAGGGCGTTTCGGATCATCCGGATCTCGAGCGCCTCGACCCGGTCCTTCAGCGTCCCCTCCGCCTCCGCCCCGGCCTTGGCGTCCGTGCCCGCCGCCGGCAGGCTCTCCGAGAGGTGCTCGGGCCGGATCTCCCCGTCCGACAGGGCGCCGGCGCGCTTGATCTCGTTCTCCAGCTCGCGCACGTTGCCGGGCCAGGCGTGGGCCGTCAGGCGTTTCAAGGACGCCGGGGAGAGCGAGGCGCCCTCGCCCGCCAGCCCCTGCTCGAGGAAATGCGCCGCCAGCAAGGGGATATCCTCGATCCGCTCGCGCAACGGCGGCAGGGCGATCGTGAGGACGTTGATCCGGTAGAAGAGATCCTCCCGGAACGTCCCCTCCGACACCATCGCGCGGAGGTCGCGGTTGCTGGCGTAGATGAAGCGGACGTCCACGGTCCGTACCGTCTTGCCGCCCACGGGACGGACCTCCCCCTCCTGGAGCGCACGGAGGAGCTTCGACTGCAGCCCCGGGCTCATCTCCCCCACCTCGTCGAGGAAGAGCGTCCCGCCGTCGGCGAGCTCGAACAGCCCCTTCTTGTCCTCCACCGCCCCCGTGAAGGCGCCCCGGACGTGCCCGAAGAGCTCGCTCTCCAGCAGGCTTTCCGACAGGGCCGCGCAGCTCTCCACGGCGAAGGGGCGCCCCTTCCGCGCCCCGTGGTGGTGGATGGCCCGCGCCACCAGCTCCTTCCCCGTCCCGCTCTCCCCCACGATGAGCACCGGCACCTCGCTCTCCACCGCCCGGTCCATCAGGCGGAAGACCTCCCGCATCGGCGCGGACGACCCCACGATGTTGGCGTAGTCGTACCGCGCCTCGGCCTGCAGCCGCTCCGCTTCCATCCGCCGGGACAGGTCCGAGATCTCCACCGCCTGGCGGTCCACACGCTCCTTCAACGCCTCGTTGAGCGCCTCCACCTCGCGCTTCGAGGCCTCGAGCTCCCGCGTCTTGCTCCTGAGATCCTCGTAGAGGCGCGCGTTCTCCAGCGCCACCGCCGCCTGGTCCGCGAACGCCGAGAGGAAATCCATGGCCGCCGGCCCGAACGCCCCCGCCCGCGTCCGGTCCTCCACGTAGACCGCCCCCAGCGTCCGCCCCCGGTTCTTCAGGGGAACGCAGAGCACCGACCGGAGCCGGAGACCCGTCACGCTCCGCTGCTCGCTGAAGCGCTCGTCCGCGCCCGCGTCCGAGGTGAGAACGGCCTGACCGCGCCGCACGACCTCCTCGGCGATCGTCCGGCTCACCTCGACGGACGGCTCGTCCACGTCCGCGCCCCCCGCCCCGCGCGCCACTTCCACCGCCAGCCCCGCCTCGCCCCGATCCAGCAGAAGGAACCCCCGCTCCGCCTCCATCGTCTCGATGGCCCGGTCCATGATCAGCGGGATCAGCTTCGAGAGCTCCAGCTCCGAGTTGATCGACCGGGAAACGCTCCAAAGCGCCTCCAGCGAGCTCCCGCCCCCACCCCCTTCCGGCGCGTCCCCGGCCGCATCCGACGGCGCCTCCGCGCCCGCGTCCGCTTCCGCTTCCCGCACCGGCCCGGACGCTTCCAGGAGGCGACGCGCCTCCACCCGCGCCCGGCCCGCCGGCTCCGCCAGGCCCGCCCCCGCCAGCGTTTCCGATGCCTGCCGCGCCCACCGGGCCGCTTCCTCCGCCTGCTCCGCGGCGAGACCCGGCGCGCGACGGGCCGCGGACGACAGAAACGCCGCCGCGTGCGCCCGGTCGAGAACGAACGCCTCCCGGTCGAGAAGATCCAGGACCTCGCGGGCCCGCTGCAGGCCCCCGTCCGCGTCGCCGGACGCGAACCGTTGCGCCGCTTCCGCCTGGAGGAAGAGCCCCCACCCCCGCGGGTCGTCCTCGGGCCCGCTTCCGGCCTTGGCGCCCTCGGCGAGAAGGTCGGCGGAAACCGACGGGTCGCCCAGGGTGGCCAGGGCGCCCGCCGTGCTGGCGAGGCGGCGCAGGCTTCCCGCCGGCACCACGCCGAACAGGCTTCCCGCCGACGCCAGACCCTCCTTCGCCCGGAGAAGGTCGCTTTCCAGCGCCGCGCACAGCGCCGCGTGCAGCTGCGCCTCGAGGGCGTTCAACCTCTTCCCCGCCCTCTCGAAGGAGCGGGAAGCCGCGGACAGGTAGCGCCGGGCTCTCGGCAGGTCCCCCGCGGTCCGGAAGACGCGCCCCACGGAACGCCGCACGACGCCCCGCGTCTCGTGCCCCAGCGACCGCGCGCGGCGCAACGTGCGGCCGAGGTTCGAGAGGGCGCGGCCGGGATCGCCCGTCATGGCTGCGATCTCCGCTTCGAGCGCGGTGAGAGCCTCGCGGACGTGCGGCGCGTTTCCGCGGCCGGCCAGTTCCCGGGCGCGGAGCGCCTCCCCGAGCGCCTGCGAGGCGTCGCCCGTCTCCAGGCGGGCGGAAGCGATGCGGAGGCGGATCTCGGCGACGAGGGAAGCGTCGTCCCCGGGCGCGTGCGAGGCGGCCTTGAGGAGGTTCTTGAGTGCCGCGCGGAGGTTCCGCCGGTCCAGATTCAGCCCTCCGAGCATCAGGTGGGCGCGCGCGAGGATGTCGGGCCGGCCGGCTTTCTCCCCCTCGAGAAGCGCGGTCCCGAGGGTCTCCTCCGCCGAGGGGAAGCGCCCCTCCCGCACGTAGGCGCCGGCGAGGACGAGAAGAAGCCCGATGCGGCTTCGGTCCAGGTCCTTCGCTTCCGCCGGCTCCTGCCCGGGGGAAGGCGGGGCGACGGACGCGGGGTCGGCGGGCGCGGGCGCGCCGGCGTCCGGCGCCCCGAGGCGCTCACGGGCGCGCCTGAGATCCCGTTTCAGATCCTCGGAGGCGCCTTGCACGCTGAACGCCTCCCGGATCCAGGCGGAGGCGTCTTCCGAGCCCCCCGCTTGCAGCGCCTTGCCGGCGGCGTCGAGAAGGACGCGGGCCCCCTCCTCCCCCCGCCCGGCCCGGACGAGATGGCGCCCGCGCGAGGCGAGCCCCTGGGGGGACCGGTCCCACTTGAGCGTGCCGGCGGCGGAGGCGTGGAGGGCTTCCCGGTCTTCCGGCGGGAGGCCTTCCCAGAAGGCCCGCGCGAGCGCCGGCCCGGCGAACGCCAGGGGAGGGCCGGGGGAGAGGTAGCCCTCCTGTCGTGCGGTGCGGATCGCCTTCTCGAATTCCCCCCGCCGGAGTCCGGTGATCTTCCTGACGCGGACCGGATCGGGGTCCTCGGCCAGGACGGCGACGGCTTCCAGGACGCGCCGGATCGCTTCCCCGCGGGTCGAGGCCGTCGCGGCCAGCAGCCTGGCCGCTTCCCGCCCGCAGGGCAGGGGGTCGGGAAGGGGGCCTTCGAGGGTCCAGGTGCCGCCGGGGCGGCTCAGGCGTCCCGAGGCCGCGAGGTCCCTGACCAGGGCCTCGGCCATGCCGGGGTTGCCGCGGGACGCGGAAGCGACGGCCTCCTCGAGGCCGGGAGGAAGCGGCGCGAACCCCACCATGGAGCGGACGAGCCGCCCCATCTGGGGCGACGTCAAGGGTCCGAGGACCCTCTGGGGGGTGGGCCTCTTCCGGCCGGCGAGCCGGGCGAGGACGTCGTCGGCGTAGGCCGAGGGCCTGGAGGCGCACAGGAGAAGGGCGGGGCCGGGGGAGCGCTCGTCCAGAAAGGCGGAGGCGGCTTCCACGCTCCGGGAGGATCTCTCGGATATCGCGTCCAGGATGTAGACGGGAGGGACGTTTTTCTTGTTTCCGGCGTGGACGCGTCCACGGGAGGGTTCTTCTCCGGGGGGCAGAGCGCGGACGCCGGCGCCCGCCGCCTCGAGGACGCGCGCGGTTTCCTCCAAGAAGCGCGTCTTTCCCATGCCGGGTTCGGCGCGAACGTCGAGGAGGAAGAGCCCTTCGAGGCCGCCGTTCAAGAGGAGCTGGAGGACCTCCTCGATCTCCCGCTCCCGTCCCTGGAACTGGGGGGAGAGGAGGTAGGCCGCGGCGTCGTCGCGGCGCAGCCGCTCCACGTCGGGGGCGTTGGCGACGTCGCGGGCGGCTTTCTTGAAGGCGGAGGCGTCGGGGTAGCGCTGGGCGGGATCGGGCCGCAGGAGTTTGAGGACGAGTCGGTCCAGGGCGGGGGGCGTGGCGTGGGTGCTTCGGGAGGGCGGCTCGGGAAGCCTTTCCCCCCGCGCTTTCAGGGCGTCGCCGCTTT
>CAZDSO010000248.1:0-5908 GCA_964508045.1 uncultured Planctomycetia bacterium | reverse complement strand
CGCCTCGCGCCACGCCGCATCCGGACGCCGCCCGGGCGTCTCCCCGCGGCGCAGCAGCCTGAACCGCGCGGGAAGGGGGAACAGCGCCATCGCCGGATCCTCCTCACGCCGCGCCCGGTTCAGACTCGCCTGGCGCAGGAAGAGGCAAACCAGCGCGGCCACGAGCGCCGCCTGCAGCGCCAGGACGGCGGCGCCCCAGGCGTCGACGCGGGCGAGCAGGAAGGCGTCGCCGGCGGCGAGGACGGCGAGGAGGGCGGCCAGGGCTACTATGTTTTTGATGGTCATTTATTGTTTTGGGTGTAACCGCGTTAGCTCGGGCACACAACCCCTTGTATTTAAGGGAGTTATGTCCGCAAGACATAGCAATATCGCCCTGAAAAAGCCGACCATCAATCAGAAAATCCGATGCTTGCATCAAGCATACCCTTTGAGCCTAACATCCTGCTATTTTTCCAGTGAAAGGTTTCGAGTTTTTCAAGGCGAAAGGCCGTTTCTACCACGAATTTGGCCTTTCTGGGGGCGAGGGAGCGCGGTTACACCCTATTGTTTTTGCGGTGTCTGTAATCTGTGACCTGTAACCCGTGTGGCCGTGCTTTGCTACTAATGGTTAGTAGCAGCCCACAGCATGAAACAGGTTACCGGTTACCGGTTACAGACTACTCAGATTCCTAAAAAATCGGTTACAGACTACTCATGCCAAAAACCTGTGTGGTCGTGCTTGGCCGCCAACCCCCGGGAACGTCTGCCGGCGCCGTCCGGTATGGAAACGAGCAGCGGAGCACCGAACCTGCGTGACTGCAGGATATGCCGCGGGAATATCTGCGGCGGTATTCGGTTTTACAACAGGCCTGGATCCGCGGAAATTCTGAGGGCATACCGGCAGGACCGTTGCGCCACTGCCTCTCGGGCCCCGAGTGGGCCCGCGGGCTCGCGCCCGCGGCTCCGCCATTTGTTCGCATTGTTTCATTCGAGTTGGAGTTCGTTGGGATTCGGAAATTGGGGTTTGGAGGTTGCTTTGCCTCGCTTCATACCGGTAACGCCGTGATCCCGTCGAGTTCCAGGCCGAAAGGATCAGATAAACCAGAACCTGCTCGAGATCATCCAGCCGCCGGACGCTTTCTGCCTTGCCCGCGCGGATCAGTTCCCTGCGGAGCTCGTAGTCCGAAATCTCGGGAACGCAGAATCTCGCTCCGCCGGAAAGCCGCTCCTCGAACCATGACCGGAAATCGCCATGAACCCGCGGGTGCGTGACGAGTCCGAGGACGCCGGTGTCAAGAACGATCGTCTTCGCCACGGAATCTCTTCCTTTCCGACAGGCGGTTGCTCTCGATCCCGTCGCGGATCTCGCTCCAGGCCTCCTCGTCGTATCCCGATCCGTCCGCGGCCCATCGCTCGATCAGGGCTTTCGCCGCATCCCCGTCCATCGCACCCCTGACCCGGCCCTTTCCAGCGCCTTCTCCGCGTCTTTCCCGGATGATTTCATCGGACAGGGTAGGCTTCCGTTCACCGAAGATCTTCTTGACACCCTGGAGGTCAATCTTCGTTTCGCCCATCTCCTGGGGAAGTTCCCTGATCCAGTCCGGGACGGCGCCGATCACGGGTTTTCGAAGCTTCCGGGCGACCCTCCGCAAAGTCCGTGCTCGAAGACCGGACAAGACTTCGATGGTCTGGTTCATGAGACCTCCCAGTTGAACGGAATCCCGTCCTCTTGCCGCACCCAGTTGACTTCCGCGGGATCGAATTCGCCCTCCTTGGGAACCGCGGCGAAAAACGGAGCACCCTGTTCGTTCAAGTCGACCATGAAGAGGAAATCGTCCGACCGGATGCCCACCTCGACGACCCTGCCCTTCTCGATCCGCAGGGATGGGTGGATGGTGAAGCGCCTGCCTGATTCGGTGTTCTCCACCGTTTCCTCCCATTCAAGGCGTTCGATCCCCCCTGCTTCCGGAAACCTTCCCCTCGGAGGAGCAAGCCCCTGCATCGCCTCCGATGCGGTCTTTCCAAGCAATTCCGTAAGGTTGCCCTTGAATTCGTCTGTGAGGAGGATCATCGTCATGCAGCCGGCACTCTACTTCGTTTCCGCCACAAACCGCTCTTTCTTTGCCCTCAGCAAGTCCGTGGATCGGTGTTCGGGGCCGTATCTTTACCGTTGACTTCAAGGGAGTAAGTCGAAAGTCGAAGGTCGAAGGTTTAAGGTCAAAGCGTCGTAGGTGACCTTCAACTTTCAACCTGCTACCTTCGCTTTCCACCTTCAACTTTAAACTTTGGACTTCCAACTTACTACTCGTTCTCGCTAATCCCGCGGTGCCCTTCTTCCCCCTCGTCCGCCTTCTCCAGCCTGTGAAACCGCATTCGATCCCTCGTGGACTCGTCGATGAAACCTGTGTTGCAGAGGTGCGCGAGGGTAGCCGTGAAACTCGTTCGCATCCGGCGGGCCAGGGCCGTCACGCCCTCGGAGCGCTTCGGGTCCGCGTCCGTCCGGTCGATCGATTCCCGCACCAGGTCGGGGGGCATCAGGAACATGGCCGCAAAGGCGTTGGCCCGGCGCTCGACGTCCTCCGGTGCCCAGGGACCGCTGGCGATGGCGAATCCCACCCCTCTCTTCCGGTCCGCGAGAAGATGGCAGAACTCGTGGGCGATCGTGTAGCGCCTGACCTCCGGACGCTCGTTCTCCGGGAAGTTCTCGTTCACCAGGATCGTGGGCTCGTGACCCGGACCGGCGATCGAGGCGCCGCGAACCGAGGCGTCGCTCAGGTGGATCGGCTCGGTGGCGATCCCCAGATCCCCGGCAAGCCCTTCCACGTCCACGAATCCCCGTTTCCAGGAGACCCCGAAATGCCTCAACGCTTCCAGGGCCAGCTCCTGGCCCTCCTTCCAGGCGGGGAGACGGCCGGGAATCCCGTCCAGCAGGACCGACCCATCGAGTCCGGGCTCCGGAGAAGCTCCGCCGACGAAGGAGGACAGGGCCGCATCCGCCAGAAGGATCACGTCGTCCATCCGGACGTCGGGGGCCAGGCTTCCGAACATCAGCGCCGCCTGGCAGGAACCCTCCAGGACGACGCCCTCCTCCGGACCGCCGAAGAAGGACTGCATCGCCCGTTTCGGCCTGCCCCTCAATCGCTTCCGGAGATCGGCGAGACGCCTCCGCATGGATGTCGCCGTCGCCCCCAGGCCGATCATCCAGGCCAGCCTGCCCTCCCGGGCCTCCCGGGATGCTTTCCGCTCCTCGAACCGCTTCACGAGCCTCTTCAATCTTGCGGACCCCGGGATGCGGCCACGAAGCTCACTCGACGCCGCGAGACAGACCTCGTGCAAGGGCTCCGCCACGGCGCGCGGAGGAAACCGATCCACGCCGACAGGCACGGAAAACCGGAAATCCTCGGGCAAGCCGGCCAGGGCGGATTCGCGCCAGGACAGCTCGATCTCGTCGCGCCGACGCCGGATGCACAGATCGGGGAAGACGCCCCCCGCGCGGCTCGCCTGAAGGCAATGCCTCGACCACCACTCGCTCCACCGGTTCTCTCGGACGACCAGATCACGCTTCGAGAGACCTTCCGGGGAGAAACGGGCCGCATCCAGCGATTCGGCTGCCTGGCTCTTGCTGGGTCGGACGGGCAACTTCTCCTCGTGAAACAGGGGATCCCAGTTCTCCGCGAACCACTCGAGAACCGGGAGGAGATGCCAGCGGCACGCCTCGAAGGCGCCTCCACCGACCGTGTGGGCACAGAGATTCCGCTCCCGCACGATGAACCGGATCTCTCCCCAGGAAGCCGATTCCTCGGGCGTCGCCCCCCGGCCCTCGTCCGGGTCGGCATGGAGGGCCATCTTCACCGCGAAAGCCGCGGTGTCACCGGCCAGCCTCTCCCAGGATACGCTCACGACCTCGCCTCTCCTCCGTCCCAGTACCGGTTGACGTCCCGGCGCTTGACACGGTCCGCCTTGACCCAGGCGATCCGGATCGAAGGGGGAACCTCTTTCCAGCCAACGGGCCAGCCGTGCCAGCGGCCCGCCCGATGCTCGCTTCCACAGAACGCACGAACCCCGTCCGTGGCGAACCTCTTCTTACCCGAAACCTCGCTGTCCATCAACATGCGGGCAGCCGCCTGCTCATCGATCTCCCGGGGACAGAGAGAGCCCTTCCTGCCAGGCTGCCAGGGATCCTTGTGCTTGTCGCTGCCCTCATATCGCGGCACGGCCTTCCTCTTTCCCCCCCGCGGCTTCTTCCTCTTCGCGGACTTCTTCTTCGCAGCCATTTCAGGAATCCCCACGATTCCAGCAGAATCCAGTGGCGCAGCGCATGATCCCCTTCGGTGCCTTCGGTGTCTTCGGTGGTTTCAGGAAAAGCTCCGCTTCGGCGGACGTGTCCGTTCCTCGTGGTCTTCAACCTTCAACCTTCAACCTTAGACCTTGCCCCCCCTACTTCGCCTCCGCAACAAACCGCTCCAGTCTCCGCCGGTTCTTCCCGCTGATCTTCTCCATCTCCAGGCGCAGCGCCTGCTCGGCCTCCCTGCCGGTCTCCACGGCCAGAAGACGGCACACCGCCCTCGCCTCCTGGGCGCCGCCGGCGGCGCCGCCGCCGTTTCCGTTGACCATGGGAAGCGAGAGCTCCAGCTTGAAGGCGAGACGGCGCTCGAGCAGATCCTCGATCTCGGGACCGTGCAGCGGCTCCTCGGGAACCAGCACGCAGCGGTCGGACGTGAACTCGCGGGCGACGGCAGGGCGGCGCGCGACGTCGGAGATCTTCTTGGGACGGCCGTTCGTCGAGACCGTCATGAAACGCGCGGGAACCGAGAGCAAACGGTCCGTGCACCCGTTCGCGGCCTTCGCGGCGCGCGCCTCCTTCTGCACCACCCGCTCCAGGATCACGAACAGGCCCATGATCGCCAGCGCCTGCACCAGCACCACCGTGCCCCCCAGCGCGTCCACCTGGGTCAGGAGCGTCGCGCCGATGCCCGTGATGAACACCATCGTCCAGATGAACAGCACCGTCTGGCGGTCGGAAAAGCCGATCCGCTTGAGACGGTGGTGCAAATGGTTCGTGTCGGGCTGGAAGGGGGAGCGGCGGCGCCAGAGCCGCACCAGGACCACCGAGCTCGTGTCGTAGAGGGGCACCGCGAGGACCAGAATCGGCATCAGCACCGGCAGGATCGTCCTGGTCTCGATCGTGGTGTAGCTCGCCTGCAAGGTGATCCCCGCCAGCATGAAGCCGATGAAGGTCGACCCCGCGTCCCCCAGGAAGATGCGGGCGGGCTTGAAGTTGAAGCGCAGGAAACCGAGCAGCGCGCCCGTCATGGCCATCAGGAAGAGCAGCATCAGCGGGTGGTTGTAGGCGCTCATGAAATACGCCAGCACGCCGCACGCGATCGCCGCGACGCCCGCGCACAGGCCGTCCATGCCGTCGATGAAGTTGAACGCGTTGGTCAGGCCGACGATCCAGAGCACGCTCAGCACCTCGTTCATGCCCGGCACCGCGGAAAACGCCGAGATCCGGTAGCCCGCCGTCACGATCGCCACCGCCGTGCCGACCTGGAACAGCAATTTCCACCGCCATCGCACGCCCCCACCGCGGTCGTCCGCCACCCCTATCAGGAAGATCGCCGTCGCCGCGAGGAAGAGCGTGAGGATCGGGGGGACGACGTTGCGGGCGCCGGCTACCGTCTTGCGGATGCCTTGCAACGCGCTTGAAAGGGTTGAAGGTTCAAGGTTGAAGGTTGAAGGTCCCGCCGGGCTTGAAGGTTGGCGGCCGGACTTTGAACCTTGAACCTTGAACCTTGAACTTCCAACGTGCGACCCGCCGCCGTCACCGTTGACCAGCGCCGGCAACAGCGCCGCCGCGAGCATGCCCACGCCCAAGACGAGCACCAGGGTGAGGTAGATGGCGATACCGCCCTGCTTGCCCATGGCGCCG
>CAZDSO010000247.1:0-5940 GCA_964508045.1 uncultured Planctomycetia bacterium | reverse complement strand
AAACGCCCCCTGGTGGATGAAGGCGCGCACCCGTTTCACCTGGTAGTCCTGGAGGGTGAAGAAGTACGAGAACGGCGCGAAGAGGATCCCCGCCGCGCCGGCGATCGCTAGCCGCCGCTTCGAGGCCCCCGACACGAAGAGCATGGCCCCCAGCACCGGCACGAGCATCAGCGCCGTGCCCAGATCCGGCTGCTTGAGGATCAGCGCCAGGGGCAGGCCCGCCACGAGCACCGGCGGCACCAGCTTCCACCACGTGTCCAGGTGCCGGCGGTACATCAGGTACTTCGCCAGCGCCACCACCACCGCCAGCTTGGCGAACTCCGAGGGCTGGACCTGGATCGGCCCCAGCACGATCCAGCGCCGCGACCCGTTCACCACCGAACCCGCCGCGAACACCGCCAGCAGGCCCAGGATGCCGGCCGCGTAGATCGTCCAGGCGCGCCGGGCCGCCTTCAGGTAATGCGGGACGGACACGGCGAAAAACGCCGCAACACCCACCCCGATCCACAGCAGCTGGCGCAGGTAGAAATCGAGGTAGCGGCCCTCGCCCGCCTCCCCCGACTTCCACGAGGCGCTCCAGATCGACAGCCATCCGAAGGCCACGATCGCGAACAACAGAAGCGGGATCGGACCCGCCAGCACCCGGAGGGCGGACCGGCGCCACCCTGCCAGCGCGCTCTCGCGCTCCAGGCTCCTCTCCGATCCGATCACCAGCCCTCCGGCGTTCATTCTTCCCCCTCCGCCAGCGCCGCCCGGAAGATCGCCCCGGCCACCGGCCCCGCCGCCTCGCCGCCGTGGACGCCGTCGGGCACGCTCTCGATCACCACCGCCACCGACACCTTCGGATCGTCATACGGCGCGTAGCCGGCAAACCACGCGTGGTTCGTCTCCACGCCGTCCACGGTCCGGCCCGTCTCCGCCGTCCCCGTCTTGCCCGCCGCCTTCGCCTCGATCAGGGAGGGAAGCGCCGCCGTGCCGTGCTCGCCGTGCACCACCCGCCGGAGCCCTTCGCGGACCACCGCCAGGGATCGTGGCGAGACCAGCGGCGCCTGCCCGTCCGGCCCTCCGCCTGCGTCCTTTCGCACGTGCGGGATGAGAAAACGGCCCCCGTTGGCCACCGCCGCCATCATCCGCGCCACCTGCAGCGGCGTGGCCGTCATCCTCTGCCCGATGGCCAGCTGCACCCAGTCGCCTCCACGCCCCGGAGGAAGCTGGCCCCCCTTCTCGCCGGGAAGATCCAGGCCCGTCGGCGACCCGAAGCCCCAGTACTCCGCCCAGCGGCGCAGCGCGCTTCCCAGCTCGCGTCCCGTCACGTAGAAGTAGACGTTGCAGGAGCGCTCCAGCGCCTCCACCATCTTCAGCGGACCGTGGCCGTGACGATTCCAGCAGTGGAAGGTCTGCGGGCCATAGGCGTAGGACCCCTCGCACTCGATCTCGTCCTCCGGATCGACCACCCCTTCCTCCAGGGCCGCCAGCGCGGCCACCACCTTGAACGTGGACCCGGCGGGATACCGGCCCCGGATCGCCCGGTTCAGAAGCGGTTTCCCTTCGCCCGACAGGTACCGCTTCGCGGACGCGGCGCTCACCGGCGGCGTCAGCTCGTTCGGATCGTAGCCCGGAACGCTCACCAGCGCCCGCACCGCTCCCGTCTCCACGTCGAGAACCACCGCCGCTCCCCGCACCGGCGTCCCCGCCGGAAGCGCCGGCCGCGCCCGCGCGAAGGCCTCCCGCACCCGGCGCTGCAGAACCACGTCCACCGTCAGGCGCACCGTCCCCCCGTGCGCCGGCGGATCCAGCCTGAGCGTCCGCTGGATGCGGTTCCGGCGGTCCCGTTCCACGATCCGCGCGCCCCGCCGGCCCCGAAGCCCCGCGTCCGCCAGGCGTTCCACGCCCGCCTTGCCGAAAAGGTCGTGATGGAACGCCCCCCGCTTCTCCATGCGCTCGTACGTCTCCCGGTCGATGAGATCCTCGAGGGGCTCGAAGAAGAAACCCTCCTCCTCGCGCTCCTCGTACACGTTCACCGACTCGTCTCCCCGCCGCCTCCACCCCAGGTAGCCCACGTATCCCACCACGTGGCACCCGTCGATCTCCTCCGGGTACCTCCGCCCCGGCCGGACCTGCACCGTCACGCCGGGAAAGGACTCCCATTCCGTCTCCAGCGTGGCGATCACCCCGTACGGAAGGTGACCCTCCACCAGAACGTGCTCCTCGCTCCGCATGGATTCGAGGATCCGGCGGCTGCAGGCGCGGTCGAGCTCGGCGATGCGCCGCTCGAAACGCGGCGGCTCGTCGCCCGAAAGCGCCGCCACCGAACGGTAGGCCTCCAGCCGGCGGGACCGGAACGCCTTGACCCGATCCCACCGGATGCCCGTGGCCAAGAGGAACGCGCCTTCCGGAACCGCCGATTTCATCTCCGCCTCCAGCGCCTCCTCGATCGTTCGGATCCGTTCCCGGACCTCGCCTCGCGGCATCGTTTCCGAGGCGAGGAGGAGCCCCGCCACCCGCACCCGCTCCCGCCGCTCCCGCTCGAGAATCCGGTCCTCCGCCTCGCGGACGGCCCGGACCAGGTCCGCGAACGGCCGGTGGACCACGGGCGAGAGGGTCTCGAGCAGGGCCAGCAATTTCCGGCGCCGCACCGTCCTCACCTGGGGCGCCCAGGCGTCCCCCCATCCCGTCCCGATCTCTTCCGCCACGTCCGCGCCCTCCACGTCCCAGGCGTCGGCGATCGCGTCGGCGATCTGCTCGGGGGGGACGATCCGGTGGAAATCGACGGCCACGGCCCAGCAGGGACGGTCCTCGGCGAGCACCCGGCCGTTCCCATCGAGGATCCGGCCGCGCAGGGGGGGGATGAGGCGGATGCGGACGCGGTTCTCGGACGCCATCTCCTCGTAGGCCCCCCCGTGGAGGATCTGGAGATCGATTAGCCGCACCCCCACGACCAGGAACAGGCCGAAGAGGGCCAGGCCGATCCAGCGCACGCGACGCGCCCCCGTTTCAAACAGCCGTCTCGAATCCATCGAAGCACCAGAACGCCGCCATCCCCACCGCCGTGGTGAGAACCGCGGAAAGACCGACGAACAACAACGTCCAGCCCGGCGCCGGCAGAATCCCGTCGGCCGACAGGGAACCCCACTGGAGGGCGCGTAGGATCAGGCCGCTCGCCCAGAGCATCGAACACCGCACCCAGGGGGACCCCGGGTCCAGTCCCTGTCCCGCCCGGTGGGCCATCCACCCCAGCGCCGGGAAGGCCAGGGCGTGCAGGCCCGTGGGGTACGGCCCGGCGAGGTCGATGGCCAGCCCGAAGCCCCACAGGAAGAAGACCGGCGCCCGTTTCGTCGCCGTAAGCCCCAGGTAGACGGCGAAGGCCAGGGGGAGATCGGGCGACGCCGCCCCGATCGAGGCCCGGGACACCAGCGCCCAGTGGAGGCCCAAGACGGCCAGGGCGCCGAGAAGGACCCGGCTGAAATCCGGATTCTTCATCGGGTGACCCTCTCTTCCGCGAATCCTTGCGGCGTGTCCGGCAGGAGGACGAACACCGAGTCCAGGGGAACGCCGGCGCCGGCCGGCTCGACGAACACGTTCAAGAACAGGCCCTCGGGATCCTCGGAGACCTTCGAGACCTCTCCGAGAAACAGCCCGGCGGGAAAGACGCCCGCGAATCCCGTGGCGACGACGGCCCACCCCTTCTCGATGCCCGCGTGGCGGGGAAGATGCCGGAAGCGCAGCGTCTGTTCGCGCTCCACGTCTCCCTCGCAAAGCCCCTCGATGGCGGGGGATGCGGGTCGTGTCTCGACGCCCGGAGGAAGAAAGGTGGCCCGGACCTTGCAGGCCGGATCGGTGAGCAGGACCACGAGGCTGATCTCGCGGCCGGCGCGCCAGATCCGGCCGACCGCCCGGTCTCCGGCGATGACGCCCATGCCTTTGCGGACGCCGTCCGTCTCGCCGCGGTCGACCAGGACCATGCGCCGGGGTCCGGGCACGCCGGACCAGCTGAGCACCTGGGCCGGGAGGGCTCGAAAGGGGTAGCGTTTCCGGTCGAAATCGATGCCGGAGAGTCCGGCGAGGAGGTCGCGCAGGCGGAGGACTTCGTAGGCGAGACGGGCGTTCTTCTCGCGGAGACGCCGGACTTCTCCGGCGTCGGGACCGTCGGAGGGTTGTCCGAGCGAGGGGGGCTCGGCGTTTCCGACCAGTTCGACCAGAGGGCGCGCGACGCCGAGGAGCGCCGTCTTGACCGGAGAGCGGCGTCCGGCCAGGTTCAGGGCGAGCAGTCCCCCCGACAGGACGACCAGGAAGGCCGCCGGACCCGTCCTTCGCCACCACCGCCTGTCCGCTTCCATGCCAGGCCCTGCAATCCGAGACCCGAAAGCCGGGGGCTACGCTTTTGTCTGGAAAAACGGCGCGGAGCCGACAAGCCCCGCGCCGCTTGATGTCTTCGTTGTCTGCCGGAAGCGTCCTACTCGGTACCGCTCTCGAGAATCTGCGAGAGCAGGTCGAGCCTCTCGAGGACCTTCGTGGTGCCCGTGGCCACGGCGAGCAGGGGTTCGTCGGCCACCCGGGTGGGCAGCTCGACCTCCTGCTCGATGGCCTTGTCCAGGCCGTGGAGCAGGGCTCCGCCGCCGGCGAGCACGACGCCCTGGTGCACCAGATCCGCGGCGAGTTCCGGCGGCGTCTGCTCGAGGATCTGCCGGATCGCCTTGAGAATGTGACTCACGGGATCGGAGAGGGCCTCGCGGATCTCCTCCGAGCCCAGCGTGATCTTCCGGGGCAGGCCGGAGGCGGCGTCGCGGCCCCGGACCTCGATCTCGAGTTCCTGGCTCATGGGCACGGCGGAGCCGATCTTGTGCTTCACGCCCTCGGCGGACTGGGGCCCGATGAGGAGGTTGTAGGACTCCTTGACGTGCTGCATGATGGCGTCGTCGAACTCGTCGCCCGCCACGCGGAGCGACATCGCTTCCACGATGCCGGCGAGGCTCATGACGGCCACGTCCGTGGTCCCGCCGCCGATGTCCACGATCATCGAGCCCACCGGCTGCTCGATGGGCAGGCCCACGCCGATGCCCGCGGCCATGGGCTCCTCGATCAGGAAGACCTCGCGGGCGCCCGCCCGCTCGGCCGAGTTGATCACCGCCCGTTTCTCGACCTGGGTGATGCCCGAGGGCACGCCGATCACCACCCGCGGCTTGACCAGCCTGCGCCGGTTGTGCACCTTCCGGATGAAGTAGGAGAGCATCGCCTCGGTGATCTCGAAATCGGCGATGACGCCGTCCTTCAGGGGCCGGATCGCCGTGATGCCGTAGGGCGTCTTGCCCAGCATCACCTTGGCGGTGTTCCCCACGGCGTCCCCGTTGAGCAGAACCTGGTTGGTCCCTTTCTTCACGGCCACCACCGACGGCTCGGAAAGCACGATTCCCTGCCCGCCCACGCAGACCAGGGTGTTCGCCGTCCCCAGGTCGACGCCCATGTCCATGGAGAACATTCCGAGGAGAGAGTTGAAGAAGCTCGGCATCGTTCCCTTCCCCCACTGAGGGCCCTTTTCCTATCCGCCGCCGGATCAGGCCTTGTCCGGCGGTCGACGGGCCAGCCTCCATCCACCGGCCATGAGCCGGGCGGGCCTTAGACCCCGAGTCCTTGTCCACGGGTTTCTTCGGCGGTTCGGGGGAAAAACTTCAGTGAATTCCGGGACCGCGGGGGTTGTTTTCGGTCCGGGGAGAGGGAGGGGACGCGGATGGCGGATGGGAAATTGAGGGATTCAGGGATTCAGGAATTCAGGGATTCAGGAATTGGAAATCGCATTTTCCTGCTCCGAAAATTCGGGAAAACCCATGATCGACGACCGCCTTGGAGGGCGAGGGTCCTCCCGAGCCAAAACACAGCCGGCTCGCCAGGAGGCTCGCCCTCCAAGTTTTCATGGTTTCTGGGAGAGCCGAAGGCTCATGGCTG
>CAZDSO010000246.1:0-5961 GCA_964508045.1 uncultured Planctomycetia bacterium | reverse complement strand
ATGCATCGATATCGAATTGCCTTGGAATCACCCACACATTCTTTAGGAGAGGCGCCACGGATACCATTGTGAGAGGCTGTGAAAAAATCCCTGGTTCCCTGCGCGAGCGGATTTTTCCACATCCTCTACATCTGGGGGGGACGCCGTCCCCCCCAGCCCCCCCCTGAAGTGTTTCGGAAAAAAGACGGCACTGGACCGATGGTACCAGTCTGGCGATAAGGAATTTGGAATGAAACCGGCGAATTCTTTCACATGCTCTGAGTTGAGGATTGGAGATTCCAAATTTCAGATCTCAGTGGCTGCAACCGGATACCTGCCGGACCTCTCCCCTATTCAAGGAACCGCTTGTAGCGGTAGTAGATCTCGAGCGTCAGCACGTTCATCGCCGTGGCGTAGACGCGGCCGCCGGCCGCGCCCCACGCGCCGACCGGGTCCCAGGAGCCGTTCTCGCAACCGTCACGCCGCTGCGTCGGGATCAGGGCGTTCTTCATGGGATCGTTCCAGGCCTTCCAGTACTGGCGGCCCAGCTGGAACATGGCCAGCGTCCCCCAGTACCAGTAGTACAGGTCGATCGCGCCGCCGGCGACGTCCCATTTCGGAGGCTTTTGCTTGAGCCGGTTCCCGCCTCCGAGGGTGAAAGGGTGGTTCTTCATCCTTCCCCCTTTGATGAGGATGCGGCAGAAGACGGCGGCGGCGGTCATGGCCTCCGTGGGCTCGAATTTCCCGGCGGCCTCGGCCAGCCGCGCGCCGGAATCCCCCCTCGACCGGTAGCCCGTCTTGCATGAGGCGTCGTCCGTGACGCGGTCGAACCAGGCAATTGCGCCTTCGAAGCATTCTTTCGGAACTTCGAGCCCGGCAAGTTCCGCCGCTTTCAGCGCGCACACGGCCCAGGCGGTGCAGGAGCTGTCGGATTCCCCGGGCCGGACGCCGTACCGCCAGCCGGCGCCCGGATTCTGGCACGTCACGAGGAAGCCGGCGGCCTTCTGCGCGGACGTCTTCCACGCGGGGTCCCGGGTCATGCCGAAGGCTTCCGCCATGGCCTGCGTGCAGATGGCGTGGTTGTAGATCCAACGGCCGTCAGGGGTGCGCTCACAGAAGCATCCGTCTTCGTCCTGCCTTTCCTTCATGGCGCCGAGGGCCCTTTTCACCACATCCTTGAACTTGCCCCGCTCGTGCGTGTGTCCGGCGCCGAGGAAGGCCATCGCGGTCAGCCCCGTGAGTCCGATATCGTAGGAAGCCGAGCTGCCGGCACCGGTGCAGATCCCCTTCGGACAGTTGTTCATGAATTCCTTGCACGACCAGGTGCCGTCGGGGTTCTGATGGTTCTTGAGCCAGATCAGCCCCATGAGGACGGCGGACTCGGTATGCCGCCCGCCGCCGAAGGCGCGCAGGTTCCGGCGGCTTGTCGTTCGGAAGCCGAAGACTCCTGCGGGATTCGGCCCCTGCGTGCCGGGGCCTTCAACGCTTTCACCGAGATAGGCGAGCAGGGAAGCCGCCTGCCCGCGGACGTCGGGATCCTCGCCCTGCGCTGCATCCCTCAGCGCATCCATGGCTTCGTATCCGTACGAGATCAGCTCCTCTCTGGCTTTGGATACGGTTCCAGGATCGTCGGATCCGAGATGAAGCACGGATCGGGAGATGCGGTACCTCCGGTAGGATCGAATCGAATCGTTTTCCACGGAAACCGTTTCTTCCGGAAGAAGCTCGTTCCGATCCGTTCTGTCGAGAAGGGGAAGGCGAAGCTTCGCCACTTCCGATTCCCCTTCGAGGATCCGGATATCTCGCAATCCGACGGCACCGCAGGCGTTCAGGACCGCAAGGACGCGAGACCACGGTGCTTCGGATGATACGGAGATCTCGACCACGCCAACGGGCAAGGTCAGGGTGTCCTTGTCGAACGGCAATACGGACAAGACAAAGGGCGTGGATTCCAGTTCGCCGGACACGTACAGGGTCTCGAAATGATGCTCCCAGCATCCTCGCAGGAGAGGAAGAAAGACGGCGCCGGGGATCTCGTTTGAAAACCACAAAAGGAGAGTGTTCCCGTCTCCAGCGATTCCGTCCATGACGGATCGAAGCCGGAGTGTGTTGATGGCCCAGGCCATGCTTCCCGGCCCTTTCTTCTCATGCTCCCCGTTCACGAGAAACCGGATCTCGCCCGTCCCGGACTCCTTCGACACGTCGATACGCGGACCGATGTAACGGCCTTTTGCTTTCGATATCGTGAACGTTTCCTTCGGTGTCTTTTCCGCCTCTTTCCTCAGCGCTTGAAAGAACTTTGGATAGGACAGGGCCTCCGCCTTCTCCCCAAAGGCATAGGCATCGCTCTCCACGCCGATTCTCAAGCGGAATCCGGGTCCCTCGTCTTTTTCCCCTTCCGTTTCCCCGAACCGAACCTCCCTGACCTCCCGTTCCGGGATCTCCCTCACCTCCCCGTCCACTTCCACCTGGTAGACCCGCGAGCCGTAGCCCAGGATCACGCCCTCGATCCGCGTGCCGTCCTCGAGGATCACCACGACCCTGTGGCGGACGGGCTTGTCCTCCGGATCTTCCCCGGCGAGAAGGGCGGAGGGGCCGCAAAGGACAAGGACGGCTACCAGAAACGCGCCCGGGAATCGAAGGATGCTTCGCATGATCGGCTCCCTATCGTCTTGTTTGCTGTTCCCTGTAGAGGGGCGACCACACGGGGTCGCCGCTACCCTACCACAACATCCCTCTAGACAAGCAAGTCGCGGGCCGAAACCAAACGGTGAGGGAGACGATGGGTAGGCGTCCTAAAGGATTCCCAATAAATCTCTTACGGCATTCTATCGCGTCGGCATCGTCGTTTTCCTCGATGATGCATCCTGCAAGGGGAGAGCGGACAGATCCGCCACATTCCAATTCGGATTGGAGGGCGAGCCTCTCCTCCTTCGCTTGCACGTGGTTGCGAGAGCTACGGAGGACCCTACGTAGCCCTTGCAAGAGCCGATCGGCGTTGTACGGGCTGGCGAGCCGGCTGTGTTCCGGCTTGGAAGGACCCTCGCCCCTCCAAGGCCGGCTCGGGAGGACCCTCGCCCTCCAAGGCCGGCTCGGGAGGACCCTTACCGATCGCCATGCACGATCCGCCGGATCTCCTCGTAGCCGAACCGGCATTTGTTCCCTTCTTCGTCGCGGATCGTGACGGACTCCGGGTCGCCGGATAGCAGTTCCCCTTCCACTTCCTCGCCGGAGCGTAGTACAAGGCGGACGCGTGAGCCCGGGATGCCGGCGGAGGCGGATCCGGAGGGGGGACGGGCAGGTTCAGCGGTTTCCGCCAGCGCCGTAGTTTCCCGGTCTTTCGGCTCCGGCGCTTCCACTCCGCTTGGATCGTCGGCGTCTTCACCTCCGCCCGTCTCCCCGCTTCCAAGCCACCACGACAGCGCGGGCAGCGCGAGCGCCAGCAGGATCAGCCCTGGGATCCAGATCACCCACCGCCTCTTCTTTTTCGGGACCGCGACCACGCCCGCCGTGTCCTGCTCGACAAGCGTCTGCACGGTCTCCCCGACCGTATCAAGACCCTCGGGAAATTCCACGGCCTCGAGCGCTTCGCGCATCGCCTCCGCAGAGGGAAAGCGCGCGGAGGAGTCCTTGGACAGGGCCCGCATCGTGTGCGCGCAGAGGGCTTCCGGCAGGTCCCCTCGAAGCTCCGACAGGTGGGGCGCGGCATCTTCCACGATCTTCCGCATCAGGACCAGCGGATGATCCGCGGAGAAGGGCGGCCGGCCGCAGAGCATCTCGTAGAGGAGGACGCCGGTCGCATAGAGATCCGAGGAGGCCGTCACGTCCTCTCCGCGCGCCTGTTCGGGAGACATGTAGGCCGGGGTGCCGAAGACCTGTCCGCTCGCCGTGAAGCGCGTGGCTCCCTGGAAGAGCCCCAGACCGAAATCGGTCAATTTCGCCTTCCCCGATCTTTTGATGATCACGTTGCCGGGTTTCAAGTCCCGGTGCACCACGCCGGCCCCGTGGGCGCACGCGAGACCGGCCAGAACGTCCAGCACGATGCACACGGCCTGGCGTGGGTCCACGCTTCCCAGCGCGGCGAGGATTTCACGCACCGTCTTCCCTTCCAGGTACTCCATGACGAACCAGGTCGTCCCTTCCTCGGTGGCGGGCGCGTCGAGGAGCCGGACGATGTTGGGATGGTCGAGACGCGACAGGAGGGTCGCTTCCCGAAGGAAGCGGTCGAACACCCCCGCCTCTTCGGCGAGGCTTGGGTCCAGCACCTTGACCGCCACCGGGCGCAGGCGGTCCGGGGCCTCGGCGAGATAGACTTCGCCCATCCCGCCCCGCCCGAGGCGCGCCGTGATGCGATACGGTCCCAGCTTGCGGCCGATCATGGTTCGATCCCGTGCCGTTTCATCTTGGAGTAGAGGGTCTTTCGATGGATCCCAAGCAGCTGGGCGGCCCGCGTCTTGTTGTCCCCGGCGATCCTCAGCGCCCGCTGGAGGTGGCGGTTCTCGACCTCCGCCAGGGACAGGAAAGGCTCCTTCCGCGGCCCGGGTTTTCCCGTGCGGACCTCGCGCGGCAGGTCGGAAACGTCGAGGGTCTCACCCTCCGCCACGATCATGGCGCGCTCGATCGCGTTCCGGAGCTCGCGCACGTTGCCGGGCCAGGCATAGGCCTTCATGCGCTCCATGGTCTCGCCGGAGATCGCTTCGAGGCCGCCCGGGAACTTCCGGCGGTATCCATCGAAGAAATGCTCCGCCAGAAGGGGAATGTCCTCCCGCCGGTCCCGAAGAGGCGGAAGGGCGATCTCGATTCCCCTCAGTCGGTAGTAGAGGTCCTTGCGCAACCGTCCCTCCTTCAGCGCGGCGGGAAGCGGCCGGTTGGTTGCGGCGATCACGCGGACGTCCACCGGGAGGGGCGCTTCCCCGCCGACCCTCCGGATCCGTCCCTCCTCGCATGCCCGCAGCAAACTTGCCTGCGCTGCGCCGTCCATCTCGCCGATCTCATCCAGGAACAAGGTGCCTCCGTCCGCCTCCTCGAAGCGCCCGATCTTTCTCGCCACCGCGCCGCTGAACGCGCCCCGCTCGTGTCCGAAGAGCTCGGATTCCACGAGGCCGGCGGGCAAGGCCGCGACGTTCACCGCCACGAAGGGGCCGTCCCTTCTCTGGCTGTTCAGATGCACCGCCCGGGCGACGAGTTCCTTCCCCGTCCCGCTCTCGCCGGTCACGAGGACCGGAACACCGGAAGGCCCCGCCTTGTGGATCAGCGAGAACACGAAGAGCATCGCCTCGCTGGTCCCCACCATTCTCTCCGCCGGGACCCCTCCGCGCAGCTTCCAGGTTTCGCGTCCACCGGCGACCGGCTCTTCGCGCGAAGCCCCTTCGGCCGGGACGGTGTCGTCTTCCGTCGCCGGGCGCCGGGAAGGCGGGAGCGGCGCCTCCGGTTCCGTGAGGAAGAGGAGCACGGTGGATCCGATCCGGATCTCGTCCCCGGAAGAGAGCGTCTTCGCGCCGCAACGCACGCCGTTGACGAAGGTCCCGTTCCGGCTTCCCGGATCCTCGAGGACCGGGCTCTCCCCGATTCCGGCGATCTTCGCGTGGCGCCGGGACGCTTGCGCGTCGAGAATCTGGATCGAGCATCCGGCGTCCCGGCCCAGCCACGCGGGGTCCCTCTCCAGGGGCATCACGGCGCCCCGGTTCGATCCCTCCTTGACCACGAGCTTTGCCCGTTTCATGGGTGCATTGTACATCGCTACGCGACAGGGGAATCTGTTTTTCGACTCGGGGGAACCCTCGCCCCCAAGGTTGCACCCGTGATATCTTTGCAGGAGGATCCCACCGCAGAGATTGCAGAGATCGCGGATCGTTTTCGAGGGAATCGACCCTCCCGACCCTCTGTGTTCTCGTCGGCGAGAGTCCTTCCTTCTCTCTTCCCGAGGTATTCGCGCTGTAGACGATTTCAGGTTGCCATCGCGTGGGGATTGTAGGATTTCGA
>CAZDSO010000245.1:0-6315 GCA_964508045.1 uncultured Planctomycetia bacterium | reverse complement strand
ATCCCAAATCCCAATGAACTCAAAATCCCAACTCCAATGGGTAGTGATTCGCGAAATCCAAAATCTCCAATCTCCAATCCCCTTCGCGTCCTTTCCGGTTCCCTTCCATGTTCTTCCTGAGTTCCTGAGTTCCAGATGTCTGTCTACGGTGCCGGCATCGCAAATCCCAAATCCCATTTCCCATTCCCCTCCTCCTCAGGGTATCATCATGGTCCAGGAACCCTCAGGGAGGAGCGCGACGGATGCCTTCGAGAGGCGACAAGCAGTTCGGCAACCTCGCCGTCGAGCGCGGCTACATCACGCAGGGACAGTACAAGGAGTGTCTCGCCATCCAGGCCGAACTCGAGGCCGACCGGATCCCCGCCACGCTCGACCGGCTGCTGCTGGACAAGAAATACATGGAACCCGCCCGCGTCGCCGAGATCCAGCGGATCCAGAAACGCCGCGTCGTCTTCTGCTCCTGCGGGACCCGCATGAACGTCTTCAAGTTCCCCGCCGGCAAGAAACTGACGTGCAGCAGATGCCGGAAGAAGTTCGTCGTGCCCCCGCCCCCCGACGAGGACCCCTCGCTCGTGGATCCCGGCGCGGCCCCCCCGGCGAGAGACACCCCCGCCCCCACCCCGACCCCCGAGCCGACCACCCCCCGCCGCACCCCCACCCCACGGCGGAAGCCGGCGCCTCCCGCCGAACCGCTCGCGCCCGACTTCTCCGAGACCTCCGGCCGCTCGGACAGCGGATTGAGCGCCGGGCGCACCGTCGGCAAGTACGAGGTCCTCGGTCTCCTCGGATCCGGCGGCATGGGCAGCGTCTACAAGGCGAGGCACGTGCTGCTGGACCGCGTCGACGCCCTCAAGATCATCCGGCCCGACGTCGCCTCGAAACCCGAGTACAAGACCATGTTCATGCGCGAGGCGAAGCTGTCCGCGAGCCTGATGCACCCCCACCTGACCCAGGTCTACGACATCATCGACGAGGAGGGCGTGCTCGCCTTCTCCATGCACTACGTCCATGGAGAATGCCTCTCCGACCGCGTCGAGGCCGGGCCCAGCCCGACAGGGGAAGCCCTCCGCTGGGGCGCCGAGATCGCCTCCGCCCTGACCGCCATCCACGGCGCCGGACTCGTCCACCGCGACATCAAGCCCTCCAACATCATGATCGACGCGAACGACCGTGCGATCCTCACCGACTTCGGGCTCGCCAAGAACTACGAGGAAGCCGGCACCAGCGGCATCACCGGCGAGGACGCCTGCATCGGGACGCCGTCCTACATGGCCCCCGAGCAGGTGGACCGGGCCTGCTTCGTCGACCCCCGCGCCGACGTCTACTCGCTGGGCGCCACCCTCTACGCCGCGCTCACAGGACAACCCCCCTTCCAGGGCGACACTCCGATCGAGGTGCTGGGCAAGGTGATCTCCAAGGACCCCGTCCCCCCGCGCACGCTGAACCCCGCCCTGCCCAGGAACGTGGAAAAAGCCGTCCTCAAGATGATGGCCAAAAATCCCGACGGCCGCTTCGCCTCCGCAAAGGAAGCGCAGGAGGCGCTGCAACGCCTGGCCACCTGAGGGCGGGCGGGAGGCGCCGCCTCCGGAAATTCCCTCATCCCGACCGGCTCTGGAAGGCGCTCCTCACGGCGGTGCGGTGTCGGCATAATTGTAGTGGTTAAAGAGAAAGACCTACGTGAATGCCCTTCTGAACCTGTTCCGCCACCAGGCCATAAAGATCGTCTCGGGCCCCAGAAGGGCACGATCTGGCATGGCTGCTGGATATGCTCGACCCGGCCCGGGCGTGATCATTTCAACATTCTTTCCAGGAGAATGTCTTCGACGTTTCGGCGGCCGTCGAGCACGGA
This sequence comes from uncultured Planctomycetia bacterium, assembly GCA_964508045.1. GTDB lineage: Bacteria > Planctomycetota > JAKEIC01 > JAKEIC01 > CAZDSO01 > CAZDSO01. The sequence continues at coordinate 4,466 of CAZDSO010000245.1, read as the reverse complement.
GACGACGTAAACCGTGTTTCCTTCGATTCTGTAAAGAATCCTCCATGGATTGACGACGATTTCTCTGAACCTGGATATCCCTTGTCTCCTGAGTTCCGGCACGATCCGTCCACGCTTCGGCATGTGCTCGAGTCCGGCCGCACGCCTCTTGATCCTGTTCAAGACAGCCAATGCGCGCCCTGCATCTTCGGAAGCGATGTATTCGATGATTCCCGCCAGGTCCTTCTCGGCGACCCGGGCCCAGAGGACTGCAAAGGATTGCCTCATGCCTTGCCGATCGCCTTCCTTGCCCTCGAGAAGACATCTTCCTGCCGGACGACATTTCCCTTTCGGACATCTTCCTCTCCCTGTGCGATCAGTTTCAGAAGACCCAGTGCTTTTCTCATGCTTTCATAGCTTTTCGTGTCCTGGACCACGGCTCTGGGCTCGCCGTTCTGGGTGATGACGACAGGCCGGCGCGTCTCGTTCACCTGCCTCAACAGGTCGGCTGCCTTCGACTTGAGGTAGGTGACGGGTCGAATGTCTTCGTCCATGCTCATGGGTAGCACCTCCAGTCCATATAGGGTACCTTATTCGGACCGGTTTTCAAGCGAGGACTGCGCAACTGGATACCCCCCCCCGCACGCTGAACCCGGACCTCTCCGAAGAGGTGGAAACGCTCGTGTTCAGCCGTGATCCCAAAGCAGCCAAGCCGCGCCACCGCGGAGGGAATCCCACCGCCGAGGACGCCGAGAACGCGGATGGACATCGGGAACTCAGTCAGCCATGAGCCTTCGGCTTTCCCGGAAACCATGAAAACTTGAAGGGCGAGGGTCTCCGAAGGACCCGCCATAGCCCATGCAATTGCACATCAGGCGTCGGCGGGCCCCCAAGCCCACCGATGTGGCTCGCCGGGAGGCTCGCCCTCCAAGGCGGTCACTGATCATGGTTTTCCGGAATTTTCGGAGCAGGAATGGAGGAGTTGGTGCCTTTGTGTTGTGGACCGCGTCGCCGCGTTGCGCGGGCTGGAAGCCCGCGGTCCCAGGGGCGGCCGGCCGGCTGAAATCTGGAATCTACAATCACTTTCAACCTTCGCCTCTCGACCTTCAACCCTCTCTCCGATCTCCGCGATCTCTGCGGTGGAATCCTTGCTTGTCTGGAAATGGTTCTCGCGAGAACTACATGGCAAGGCGTAGCGGTCACTTCCAATGACCCATGACCCATGTGACCCATGACCCGTGACCTACGCCCCTCACAGCTCCTCCACCTTCTTCAGGCCCCGCGCCGCGATCGCGTAGCGGCCCTCCGCCTCCTCCAGCACCCCCGCCGCCGTCCCCTCGAGCCGCTCCCGCGCTTCCTGCAGAAAATCCACGGCGAAACGCCGGCACTCGCTCCAGACCGCCGCGTTGTACGCCGTCCCGAACCCGTCCGCGCTTCCCGCTTCCAAGGCCTCGATCCACGTGTCGTACCCCTCGAGACCGGATCGGTACGTCGGGAAAATCCAGCGCGAGGGGTTCTTCGCGTGCTCCAGGGCGAAGGAAAACGCCCCCCGCACCGTCTCCGCCTCGCCGGACGGCGGCCCCGCCTTCACCGAGTACATCTCCACCACCCCCGTCTCCCCCGCCCCCAGTTCCGCCCAGGGTTTCGGCTGGCTTTCCGAGGATGCCTGCGGGCCGTCGAACCCGTACCCCGTCTCGTCGTAGCCGTTGACCACGTAGAACTCCGGAATCGCGAGTTCCCACCCGTAGCAGGGCACGCCATCGTCCAGGCGCGCCCGCGCGAACGCCCACGCCCGCCCCGGCGCCTCGTCGAAGCCGGGCGTCTCCCGGGACGAGAACACGCCGTCCACGGCGTAGCCGACGTTCTTCCCAAGCGCGAACATCCGCTCGGTCACCCAGGCCGTGGGGCCGCTGGGGCAGACCGTCTCGTGGACGTTCAGCACGAAGGCATGCCCCGTCCCCCCGAACAGCCACGCGTCGGACACCTCCCGGTCCAGCCAGTCGAGGCAACCCTTGATGCAGCCCAGATGCGACACCCAGAAGGGCTTCCAGGACAGGTTGTCGAGCTTCTTCGCCACGGGAACCTCCTGCCATCATCGAAAGACGATTGGTAAATTGAAGATCGTGGATCGTGGATTGTCGTCGAACACGAGCCTTCGGCGCTCCCGGAAACCTCTGGAATCTCCACGCCAACATCGAGAACCCACGATCCACCATCGATCCTCCCTCCGGCTCAACCCTCTTGCCTGCGGCGTTGCGCGTGCGCGAGCAGATAGAAGGCCGCGAGGCCGCGGTAGGGCGCGAGCGGGGCGAGCTTGCGCCTCACGCCTGCGGCGGTCAGACGCGCGCCGCGTCCGAGATAGCGCCCGGCGACGGTGCGGATGCCGAGGTCGTCGGCGGGCAGGGCGTCCGCGCGCCCGAGGCCGCGGACCAGGACGTACGCGGCGGACCACGCGCCGAACCCGCGAAGCGCGCACACGGCCTCGAAGACCGCCTCGTCGGGCCGCGTCTCCCACGCCGCGAGGTCCACGCGCCCGGCTTCCACGGCCTGCGCCAGGTCCCGGATGGACTCCGCCTTGCGGCGGGAAAGGCCGGCCGCGGCGAGGTCCGAGAGCGGGGCCCGCGCGAGACGGTCCGGCGAGGGGAAGGTGCGAAGGTCGCCGGCGGACTCCCCGAAACGCCGAAGCAGCCGCTCGCGGACGCCGCGCGCCGCGGCCATGGAGATCTGCTGCTCGGTGACGGCCAGGACGAGCATGTCGAAGAGCTGCGGGGGGCGCAGGGGCTTGAGCCCGCGGAGATCCCGGGTCACGGGCCCGAGCACGGGGTGGTTCTTCGCGAGGCGGTAGAAGGGCTTCAGGTCCAGATCCGAAAAGAGCATGCGCCCGGCGACGCGCCTCGTCTCCGCGGCGTGTCCCGGGACCGAGCTTCGGACCTCGATGCGGGGAGGTTGTTTCCGGGTCTGGCGAAGATCCAGCCGGGCGGGACGGGCCGCGATCCTCGCGGCGAAGCGGGGGGCCGCCGCCGCCTCGCCGGCGGAGGCGGTGAAGCGCCGTCCCACGCCAACGGAGAGCGCGAGGTCGTAGGGTCCGACGGGTGAGAAGGTGGTTGTCGCCACGGGGGCCTACTCTATCAGATCCGGCGTCCGTTGGCCTGGCTTCGAGCCATTCGCGCTGCGGCTGTTTTTCGGGGCGTGGGCTGACGTTCGTAGTGAGCCACGGAGCGGTTGCGGAGTGGCGGAGCAGCGTTGCCGAAGAGCATACACCTTTGCAGCACTCCGCCTTCGGCTTCGTGCTTTGCAACGCCCCTCTCCGGCGCCTCCCACAAGCAGCAGGCCGGTTCGCTCTGCCCATGCAATCGCCAATCACCCAATCACTCAACCCAATAGAGCAGCATAGCCGCGGCCAAAACGCCTTCAACAGGAAAACAACCATTCGACGTGTCGGGGTCCAGAGGCCGGATCCCTTCGTGTCTTCGGGCCTTGGTGTCTTCGTGTCGAAAACCGCGGTATCACGTCGCTGTGGGCGAGTGCGGACGGACTAGCGTCCGTCCCTACGACTGCGCGGCTGGAATCTGACGGCTGAAATCTCCAATCGAAAATCTACAATCCTGTGTCAATCGCGCGCGCGTGGAGCCGTTGGCGGTGCCGGCCTGAATGGTATTCGGGGTTTCATGTACTCCCACCGCGCCTCGGATCGCGCCCGGTTTTCCCGCCCTCACCGCGGCGTCTCCGCTTCCATCGCCACGTCGTGAAGGCGCGGGTGGACGTCGCTCACGCACCAGTCGGCCTGCACCTCCCTGAGGACACGGAAACCCCGCTTCTCGAAGTAGGGGACGTTTCCCGACTCGCGGATCGTGTTGAGGGCGACGGCCCGGAGCCTTCGCGTCGCGGCCCGGTCGGCGAGCCACGCCAGGATGGCCCGCCCCACGCCGCGGCCCCGGCGCCCGGGATCCACGGCGAGGCCGAAGACGACGAGACGCCGGCCCCTCACGCCGAACAGCGCGGTCCCGGCCACACGCCCGTCCGCCACCGCCACGACGCGCTTCCAGTGCGCGGTCCGCGCGGCCTGGCGCTCGAGCGCCTTTGGCGTGGGGCGGTAGACGTCGCGCAGGGTATCGAAGGCGGCGCGGGAGACGGCGAGGGCCATCGCCTCGTCGGCTTCCCCACCCTCGCGGACGACGATTCCGGGGGTCGCGATTCGTTTCGAATCCATGAAACACGTGATGGAATTGCCGGTCCATCATTGTAGCATTGTCGATCCGCGAGAGACCCGGTTGATCCGTGTGGAGTGCCGGCCGGTTTGCACGGCAAGGCGGATCGGCCTCGACCAGGGCGCGTAGCGCCCGGCGCGAAGGCGCGCCGTCGCCCTTCGCGCGCTACGATCGTCGTGCATCGGCGTGCATCCGTGGTTGAAATGGCAAAAGCATCTTCCTGTTCCGAAAATTCGGGGAAAACCATGATCGATGACCGCCTTGGAGGGCGAGGGTCCT
>CAZDSO010000244.1:0-6371 GCA_964508045.1 uncultured Planctomycetia bacterium | reverse complement strand
ATCTGTGGCCCCATCTTCAGCGGCTTTGATCCGTGTCATCTGTGGCCCCATCTTCTGCGGCTTTGATCCGTGTCATCCGTGGCCTTCTCGAGCCTTGCCAGGCGATACGATCCATGGTATCCGTGGCGCGTCCATCTTGCGAATCCGTGTATGAATGTAGTGTTGATCGGCCCCAGAGGCTCCGGGAAGTCCACGGTCGGCGAGATCCTCGCCCGCCGGATGGGGCGGAGCTTCGTGGACACGGACGAAGCCATCCGCATCCGTGCCGGCAAGACGATCCAGGCGATCTTCGAGGACGAGGGGGAGGCCGGCTTTCGCAAGCGCGAGGCGGAGGCGGTGGCGCGGGCGGCGCAGGAGACGGAGGCGGTCGTCGCCGTGGGGGGCGGCGCGGTGGAGGATCCGGACAACGTCCGCCGGCTGGAGCGAACGGGCGTCCTGGTCTTCCTCACGGCACGGCCCGTGGTCCTCTACAAGCGCGTCGTGTCCGATTCGCGAAGCGGGGCGTCCCGCCCCGCGCTCACGGGGCTGGATCCTTTCCAGGAGATGGAGACGGTGGTGAGGAAGCGGGCGGATGCGTACGCCTCGGCCGCGAGGGCGACCGTGGACACGGAGGGGAAAACGGAGGCGGAAGTGGCGGCCGAGGTCGAGAAGACCTTCCGGCGGCTGGCCGCCGAGGGCCAAGACGGATAGGATGGGCGTGACCGTTTCGGGGATCACCATGGCCGCGAAGAAGAAGACGAACAAGAAGGGCGAGAAACGGGCGGAGAAGAAGGAAGAGAAAAAGGGGGAGAAGAAGCCCGAGGAGCCGCTCGTCCCGGACCGGACGACGTCCGTCTTTCTCGACACGGCGCTTCAGATCGCCCGGGAGATGGAGGTCCGGGCCATTGTCCTGTACGCCGACGTGTTTCCCACGCGGGAGGCCTTGTCGGATTTCCTGGCGCGCAAGGGCGATCTCAAGACGGTGTTCGTGACGCGGGAAGGGGAGGACATGAGCACCTGCCAGGAGAAGGGGGCCACGGTGCTCGTCGCTCCGGAGGTCCGGCTGACGCGGATGGGCCAGATCAAGATGGCGGTGCTGATCGGATTCTCCCGGAACCTCTTCCACATCGGGGACCGGCTTCTCTGCCTGTCCGGGGTGGCCCGTTCCGGCGTCCTCGACACCCTCTACATCATGGAGGTGGGCAAGGAGTTCGAGCTCTTCGCCACGGAGGAGGGGGAGGCTTTGCCCGCGTTCAACCCGGACGTCTTCGAGCGCGTGCTCACGATCGCCACGACCCTGGCCCAGGAGGGACGCGAGGGGCGCGCGGTCGGCACCACCTTCGTGATCGGCGATGTGGACGAGCTGGAGCCGTACACGCAGCAGATGATCTTCAATCCCTTTCGGGGGTACCCCGAGGAGGACCGGAACATCCTCGACGCCCAGATGGAGGAGACCCTCCGGGAATTCTCGGCCATCGACGGGGCGTTCATCATCCGCCTCGACGGCGTGGTGATGTCGGCGGGGACGTTTCTCAAGCCCAGCATGCTGAGCGAGGAGCTGCCCCGGGGCCTGGGGGCCCGCCACCAGTCCGCGGCGGCTCTCACCGCCACGACGAACGCGCTGGCGATCACGATCAGCGAGTCCACGGGAACGGTGACGGTCTTTCGGAGCGGCAAGATCCTGATCGAGGTGGAGCGGCCCCGCGCGTTCGGCGCTTTGAAACCGCGGAGGCCCAGCGAGGGTGTGGCCATGCACCCGCTGATCGACGGCGGGACCGGCTGAGGGGCCCTGGATGCTCCGTCAAGGCGGCGCCGGACCGAATCAAAAAAACCGGGGCGGACCTTCCGGCCCGCCCCGGCTCGTCCACATACGCCAGGCGCCCCTACAGGAGCTTCACGATCTGCAGCAGGGCGCCGAACTTCTTCAGGTGGTAGTTGTAGTGCGTCGCCAGCTTCTTGAGGATCGGCTTCTCGGCCTCCTCGAGGATGTAGCCCAGCGCCGTCAGGATGATGGCGCGGACCTCGTCGTTCATCCCCTTGTCGGTCTTGAACAGGTCGATCAGGGGCTTCACCGTCCGCATGTCGCGGAAGTACCCCACGGCCATGATGATCGACATCCGGATGTAGGTGTTCCCCTCCTCCACCGCCTTGATCAGCGTGTCCACGGCGTTGGCCTCGCCCAGCAGCGTCAGGGCCATGGCCGCGGCCGCCCGCAGCTGCGGCACGTTGCCCTCCTTCAGGATGGTCCGAAGGGTGGGCAGAGCCTCCTGGTTGTCACGGCTCCCCATCAGCCCGATGGCGATGCAGCAGTACCCCTTCACCTCCGGGGACCCCTTGCCGCTGATCTCCTCCACGAACATCTGCGTCGATTCCAGATCCTTCAGGATTCCCAGCCCCACCGCGGCCGCGGACCGGAGGCTCGGGTTCGACGTCTTCTTGAAGATGTTCCGGATGTGCTGGATCGACTCCCGGTCCTGGGAAAGACCCGCGGCGATGCACGCGAACGCCAGGAGCGACTGGTTCGATTCCCCCCGGAGCACGTTCCTGAACAGGCTCCGCGCCTTCTCCTGGGCCTTCCCCTCGCGGGCCAGCTCCGCGATCCCCATCATGATGAAGCTCTTCACGTCCGCGTTCCGCTCCTGCGTGAAGATGCGGCCCAGGACGTCCACCAGCTTCTTCTCCGTGATCTTCTCGGAGGGACCCAGCGCCGACACCGCCATGATCGCCGACATCTGGATCTTGCGCTTCTTCTTCTCCGTGGCCAGGATCTTCACCAGCTCCTGCACCACGTCCAACTTCCCCCGCCCCTTGCGAAGCTCCGTCTTGCCCAGCTTCCCCAGCGCCGTCGCGGCCATCGCGCGCAGCTCTTCCTTCTCCTGGCGGTTCGTCATGATGTTGACGAACGTCAATCCCGCCCGCTCGTCCTTCATCAGCGCCAGACCCATCATGCAGGCCGCCCGGACTTCCTCCTCCTCGGACCGCTTCACCAGAAGATCCATCATCGCCCGCGAAGAAGAACTGTCCCCGATCAGACCCAGGGACACGCAGGCATACGTCCGAAGGTAGGTGTCGGCCTTCCGGTCCTTGAGGATCTCCGTGATCAGCGGAACCGAGGCCTTCGATCCCAGCATGCCCAGCGAAAGGACCGCCGCGCCCGACGGCACCGGATGGTCGTCCTCCGTCAGCTTCTCCAGGTGCGGAATGGCCGTCGGAAGCGACTTGCTGCCCGCCCGGCCCAGCGCGAGCGAGGCCGATCCGCGAACGTCGAAATTCTTGTGCTCCAGGCACTCGACCAGGAAGTCCACGATGTACTTGTGGGCGTCCCCGCCCTCGCCGGTCGTGACCGCCGTCCGCTGGGGCGTCCAGGTGAATCGCCACTTGTTGATCTCCCACCACGTTTTCCATTTCACCTCGATGTTCATCGACGGCGCCCGGGGCGTGCTCGCCGGCGTGCTGGTCGGCGTGTTGCCTCCGCCGGAAGGCCTGGGCGTGGGCGTCGGCGTCGGCGTCGGGGTGGGCGTCGGCGTCGGCGTGGGTGTCGGCGTCGGGGTGGGCGTCGGAGTGGGATTCGGCGTGTCGGGAGGAGGCGCCGGCCACGGCGTGGGATGAGACCCGCCGTGCGCGAAGGCCTCCACCTGGTAGGCCAAGAGCAGGCCCAGGAAAGCGAACATGGAATTCTTCAACAACCTCAGCATTCCCTTTTCCTCCAAAACGTCTCAGAAGATCTGAGTGTCGTGAAAAGGTGCAATCCGGATACCAATGCTACCAAAAAAGACGAAGGAAGAAAGAAACTCTAAGTTTTTTCCTTCCAATGAGTTGTGCCACGCCTTCCCCGAAGGCCGTTTTCCACATGTTCAAGAAACGTCTCTTCGGGTCCGGATCCGGACGATCGTCCATATCTGGACGGTTTCTTCCTTCTGCTTTTCAGAGTCCCGGTGGAAGCGGACATCGTCTTGACGGGGGGTCAGCGCTCGAGCCGGGAGGCTTCCCATTCGACGAGTTTGAGGATCTTGTGTTCCCGGTCGTTGAGTTCTCTCGAAGAGCAGCGGAAGTCCTGGGCGGCGGCCCGGTAGAGGTCGAGGACCTCTCGGAGGTTGTCGAGGTGTTCCGCGATCCGTATTTTGTCGTCGGGATCGTCGGGATCGAGCCCGGCGCCCTTTTCCAGCAGGCGGAAGAGTTTCCGGTCGATCTCGCGTGTCCTTCCGGCGGCGTTGGCGAAGGCCACCTTGAGTTCGAGGAGGGCGGCCTCCCTTTCTTCTTCGAGGATGCGCTGGACGACCTCGAAGCCCCGGAATTCCTTCCAGGCTTCCCGTAGGAGGACGAGGGCCTTTCTCTCCTTTTTCCGCCGGAGGGCCGAGCGGGCCTTTTCGAGGTCCCGTTCCGCTCTTTCGGCCGCCTCGTTCTCGAGGGCGCCGCGCTCGTCGGACAGGAGGGTTTCCACGGCCGGAAGATCTTGTCCGTAGGCTTCGGGCAGGGTCTGGAAGGCCTGGAGGGCTTCGCGGAGGTCGCCGCGGGTTCGGGCCTCCTTCGCGGTCTCGATCGCTTTTTCCACCTCTTTCATGGCTTCTTGCTGGTAGGCTTCCCGGGTCGATGCGAGGAGTTGGTCGACGGCGTTCTTGATGAAGCCCTGGGGTGCGTTGAAGGCCATGGTGACGATCTTCTCGAAGAGGGGGTGCATCTTCGAGGGGACCTTCTTCCGTTTCGCCACCTCCTGTCGGGCGCGATCGATCTTTCGTTTCCATTCGCGGATTTCGCGCACCTTTTTACCCAGCGAGGCGACTTTTTTTCGCGCGGTTTGGGCCTTTTCGCTGTCGGGGTAGTGGTCGCGGATCTGCTGGTAGGCTCGAATGGCCTCGTCGAGTCCGAAGACGGCGCTGAAGCTCTTGGCTCCGTGTCCGATCTTCTCGGCTTGCTGCGCGTTTCTCCAGAGGTCGTCGAGTGGGGGTGGGGGAGGGGGCTTGTACTTGTAGAGGGGTTTTGGTTTTTTCTCGGGTTCGGGGGAGGAGACGCATCCGAAGGCGTTGAGCAGGGCGAGGACCGCGAGGAGGGTGGCGAGTGCACGAGAGAGGCGTTTGCAAGGGTGCATGGCGATGGAATCCACATGTTTTTTGAAAGGTCATTGTATCATTTGTGCTGTGGGGATCCAGGGAGAAAAAAGGAGAAACCGCTTGACTTTTACTTTTACATAATGTAAATTATAAAATGTAAATTCCACGAGGGAAGGTGGAAGGGGCTTGGATTGTCTCTTTGGAACGGGAGAAGGAAGCTGGAACCGCCCAAGAAGCTGTACAAGATCGGCGAGATCATGAAGGCGACGGAGCTTTCGCGTCAGACGATCCACAACTACACGATGCTGGGGTTGATCTTTCCGGAGGAGAGGACGGAATCGGGTCACCGTCTTTACGGTGAGGATGTGTTCGAACGTCTGGAGAAGATCCAGCGTTACAAGCGCCACCATACGCTGGAAGAGGTGAAGACCATGCTCGACCGGCAGGATCGCGAGCGCGAGAAGGCGGGCGAAGCGATCGAGGAGGGTAAGGGCCCGAGGCTTGAGGGGAAATAAAAAAATTTTTTCTCCTTGCCTGGATACTTTATAAAATGTAAAATATAACGTGGAGGGACCGCGGGAGGCGAAGAACGGAGACGAAGATGAGGATCATGCCCTGAGCGAAGCCAGGATTCTCGGGATGGGTGGGAGCATAAGGAGGTGTTGGATGGCGGAATCCGCTTGCCCGGAAGTCAACGAAGCGATCGAGGCCGGAGTCGATCTCAAGACCACAAGGTTCCTCTGGCTCAAATACAGGGAAAAGAACTCCGAGGAAGTCCGCAACAAACTCATCGAAAAATACCTGCCTCTCGTGCGAGCCATCGCCGAGAAGATCTCGGCCAAACTTCCCCGGTCCGTCGACACCCTCGACCTGCAGAGCGCCGGGACCTTTGGACTCATGCACGCCATCCGGGGATTCGACCTCGACCGCGGCGTCCGCTTCGAAACCTACTGCGCAAACCGCATCCGCGGCGCCATCCTCGACGAACTGCGGCAACTCGACTGGGTCCCCCGCGTCGTGCGAAGCCGCGTCAACAAGCTCGACGCCGCCGAAAGGGAACTCAAGAGGCAGCTCGGGCGAAAGCCACTCCCCCAGGAGGTGGCCTCGCATCTCGATCTCCCCGTGGCGGACGTGGAAGCCATGTACTGCCAGCCGCACCCCCAGAACATGGTCTCCCTCAACAGCGAACTCCCCGATAACGACGACAACAAGGCCTACCGAAAGCTCGATTTCCTCGAGGACAAGCGGTCCGACGACCCCCTCGACAACCTCAACCGGCAGGAACTCATCGACCTGGTGAGCAAGGGCCTCTCGCGAGAGGAACGCCTCGTCCTCCTGCTCTAC
>CAZDSO010000243.1:0-6390 GCA_964508045.1 uncultured Planctomycetia bacterium | reverse complement strand
GAGGCGGCGGAGGAGGCGGGAGCGGGCGGGGCGGTCGAGGGGGGGGTGCTTTTCGGAACGGGGGAGGAGCGCGCGGCGGGGGCGGCGGCGGGAGAGGGCCGGGAGGAGAGGGAAGAGGCGACGGAGGGCGAGGCCGGCGCGGTGGGGGACGAACGGGAATCCGGTGGAGAAGAAGGCGATCCCGAGCGGCGTGACGAGTAGGTTGCAGACGCACCATTGAAGAACGCGCTTTACAAGGGAACGTGCAGTTTCTTCTTCCTGGGGTATCTTCCGTCTTTTCCGGGGACGTGGGGCACGCTGGGGACGGCATGCGCCTATGCCGCGGCGCTTGGGGCGGGGGCGCGTCCGGACCATCTTTTCTGGGGGACGGCCGGGGCGGCGCTGGCGGTTTCCGCGCTGGCGATTCCCCTGGGCCACCGGGCGCGGGAGGTCTTCGGGAAGAAGGATCCCGGTCAATTTGTCCTTGACGAGGTGGCCGGATATTGTGTTTCATTAAGCTTTTTGGGCAGCTATACCGTGTGGACGGGTGGCATCGCCTTTCTGGGCTTCCGTCTATTTGACATCTGGAAACCCTGGCCCGTCCGTAACGTGGAGACCTGGAAGGGTGGGTGGGGAATTGTCCTGGACGACTTGCTTGCCGGGTTGCTGGCGAACCAGGTGGTCCGGGTCGCTTGCCTGCTGATCCCTCATCTCTGATCGGCTCCCCCGAGACTTCGGAGCGCGCGATGGGTGACCAGGACCGGGAAGCCCACACGGTTCTCAGGCGGAGACTGTCCGGCGATCCCGAGGGAGAGCGCTTGCTTGCCTGGGTGAATCGCCTGCAGGAATCGGAATCGTCCCTGCAGCGGGAAGTGAAAAAGCAGCGGATCGATTTCTCCACGATCATCGAGATCGCGAACCAGATCAACGCGAAGAGCCTGGATCTCAAGCGGATCGAGGCTTTCACGGTCACCATGATGCGGGGGCAGTTCGGGGTCCGGCGCGTCCACGTTCTCAGGCCCGAAACGTTCGAGACGCCCAGGATTTCGGTGACGGCGCCCCCGGAAGACCGGCGCCTCGATCTCGCTTTTGCCGCGGAGGGCCCCTTCGGGCGGCACCTCGTGCAGGCGGGGCGCCCCCTCCTGCGGGAGGAATACGAGACGTTTCCATCCTCTTTGGAGGAGGCGGAGACGCTGGCGGCGGCCGGGGTGGAGCTCGTCATTCCCCTGGTGAACCGGGCGTCGAGGGCCGCGGACGACGAGCAGGTCCTCACGGGGCTTTTGTGTCTGGGACCGAAGATCGGCGGCCGCCCGTTCACCGAGGAGGACCGGGAGTTCGCCCGCATGCTGGGGGACATGGTGGCCATCGCCCTGCACAACGCCCAGCTCTACCACCGCTCCATCGTGGACAACCTGACGCAGGTGTATTCGCGGGGCCACTTCGACGTCCATCTGCTCCAGGAGATCTCGCGGGCCCGGCGCTACCTCCAGAAGGAGAAATCGGAGAAGGCGGCGAACGGGCGGGCGATGCGGTACGTCTCGCTGGTGATGGCGGACATCGACCATTTCAAGGAGTTCAACGACACCTACGGCCACCCGGTGGGGGACAAGGTTCTCCAGGCGGTGGCGCGGACGCTGCATGACTCCGTGCGGAGCATGGACATCGTCGCGCGATACGGGGGGGAGGAGTTCTCCCTCGTGTTTCCGGAGACGTCCAAGGAGGACGCCCGGAAGATCGCCGACCGCCTGCGGCTGGCCGTGGCGGGTACGCTGGTGGAAGTGAAGGATCAGAAACCCCTGAGCGTGACGATCAGCCTGGGCGTGGCGACGTTTCCCGAAGACGCCGCCGACATCCGTGATCTCGTGGCCAAGTCGGACGAGGCCCTGTACCGGGCCAAGAACCAGGGGCGGAACAAGGTGGAATTCGCCCGCTAGACGTTTATTTGCGGCGACGCATGGCAAAGAAGCGGACATCCTCGGCGCGGAAGAAGGGGTCCCGCAAGCCCAGCGGACGCCAGGCGGCCGTCAAGGGCGGTCGGAAAAAATCCGCCGCGAAGAAGAGCGGGGTGGCCCGGGGGGGGCCTTCCCCGGCGAAGGAAGGCGGGGGGCCGAAGAAGAAGCCCTCGGACCGCAAGCGGAAGCCCTCCGGCCGGGAGAAGAGCGGCGTCCGCAAGGCCCCCGAGCGCGGCTCGCGCACGACGGCCGAGATGCGCGATTTCTTCAAGCCGGAAGGGATCACCCTGGGGTTGAAGTTCATCCTCACCATTTCCGCCCTCATCTTCTTCGTCATGATCATCTTCTCGCTCGTGATCTACTCCGTGTCGGTGGGGAGCCTCCGCAAGGAGATGGAGGACAACGGGGCGCTGATGCTCGTGTCGGTGGCCAGCATCGCCGATTCCTTCTTCGAGTACATCGAGCTGGATACGGACAAGTTCTGGCAGGAACGGATTCCCGAGGGCAGGACGAAAGCGGACATCGATCCCGAAAAATTGAAAGAATGGGAAGACGATCTCGAGGGCCTCCAGGGGACGATCAAGCACCGGTACAACCAGTACCTTCTGGACATGCTCGAATACCGGGCCCGCCAGTCGGACAAGAAGCGGAACACGAAGGTCCTCAACGCGATGATCTCGTCCAAGGAAAAGGGGATGACGCTCAATCCCCGCGGCGGATCGAGGCTGTTCCCCGAGAGCAAGACCAAGTACGAGTGGGAGGGGCTCGAGACCAACATCAACATCGCCCAGGGGGAATACGAGGAGGGGGGCCGGCGCAGTCCCATGGTGCTCTTCGAGGGCCAACTCGACAAGGGCCGGGGCAAGGCGCTGGTCGTGATGTCCGCCGAGAAGATCGCCCGGACGCGGCGGAACCTCCTTATGTACGTGGTGTTCGCGACGCTGATCGGCATCCTTTTCGGGGTGGGGACCTCGTTCATCCTGGCCTCGGCGGTGTCCAGGCCGGTCAACAAGCTCATCGACGACATCACGCAGGTCTCGAAGGGCAACCTGGGGCACAAGACGGTCCCCACCAGCAAGGACGAGATCGGGGTGCTGGCCCGCACCTTCGACGCGATGACCCAGAATCTGAAGGTGGCCCATGACCGGGAGATCGAGAACCAGGCCCGGGAGCACGACCTGAAGATCGCCACCGAGATCCAGGCGGGGCTGTTGCCCTCGAAGATCCCCGAGATCCAGGGGTACGACGTGGACGCCTACTACCGGCCCAGCAAGGAGGTCGGCGGCGATTACTACGATTACATCGACATCGACGAGGATCACCTGGGCTTGATCGTGGCCGACGTGTCCGGGAAGGGGATTCCGGGGTCGATGGTGATGACCATGGCGCGCTCCCTTCTCCGGATGGAGGCGCCGCGGAACCTGTCCACGGCCGACACGCTGAAAAAAGTGAACAAGGTGATCGCCCGGGACATCCGGCGCGGCATGTTCGTCACGGCTCTCTACTTGATCCTCGACATCAAGAGCCGGAAAATCATCGTCAGCAGCGCCGGACACAATCCCCTGGTGGTCTACCGGAAGAAGACCAAGAAACTCGACTCCGTCAATCCGAACGGCATCGCCCTGGGATTCGACAAGGGCCCCATCTTCGACCGGACCATCAAGGAGCAGGAGGTGGCGCTCGGGCCCGGGGACCGGGTGGTGATGTACACCGACGGGGTCGTCGAGGCCATGGACGAGCAGCACGAGGAATACGGGGACGACCGGTTCTTCATGGTGTGCCAGAAGATGGGGGATCGGAACTCGAACCAGTTCATCAACATCCTCGTGAACGATTTGAGCAAGCACCAGGGAAAGGCGGAACAGCATGACGACATCACGATATCCACGTTCCGCGTCGTGTAGGGGGCATCGCCGGGGGGGCCGGCAGGGCGAGAGAGGCGGAGGTCCCGGAATGGGCAATACGAGACGCCTTGCGGCTTTGTGACGGGTGCACATGGGTTACGTAATCCAGGACAGCATCGAGATCGCGGCGGACACGTCGAACCTGAGGAACGTGCGGGAATTCATGTCCCGCCTGGTGGGCAAGAGCGGGCTCGACGAGCGCGACCGGAACAAGGTGATCCTCGCCGTCGACGAGGCCGTGGCCAACATCGTCAAGCACGCCTACGGGGAGCGGGAGGAAGGTTGGGTCCGGATCGACGTCCACGCCGGCGAGGAGAAATTCGAGATCGTCATCCGGGATTCCGGAAGCACGTTCAACCCGGACAGCATTTCGGAACCGGACATGAAGGAGCATATACGGCTGGGGAAGAAAACGGGGCTGGGGATCTTCCTGATGCGACAGATCATGGACGAGGTCAACTACGCCTTTCTGGAAGGAAGGAAGAACAGATTGCACCTCGTGAAGTACCTCCGTAATCCATCGTGACCCCGGAAACGAAAGGAGAGACCACAATGCCGGACTTTGCCATCCAGACCAAGGAGGTCGGCAATGGGGTCTACATGATAAAGGTGGAGGGGTTCCTGGACGCCCACACCTTCGAGGAGATGGAAACGACCATCAACAACCTCTTCAACGACAACAGCTTTCAGATCATCGTCGACCTCTCCGGCGTCGACTACATCTCCTCCGCCGGCGCCGGGGTCTTCATCGGCGCCATCGGCACCGCCCAGGAAAACCAGGGAAACATCGTGCTCATGAAACCCACCCAGAACGTCATGGAGGTGTTCGACCTGCTGGGACTTTCACAACTCTTTTCCTTCGCGGAGGACGTCCCCTCCGCCGTGAAGATGTTTTGAAAAACGATCGCGATTTTCGGCCCTGGCCCCGGATGGAACGCAGCACCCGGACCCGAATCCCGCGGAGGCGGCTTCACGCTCTCGAGACCGTTCCCCCCCGCCCCTCGTCCTTTTCCTCGGCTTCGGATCGAATCGGGAGGGATCCTTCATGAAACGGACCGTTCTTTCCTGGCTGATCCTGGCCCCCGTCCTCCTGGCGGGATGCGGAAGCGGCGGAGGCGTCGCGTTCCGCGAAGCCCTGCTCTGCTACAGGACACCGCGACGGAAGCACGCGGAAGAGCCCCTGTACATCGGCCTGTTGAACCGGACGCATCCCCGGTACGTGAAGGAGGGGATCGTCCGGGACGACATCCCGCAAGGGATCAAGCCGGTCAGCGAAGAAACGATCGGGGAAACCCTGCAGCGCCTCGCGGACCTCGGTTTTCCCGAGACGTGGAGGGTCGCGTCCGGCCTGGACGCCGCGCTGGCCATGCGGCCCGGGAACCACGTTCTCCTCGCCGAGGTCGACGGGGAGACCCGCGTGATGGTGCGGGGATCCGCCGGCGACGACGCGGAAGCCATGCGCCGCCTGCGGCGTTTCGTGGACTCGAAGATCGTCATCGTCAACGCCTCCCGCTCGGAAACGGGGTTCCGGGTGATCCAGAACCGGGAAGGGGCGTCGCTGTTCGAGAAGCAGAAGAAGGATCTGGGGAACCGGCCTTCGGACGGAGGGAAATGAAGGTCGCGGCCATCATTCCGGCGCGGTACGGATCTTCGAGGCTTGCGGGCAAACCACTCCTGAGAGCCGGGGGGAAGGTGCTCGTCCAGCACGTCTGGGAAGGAATCCGCGCCTCGACGGAGGTGGACGACCTTGTCGTCGCCACGGACGACGAAAGGATTCTCGAGGCCGTGGAAGGCTTCGGCGGGCGGGCGGTGATGACGCGTGGCGACCACCCCTCGGGAACGGACCGCGTTCACGAGGCGGCCTCCGGGATCCGGCCGCCGCCGGACATCGTGCTGAACATCCAGGGGGACGAACCCGGCGCGGGGCCTGCGCACGTGAGCCTTCTGGTGAGGCTGCTCAGGGAGGATGGCGGGGCGGCGATGTCGACCCTGGCCTATCCGGCGGGGCCCGAGGCGCGGGGGGATCCGGGGCGCGTGAAGGTGGTCCTCGGCAAGGGGGGCCGGGCGCTGTATTTCTCCCGGGCGCCCATCCCCTTCGACCGGGAGGGCGGTGGGGGAGAGGTCCTCGTGCACGCCGGCCTCTACGGCTATCGGCGGGAGGTGCTGGAGCGTTTCGTCTCCCTTCCGCCCTCGCCCCTGGAGCGACGGGAGCGGCTGGAGCAGCTGCGCGCTTTGGAGGCGGGCCTGCGCATCGTGGTGGGGCGGATCGAAGCGCCGCTCTTCTCGGTGGACACGCCGGAGGATTTCGAGGTGTTTTCGGCCCGGCAGGGGTCTTGACCCCTGGACGTGCAAGATGGTTTTTCGGAGGCGAGGTACGTTGCTGCGCAGTCTTCTCGAGCCTGATCGCTCTGGTCGCTTACTGATCTTCGCTGATTTCTGAGGGAGGGATTTCAGATTGTCGTCCATCATGAGCCTTCGGCTCTCCCGGAAACCATGAAAATTTGGAGGGCGAGCCTCTCCTCCTTCGCTTGCAGGTGGTTGCGTGAGCTACGGAG
>CAZDSO010000242.1:0-6400 GCA_964508045.1 uncultured Planctomycetia bacterium | reverse complement strand
CATCCACGCCAACAAGGCCGCGAGGATGAAATCGAAGCTCGCCAGGAACCTCCATGCTGCGGAAAAGCGGTGACGCGGACCCGTCCATCCATAAAAAAACAGGGGAGGCTTTCGCCTCCCCTGTTTCCATCTCGTTTCCGGACGCCTTCAGGCCGAGTTGACGGCGGGCATGTGTTTCTTCTGGAGATGCTGGAAGCCGCAGCTGCATCGCCACAGCACAAACAGCGTGTACCGGGCCTTCGAGGTGTTTTCCACCACCATGTTCTTGCCGCATTTCTCACAGGCAATCTGTTCCTGAACCTTGGCTTTCATTACCGACATCTCCAATGACAGCTGAGATCGTTCGTTTCTGTCCGGATGGTTCCTGCTCCGACAGAACGTTCATCATACCACGCCCGGATTCGGGGGTCACGAGATTTCGGCAAAAATCCGGTTCCGACTCCGGAGTCATTCCACGGGACGGCGGAGGGGGTGGTTTGCACAAGTGAATGAGATGGCATGAGTTACCGATGAAAGGAACGTCCTCGAAGAGGAACGGAAAACGCTGAGGATGATTCCAGGACGGGAAGCAACCTCTCCCTCCTTCCTCTTCCCGGGCGGCCGTTCGGCCCACAAGTTCCTCGGCCCGGGGGAGGATCCCCTTGGAACCCTGCGCCCTTGCCGGGATCAGTACGCCTCTTCCTCTCCGTCGTCGTCGTCCTCCTCCTCCTCGGCGTCCGGATCCTCGAAAATCCCCTCCGCGAGGCCCTCGTTGATCTTGTAGTCCTTGAACCGGAAGATCTGGGGCGTTCCGGCCTTCTCCTCGCCGTTCTCGTCCTTCTTGACGAAGGAAAGGGCGACCGAGGCCGGAAGCCAGACCTTTTCCTTCTCCTCGTACTCGATCTTCTGGCGGACCGTTCCCTCGATGCCCTTGACCCCGGTGGCCTCGAGCGTGGAGATCAGGATTTTCCCCTCCTTGCGGATCGTGGTGAAGGCCACCGAGATCTTGCCGAGGCCCGGGGAATCCTGCTCGAGGCGGACGGGGCGGGACGCCTCGTCCAGCCACAGGACGATTTTCTTGAACTCCTTGCGGATCTTCTCGGTGGCGGGGTGGGCCTCGATCCGGTCGAGCCCGTCCTGCCGGCTGACCTCGATCTCGGAGGCGTGGAGGATCTTTTCCATGATTCCGCCGAGGCCGAACAGGTATCGGGTGATGACGGCGAGGGGTTTCAGCTGTTCGAGATAGAAGTCCCGCGTGGCGTCGTCCCCGAGTCCGACGATGTCCAGCTGGTGCCGGTCCGGGGTCTGGAAGTAGATCATGACCTTGATGTGCTTGAAGATGCCGCTTCCGCGGAGCAGGGGGGTGTCGAGGACCACGGAGAGGTCTTTCAGGCCGACCTTCTGGGGGTTGTAGATGTTCTGCAGGAAGCGCTGGACGGCGGGGGGGAGGTCGGGCTCGTCGGCGGGTTCGCCGGCGCGCGTGGGGGCCGCCGCCAGGAGGATCAGGGAGGCGGCGAGGGGGAGCGCGCGTGTGCGTACGGGGTTCATGAAAACCTCCTGGGATCAAAACTGTTTTCGCTGGCGGGAGGAGGGGATGTCGAGCATCTTCCGGTACTTGGTGACGGTGCGGCGGGCCACGCGGAGGCCCTGGTCCTTGAGTTTTTTGGCGACGTCCTCGTCGCTCAGGGGGTGGCTCTTGTCTTCGTCGTCGATGATCTCCTTGACCTTCACCTTGATGCTGACGCGGGAGAAGTCCTTTCCCTGGTCGCTGGTGGTGCCGCCGGAAAAGAAGAATTTCAGGGGGTAGATGCCCCGGTGGGTCTGGGCGTATTTCTCCGCGATGGCGCGGGAGACGGTGGAGACGTGGATGTCCAGGGCGTCGGCGATGGTCTGCATCTTGAGGGGTTTGAGCCGGGTGATGCCGTGGTCCAGAAACGGGCGCTGGATCTTGAAGATCTCGCAGGCCACGCGGTAGATCGTGTTCTGGCGCTGTTCGATGGACTCGATGAGCCAGCGCGCGGACTCGATCTTCTTCTTGATGAATTCCTTCGTGGCGACGTCGTCGGCGCCCTGTTTCATGAGCTTGCGGTAGAGGTGGCTGATCCGGAGCGAGGGGACGTAGCGGTCCTCGAGGCGGACCACGTATTCCCCGTCGATGAGTTCGACGACGATGTCCGGGATGATGTACTGGGGGGACTCGTTGCTGTACAGCGCGCCGGGCCTCGGGTTCAGGATGCTGATCTGGGCCAGGAAGCGCTTCACGTCGTCGAGGGGCATGCCCATGGACTTGGAGATGCGGGGCAGGCGGTTCTTCTGGATGTCCTCGAGGTGGTTCCGGATCAACGCCTCCTTGGTCAAGAGGTCCGGATCGTTGGGATCCAGCTGCAGCAGGAGGACTTCCACCGTGTTCCGGCCGCCCACGCCCGGCGGGTCCAGGGACTGGACCATCGAGAGGACCTTCTCGGCCTTGTTGCGGGAAAGGCCGTCCTTCTCGAACTCGAAGATTTCCTCGAGCGGATACTGCAGGTACCCGTTCTCGTCGATGTTGAAGATGATCTTTTCCCCGTATTCGCGCTCCTCGGACGTCACGCCGAGAAGATTGAACTGGTGGAACAGGAACTCCTGGAGGGAGAGGGGCCGGGCCGCCGTGTTCTGCATGGCCTCGAGCTTCTTGTCCTTTTCCAGCGTGGACTTGTCGATCCGGCCCGAACCGAAATGATCGGGCCATTCCCCTTCCAGGTCGGCGAGCTTCTCGAATTCCCCTCCCTGGCCCTCCTCTTCTTCCTTTTCCTTGCGCGAGGTCTCCTCGGACTGCTCGACCGTCTCCTTGGCCTCGAGAACGGGATTCTCCTCCAGCTCCTGCTTGATGAGCCGGTCCAGCTCCAGAAGGGGCAGCTGGAGGATCTCGATGGACTGGATGATCTGTGGAGCCAGCTTGAGCCGCTGCTCCAGCTTCTGCTGCAGACCGATCTCCAGTCGCATGGGATCTCCTCGTGTGCGATTCGCCGATCAACAGAATTATATCACCGCCCGGGGTGTTGCCAACTGAAAACAAAGCGAGCCCTTCTCGCCGGTTTTTCGATCCTGCCTGCACGTTCGCGTCGAAGGGCTACGGGGAAAGGGGGCGGCGCCCGGCCAGCGCGTCGGCCAGCGTGTTCCGGTTGGAGTGTTCGAGGAAGGACCCGGAGGGCACGCCCGTGGCCAGACGCGTCAGCGGCGCGCCCAGATCCCGGAGGGCGGACGCCACCGCCAGCGCCGTGCCGTCCCCTTCCAGCGTCGGATTCATGGCGAGGATCACTTCCCGGAAGGCGCCTCCCTTCACGCGTTCCACCAGCGCGGAGAGCGTCAGGTCTTCCGGGCCGACGCCGTCCAGCGGCGAGAGCGTTCCCATCAGCACGTGGTAGAGACCGCGGTAGGATCCCGACGCTTCCAGGGCCGCCAGATCCCGGACCTGTTCCACCACGCAGAGAAGCCCCTGGTCGCGCGTCGGGTCCGCGCAGACCCGGCACAGTTCCTTTTCCGTCAGGTTGAAGCACTGGCGGCACGGCCGGACCCGCTGCTTGACGTCCCGGATCGCCCGCGCCAGCGCCCGGGCGTCCTCGGTCTCGATGCGCAGGATGTGCTGGGCCATGCGCTCGGCCGTGCGGGGGCCCACCCCCGGCATCCTGGCCAGCTCCTCCATCAGCCTCACGACCGGCTCCGGGTAGGCTCTGTCCTTGTCATCCATGGAGGCGCCCGCTCAAAGCCCCAGCAAACCGGGCGGGACCGCCCCCCCGGCGATCTTGCCGAGCTCCTGCTGGGCCAGATCCTTCGATTTCTTCAAGGCCTGGTTGACGGCCGCCATGAGCAGATCCTGGAGCATCTCCACGTCGTCCGGATCCAGCGCTTCCGGATCCACGCCGACTTTCACCACCTCCTGCCCCCCGTTCATGACGATCTTCACCGCCCCCCCCCCGGCCGTCCCTTCCACGTACCGCTCCCTCAGCTCCTGCTGCACCTTGCTCATGTCCTTGCTCATCCGCTGGGCCTGCTTCATCAGATCCCCAAAATCCATGCCTTCTCCTCCTAGTCCTCGACGACCTTGCCCCGGAACAGCTTCTTCGCCTTCTGCACGATGGCCGGCTCCTCCTCCCGCGCCGGCGTCCGACCCCCCGCCGGCGTCTCCGCCTCCTCCACCCCCTCGAACACGCCCCCCTTCTTCTCCTCCAGCGATACGAAGGACAGCGTCACGGCCGCGCCCGCCTGCCGCCGGACCAACGCCTCGATCCGCTTCTTGTTCTCCGCCTCCGTCACACGCTCCTTGTGAAACGAGCGGTCGGCGGGAAAACCCACCACCCACGCCGAGCCCTCCGAGGATACGATGCGGCCCTCCCGCAGATAGGCCGCCAGCTGCGGCGCCTCCTTGTGGAGCGCCTCCACCATCCCGGGCCACGATTCCTCTGCCCCCGCGGCGCGCTTCTCTCCCTTCTCCTTCCCCGGCGCCGGCCCGGAACCGCCCGACGAAGGAACAGGACCCGCGTCCGCATCCTCCAGCCGGCCCAGCGCCTCGTCGATCGGCTCCAGGTCCCTGAGCGACCCCATCCTGAGCAGCGCCATTTCCAGAAGGATGCGGCCCTCCACGTCCCGGGAAAGCCGCCGGCGCGTCTCCTGGGCCACCTGCAGCATGTACATCAGGTTCTCCGCCGGAATCCCCTTCGCCTGCGCTTCCAGATCCCCGGCCGGGACGCCGGACACCATGGCCACGGGCGCTTCCCCCCCGCAGGATTTCACGATGAGAAGATCGCGGAGATACTCACCCAACTGGAGGAGGAACTCCCCCGGATCCTGTCCCCCCTCCAGAAGCGAGGCTACCCGCGCGAGGATCGCGCCCGCGTCGTTGCCCGCGATGGACGCCATCACCCCCACCAGATCCTCGGTGGAGACCCAGCCGAGAATCGCCCTCACGTCCCGAGCCCGGACGCGCTCGGTTCCCAGCGCGAACACCTGGTCGAGCAGGGACTGGGCGTCGCGCATGCTGCCCCGGCCCCGGTGCGCCACGGCGGCCAGCGCGTTCTTCTCCACCTCCACGCCTTCCTGCTCGCAGATCTCCTCGAGGCGCTTCGCCACCGCCTCCGGCGAGATCGGGCGGAAATCGAACCGCTGGCAGCGCGAGCGGATGGTCTCGGGAACGTTCTGCGGTTGCGTCGTGGCGAGAATGAATTTCACGTGGGCCGGCGGCTCCTCGAGAATCTTGAGCAGGGCGTTGAACGCCGGCGTCGTGAGCATGTGGACCTCGTCGATGATGAAGATCCGGAACCGGGACCGGGACGGATGATAGACCGCGTTGTCCCGGATGGCCCGGACCTCCTCGATGCCCCGGTTGGACGCGCCGTCGATCTCCAGAACGTCGGTGTCCGTCCCCTTGGCGATGGCGACGCACATCTCGCATCGCCCGCACGGGTCGGTCCCGATCCCCTCGGCGCAGTTGAGGGCCTTGGACAGGATCCGGGCCATGGACGTCTTGCCCACGCCGCGGGGACCGGCGAACAGGTAGGCGTGACCCGCCCGTTCGCTCCGGATGGCGTTCGAGAGCGTCCGGGCCACCGCTTCCTGCCCCACCACGTCCCCGAAGTGGGCGGGGCGGTACTTGCGGGCTAGAACGAGGTAGGACATGGGTCCAGGCGCGCTCCTGCTAGATCGTCAAGGCCCATCGGGCTGGTTCTGGAATCTGAAATCTCCCATCCTCGACCGGACCTCTCAGCCTTGACGGCTGACAGGCAGGCCGACAAGGCCGGGGAGAAAAGGCGCCGTGCACCCCGCCTCCCAGCTCCCCCCGCCGGGTCCGGCGGACAGCCAGCTCCAGCCAGGCGACCCCGCGGCACATGGACTGAAACGTTTAGGGCTGCTCCCGTCAAGGCCTGACCCGGTTCACGCCCGCCCATTGCACGAGACCCGACCTTCATCGCCGCTTGCCCGACGGATGACCGCCGGAGAAAAGAGTTTCAGCGGGTTCTGAACCCTGCTACAGCGGATTGCAGGTTACAGGGATCCGCTACTCCCCCGTCCAGCACGGCGGATCCTTTATAGACCATTCGGATCCCGCACGCAAGGGGCGCCACGGAGCCATTCGCGCTGTAACCGTTTTTCGCGATTTCCATGCCCTCAAGGCCCCCGGTTCCCCGCGGCCCCACGGGTGTCGGTAAGAAAAGAGCAAGAGTCTCGGAACGAAATTGCTTGTAGCGCCCTGGGGGGGGACACCCCCCCCATCGCGCTCCCCACCCCCCCCAAACGGCAGGATCGCCGGTAGCCAGGCAGGTTGATCAGCCACAGCGGGTCTCTCCGCCTGGCCGCCACACGGCAACACGGCGCGGGGGGCGCCGCCCCCCACACCCCCCGCCGGGGGGATTCGATCCCCCCGGACCCCCCTCTTCGATGAAGGCCC
>CAZDSO010000241.1:0-6400 GCA_964508045.1 uncultured Planctomycetia bacterium | reverse complement strand
GAGAATCCTCCCGGAGAGGTTCATCTTCGCGCCGGGCTCGCCCACCGCGCGGAAGGTGAGATCGGCCACGCGGCGCTCGCCCGTCAGGTCGGCGTCGGGGTCGGAGGTGTTCGTCCAGCCGAGATAGAGGGATCCCGGAGGCGATTCGGCCTGGAGGAAGGGATCGGAAAGGGTGCCGTCCTGCGCCTGGACCGAGACCAGTTCGAAGGCCTCGTCGTCGAAGAAGAGCCGGAGGCTGACTGCGCCCAGCGCCTGTTCTCCCGAATGCACGTTCAGGTGCAACACCACGGTGTCGTTCCCGGCGACCGTTCCCTGTTCCGGGGTCAGGCGAGCCTGTCCGGCCTCGAGGGGACGGGGGCCGTCCTCGCCGGGGGGGGAGCTGGAATCCCTGCTGCAGCCCGCAACGAGAACGAGGGCGAGGGCGAGCGCGACGGCCGGGCCGGCGCTCCTCCGGATGTCCAGACGATCCTTCATGGCGCGGCTCCTTTCAGGGAAACACCATCTTGCCGTCGGCGACGCGGCGGATGGCATAGGCGTCCTGGATGTTCACCAGCCCGTTCAGATCGACGTCGGCGAAGTTCGCGTCCGCGTCGCACAGCGAGGCGGTCCCCGCCTCGTACTGCGCGACGAGCAGGGCGTCGTCATGGTCCACATCGCCGTCGTTGTCCACGTCCCCCTTCAGCCGGAAGTGGATGTGAAGCGTCCTCTCGTCAACACGGGAAAAGGAGTCGGTCGCGCGGACGACGAACACGTTCTCGCCGTAGGCGAGCGAGACCGTTTCGGTCCACGCGCCCGAGACCGCATCGAAGGTGTCGGCGGGGTTCCCGTCCACGGTGACGGTCGCGGCGTCGAGGCCGGTGCCGTCCAGGACGATGCTCGGCGTGTGGACCGCGGCGTTGTCCTTGTAGGTCCCGAAGGTCAGCACGGGAGGGGTGGTGTCCAGGTGCACGGTGATGGGTGTGGTCCCGCTGTTCGAGGCGTAGTCCTCGGCCTCGACCTCGATCAGGTTCGGCCCTTCGGCGAGGTCCAGCGGCCCCTCGTAGCGGTCGGAGCCCATGAAGGTCAGGTCGTACCAGCTTCCGCTCCTCACGCGCGCCCGGACGCGCTTGACCGCCGAGGGATCGGTCACGTCGACCTGGAGGGTCTCGGCGTCGGCCGGCACCTCCTGGCCGTCGCTGGGATTGACGAAGGTGACGGCGGGGGGCGTTGTGTCGCCCGTGGTGGCGGCCACGATGTTCAGCGTGACCTGGCCCGCGCGGAGCCGGTCGCCGGGGTCGGTGACCGTCACGGAGAAGGTGTAGTTGCCCGCGGCAGTCGGCGTGCCCGAGAGGGTCCCGTCGGCCGCGACGGACATGCCGGGCGGCAACGTACCGCCGAGATGGGCGAAGGTGTAGGGCGTCTGCCCGCCGCTCGCTTCGAGGATCGTGGAATAGAAGGCGCCTTCCATGCCGTCGGGAAGAAGCGGGGGGGTAAAGGCGAGGTCGCCCACGGTTCCCGGTCCGGGCTTCCAGATCTTCAGATCGTCGAAGAAACTCACGGCGCCGTAGCTCCGAAGCGCCAGTCTTCCGCTGGTGAACCGCGGGCTGTACGCCTGGATCGCCACCTCGCCCGAGACCTCGAAGGTGAGATACGGTCCCTCGAAGGTGATCCGGACCGGGTAGTCGGTGCCCGCCGACAGGGACGCGTTCAGCCCGGCCAGGCGTTCGGCCGTGCCGTTCTCCCACTGGGTGATGTCGAACCCCGGGTTGGTCTCCCGGACGCGGGCGACGATGTAGGAGTCGGCGTCGATCCAGCGCAGGATCAGCCCGCTGTTCCCGTGGCTCGCCGAGGAATTCTGGAACCGGAGCGTCCCCTCCACGACCGCGTCCGACCAGCCGTCGAGCCCCGCGCTGGAGAAATGGGCGCTGTCGGCGTTGTTCCCCTGCCGGTACGCGCCGCCCGAGACGGACCACGTGCCGTTGCTCGGCGTCCAGAGCTCGTCGCCCACCGTCTCGAAATCCTCGACGAAGAGGACGTCCTCCTTCTCGTAGACGCGGGCGAGGTAGTGGCCGGTCGCGCCGGCGCCGGCGCTCGCGCGAAGCGTGTAGGTCCCGCCGGTCGGGCAGGTCCAGCCCGTGATGCGCACGCGCCCGTCGCTTCCCGCCGAGCCCGAGGCGAGCAGGGTCGTGCCGGTTGCGTCGTAGAGGTCGAGGTTCATGGCCGCGGAGGCGTCCGCCTTGGAGACCTCCATGACGTACGTCTTGCCGGCTTCGGCGGGGAACTGCATCCAGTCGACGTCGCCGGCGGGCACGATGGAGTGGTGCGCCGCCGGGCCGTTCGCCGCCAGCGTTCCGGCCTGGGCCACGGCGGCGTCGGGCTCGAACCCGTCCTTGAACAGCCCGATGAGGTGGAGGCGGTAGGAGCCGGGGGCGGCGTGCGGGTAGCCGGCGCCGGCGTCCTTCCAGCCGTAGACCTTCAGGTAGTAGGTGCCGGAGCTCCCGCAGCTCCAGGCGATGCGGGATTCCTTTTCGCCATCGCTGGGGTAGTCGTCATTTGTTCCTTCCAGCGTGCTCGCGTCGGACTGGTAGAGGTCGATCACCGTGTCCGTCTTTCCGGAGAGCCGGTCGGTGCGGAAGACGTAGTCGACGCCCCCGACGCATTCCATGACCAGCCAGTCCTCGTCGTCGGTCGTGAAGTTCCGGTCGACGAGGACGTGATAGGTCAGGGGGTTTCCCTTGACCTCCACGGCATTGGAGGACGCGTCGTCGGCGTACGTGTCGCGGACGAACTCGATGCGGTCGCGGAAGATCTCGTTCTGCGTGTTGCGGGCCGTGAGCCGAAGGGTGTAGCGGCCGTCGGCGAGTCCCGAGACGTCCCAGTTGTGGAGGGAGGCGTTCTGGACCGGGTTCGTGGACGTCGTGATCGTCGTCCAGGGGTCGGTATCGCGGGGGGTTTCCGGTGCGTATTCCAGGGTGTAGTCCTGGAAGGCGCCCGAGGGGGCCCAGGCGTAGCCCTGGACATCGACGCTGCTGCCCGTGACCGGCGTTGCGGCGTCCGGCGCGTTGATCTTGGCCTCGCACACGCGCGCGGCGTCGGCGCCCATCATGTTGTTCACGTTGACCCGTCCGTGCCCCTCCCGGCGGTCCCAGCCGGGGGCCTCGGTGTCGTCGCAGTACGCGCGGAGCATCTGCCGGACCTGCTCGACGGTGGCGTTCTGGGAACGGGCGGCGAGGTCGCTCAGCATCACGGCGACCACGCCCGAGACGTGGGGCGTGGCCATGCTGGTGCCGGAATAGACGGCGTAGCCGCCGCCGGGAACGGTGGAGCGGATGTCGCGGCCCGGGGCGGTGACGTCGATCTTGATGCCGTAGTTGGAGAAGCTCGCGCGCCCGTCGCTTATGTTCATGGCGGCCACGGAAAAGGCCGAGGGGCAATTGGAGGGTGAATGCATGGACCCGCACTGGTTGTCGTTGCCGGCCGCGAAGACGGGAACCACGCCGGAAGAGACGGCGTTGCTGACCGTGACGGCGTAGGTGTTCGAGTAGCCGTGGCCGCCCCAGCTGTTGGACATCACGTGCGCGCCGTTGTTGATGGCGTAGTTCAGGCAGTTGTCCAGGTCCGTGTCGTTGCCGCTCCCCCCGCTGCCCATGCCCTTCAGGCACATGATCCGGGCGGAGAAGGCCACGCCCACCACGCCCGTCCCGTTGTTCTCCTCCGCCGCCACCGTGCCGGCGCAGTGGCTCCCGTGGCCGTTGTCGTCGTCGGGGTCGTTGTCGTTGTGGACGAAGTCCCAGCCGTTCACGTCGTCCACGTATCCGTTCGAGTCGTCGTCCGACGAATTCCCGGCCGTCTCTCCGGGGTTCGTCCACAGACGGTTCTGCAAATCCGGATGATCGAGGTCCACCCCCGAGTCGATCACCGCCACCACCACCCCCGATCCGCTGGCCGTGTCCCACGCCGCGGGGCAGTCGATCTTCTTGAGCCCCCACAGGTCGCTCGAGAAATACGGGTCGTTCGGCGTGTAGTCCAGCGTCACGATCCGGTCGGGCTCCGCGTAGACCACCTGCCCCGTCTCCTGGATCGCGTGGCACGCGGCCCCGACCGCATGCGCGGGATCGAACCGGACGGTGAAGATCCCGTACGTCGGGATGTGCTTCGATCCGGCCGGGGCGCGGGCCGTGCGGGCCGGAAAGCGCTCCCGGATGCGTTGCTGGTAGGTCTCGTACGCCTCGCGCGGCGTGAGGAACCCCCGCTCGCGGATGACCCGGTCGACGTCAGGGAACAGCCGCTTCAGCTCCGTCACGCCGATGCGCTCGAACGCCTCTTCCAGGGAGGCATCCCCGCCGCAGGCTTCGGTCAGGCCCGCGCGCCCCTCCAAAACGTCGTCGATGCGGTCGGCCACCCTCGGCTGGAACATGAGGATGAGCCGCCCGGGCACGGCCTCGCCCGGCTCGGCCCGGACCCCGTCCGGAAAGGCCAGTCCCGATATCGCGAGAAGGGCCGCCGAGAGAAACAGGGACGCGCGTCTCGGAGAAAGGGGCGCCGGGGTCCGTTTCCTGCGGTCCGCCGGTTCGCGATCGATCGTGTCCATGGCCCCTCCCAGGAATCGAAGGTCAGAGGAAGACCTGGAAGCGCAATGCCCAGACGAAACGGGGTCCGCCGGTCCGGGGCTGATGATCGCGTTCCAGGACGTACAGGTTCCCATCGCTCTCGAGCTCGAACCACTCCGTGATCATGTTGAATCCCGCACGGGCCCGTCGCGTGATATACCAGTTGACCCCGAGTGTGCACGCCCCCATCCGTCCTCCCAGGAGATTCACGGCGTTGGTCGCGGGCGAGTCGGGAAGGCGCGCCGCGGTGCCCCGGTTGATGTTGTTCATCTCCAGGCGCTCGAAGCGGGCGCAGACCTCCAGGCCGCGGTTGAAACCCACGTTGCGTCTCGGCTTGCCCTCGGGAGCCCACAACATCACGCAGAAGTCGAGGTGGTAGCCCGAAGCCCTCAGGGGCGCATAGTTCTCCCAGCGTTGCGTGGGAAACAACACTTCGACCTTCCGCTGCTGGATCCCGAAGGTGTACTCGAACATGGCCGCGAAGCGGTCGAAATGGAAATGGACGTGGAATCCGTGGATCTGCTCAAGGCCCCCCGCGTCGTAGGCGTCGACGAATCGGACCGCGCCCTCGGGAGAGTTGGCTGTCCAGGTGTTGAGGTTCTCGTGGTAGGCCAGCCAGGTGGAAACGCCCGCCTGGAGAAACATGGTCTTCGTCATCACGGGGACCGCTTCCGCCATCAGGGAAAGGCCCCAGTCGTTGTTGAAGTTCACGAAAGGGCCGGCGTTTCCGTTGTGCACGCCCAGCCAGCCCCGCACCCGGGGGGGGCCTTTCTTTTCCCAGGACGAGCGCAGCTCGACCATGAGGCCGGGACGGCGTCCGGGAAACAGGTCCGTCACGTGGGAGGATCTCTCCAGAAAGGTGATGAACCGCGTCGAGACGCGGAATTCCTCGGCCGTCACGGCCGGTTTGAAGTAGCCGGCGCGGACCGCGAGAGGGGTCCCCTCCACGATTCCCTCGATGAACGTGTCCTGGAGCCCCTGGGCGATGGTCCCGCTCGTATCGGCCAGGTCGTACTCGACCTTCCAGCGCAGCCACTCGTCGAACGTCCCCGACACCCCGACGTAGGCGCGACGGAACAAGAAGGTGTTCGACTGGTAATCGCCCGTCTCGAAGAGCCAGAGGTCGGTCTGGAGAAGGGTGTGGATGCCGAGGCGAAAGCCCGGGGCCTCCAGCGCCAGGCCTTTCCGGTCCGAGAACACGAGATCGATCTTTATTTCTTCCGGTGAGGGTTCCTTCGGCTGGGATGTTTCAGAGGATCGGTCCGGCTCGGCGGCCGGTCCGGCTTCGGGCTCCTCTTCCTCCTCAGCGGGGGGGAGTTCTCCCCAGCCGGAGGGGTCTTCCTCGCCCCATTCGTTTCCGGACTCTTCGCCCCAGCCCTGGGCCATGGAGAGACGGGGGGCGAGGAGAATCAGGAGGGCGGCCAGGAGGATCCAGAAGGTTCGGGGGGGGGCCATCCGGTGGTCGGTTCGGTGATCCATCGATCTGTACCGAATTCAAACAAGGAAACGGAAGCCGGAGCCTCTATTAGTGTCTCCGATTCGCGCTGGAAGATCAACGGATATACGCCACGAGCCTTTCGCAGTGTACGTAACACCAAGGCACGAAGAAAGAAGAATTGTGGGAGGCGAATCCTCCGGCGAAGACGGAGGTTCGGCGATCCGAGCGGCTTCGATCCGCTCGGAGGAAGCGCGGCCGTTCCCTCCTTGCTGAAATCTGCTGGCTGAGATCGGTTTCGAACATCCGGGGAAAGTCATGATCGACGACCGCCTTGGAGGGCGAGGGTCTCCGAAGGACCCGCCATAGCCCATGC
>CAZDSO010000240.1:0-6410 GCA_964508045.1 uncultured Planctomycetia bacterium | reverse complement strand
ACATGAGGACATCGTTCATCTTTCCGGCGGTTCTGGCGCTCCTCGTGGGGGGGGGCGGGGATCGCGGCAGGACAGACGGGAGGCTCCTCGCCGGACGCGAAGGAAGGCGAAGGGGACCCCGGGGAGGGCGTGGTCCCGCCTTCCCCGCTCGAGACGGAACCTCCGCAAAAGAGTTTCGGGCGCGTCCGCATTTCCGCCTGGGCGGGGTTCGCGGGAGCCTCGATCCGGAAGGACACGAAGACGCTGGAAGGAGACCGTCTCTCCTGGGAGGACGACCTGGGCGGGTCTCCATTCTTCATCGCGCCCGTGCTCCGGGCCGATGTCAAGATCCGGCCCCAGGTCTTCGGATTTCTCGCGTGGGCGTACATCCACCGCCAGAGTCGTCACGCCGCCCCGCCGGGCGGGGTGCGGTTCGACGGCACGGTCTTTTCGGGGGGAAGCGACCTCACGGTTTCGGTCTCGAGGCTTCTGGCGGATCTGGGCGTGTACGCGTGGGGGACGGTGGAAAAGACGTACCGGATCGGCTTCGTGCTCGGGGCCCGGTACGAGAGCCTGGAGCACGTCCTGGATCTCACGGGCGGCCCGCGGGCGCGGGAAACGACGGAGTCGGTCTTTCCCTTCGTGGAGGCCCGTGGGGAATGCGTCCTGGCCCCGGCCTTCCATCTGGAAGGCTTCGCGCGCGCGAGCCTGTTCACGATCTCGTACCGGGAGATCATCGAGCAGACGGACACGGTGGAGGTGCTGCGGGACCGGTGGGGGAACCCGGTGGGGGAGCGCGTATCGTCCGAGCGGAAACGCTACCTGCTGACCCAGGTGAACGGTCTTCTGGAGATCGGTGCCGGGATCCGCTTCGATGTGTTCCCGGGGTCCTCCCTGTACGGGGGATTCCGATTCACCTTCCATAACGCCGAGAGGATCGGGGACGGGCGCCGCGAGGACATGGAATGGCGGGCCCTCGCGCTGGAGGTGGGCTGGGAGGCCCGCTTCTGATCCCGGTTTGGGCGGACGTGCATCCTTGGTTTCTACGATCGTGAGAAAGGCACAGGAGAAGAGGTTCATGTCGAAAAAGAAGAAAAAGACCAAGAGCAGCCGGGGTTCCCGGGATAAGAAAAAGACCCAAAAGCCGAGGAAGAACCGGGCGGCCGCCTCGAAGAAGCAGGCCGACGGGTTCAAGGTGGACGACAAGTGCAAGGGGTGTCCGGCGCTGTGCTGCCGGTACATCTCGCTGGAGATCGACACGCCGGAGGATCGGGAGGATTTCGATAATCTCCGGTGGTACCTTCTCCACAAGAACGTCTCGGTCTACGTGATCGACAAGAAGTGGCATCTCTGCGTGGACGTCCCGTGCCGCCACCTCAAGAACAACCAGTGCGAGATCCACGACTCCAAGCCCCTGGTCTGCCGGCAGCACGATCCGGACGAGTGCGAGTTCTGGAATCCCGATTTCGAGATGGACTACGAGTTCCGGTCGTGGGAGGAGCTGAAGGGATACATGATCATGAAGCGGCTGTCCCACCTCTGCACGGACAAGTGAGCCGCAACGTCCGATAATGCATGTTATGTTGCGTTCGCTCCCTCTCCGCGCTCGCCCCCCGGCGTCTCCACCTTCCGGGCCATGAACCGGAGCATCCCGGGGCGTTTCCACAGCTCCACGATCCGCCACCGGTCGACCGGGGAGAGCTCCCGGCCGAGGAGCTCGTCGTCGATCTCCCGGGCCGCCGCCCCGGCCTTCTCGAGAAACGCCTCCCAGAGCGGCTCCCCGTCCACCCAGCGGATCCGGTCGAAGCCGCCGCGTTCGAGAAACCGCACCGCCTCCACGACGTCGAAATGGGTTTCCCGCGGAATCAGGGCGGCGTCCGCCAGGCTGCTGTCGTTCTGGAAGCGGCGCGCACGGCGTTTCGGAAGGATGCCCGTCACCTTCACCAGCATCCGGGCGATGGACAGGCGCCGATCGAAGCGCAGGAAACGGGGCTCCAGGATGGTCAGCATCTTCCTCAGGCGCGCCATCTCCGCCCGCCCCAGCTTCCCGAACACGGTCATCCAGATCTCGCCGCCGGGCTTGAGGACCCGGCCGAGATTCGAAAGCCCCCGGGCCGGGTCCTCGAGGTGATGGAGAACCCCGTCGCAGACCACCGCGTCGAAAGGCCCGGACGCCTCGGCGGGAAGGGATTTCGAGAGGTCGAGCCGCACGAGGCGCACGCGCTCATGGCCGGCGTCCTTCAGAAGGCGCCGCCCGATGGCCAGGGAAGCCGGCGAGCAGTCCCCGCCGACGATCGTGGCGTCCGGGAGGGCCTGCGCGAGGCCGAGCAGCTTCTGCCCGGTGCCGCACCCGGCGTCGAGGAGGGATCCGTTCTCCAGCGCGGGCCGCCGCGAAAGAAGCGTCTGCGCGATGAAGCGCCCCTCCTCGGAGCGACGGTTGATCTCCCGCTTCCAGGCCCGGCTTCCGGGTTCCGCCGGCGGATACGGGTAGCGGCTGTACAATTCGGCGACGGGATCGAAGACCATACAGCCGACTATAGCCGTTTGGACGGTGCGTGCCAAGGCGGATGCCGGAGGAGCGGGGATGGGTCAGGAATTCGTTTTGGGCTGACCCCAGACCGCCGTGGTGCTTGTGGGAGACGCCGGGGGCGGGCTACGGAACGAAAGAGAAGACGACGACTTGCTGACAGCACGAAAGCCTCACGTGCCCCCCGTCTTGACAAGACGGGGCTTTTCATCAAAGATACAAGAACCTTTCGTTTCCGCACGGCTTCGAGAGAGCGGCATGGATTTCGATGGGGAAACTTCGCCCGCGCAACCGGCATCCGACGATCCCGTGCCGTTTCCGCCCTCCGACCGGCACGAGACTTCGCCAGGCAAGAAGTCCCCCCACGATTCCTTGCGGGGGCAGGTCCTCGGGGGATACCGGATCGAAAAGAAGATCGGCCAGGGCGGCATGGGGACCGTCTTTTTGGCGAAACAGATCGCGCTGGACAGGCGGGTCGCCCTGAAGGTCCTCCTCCCCCACCTGGTCTCCCAGGAGCCGTTCCTCGATCGTTTCCTCCAGGAGGCCAGGGCCTCCGCCCGGCTCTCCCATCCCAACATCGTCAAGGTCTACGACGCAGGCAAAGCGGATGCGAGCTACTACATCGCCATGGAATACATCCACGGCGTGGCCCTGGAGCACGTGGTCCGCAGGCTGGGAAGGCTTCCCGAGGAACAGGCGGTCGGCGTTCTCCTGTCCGCGGTGCGGGGTCTCGGCGCGGCGGCGGAAAGCGGGATCATCCACCGCGACGTCAAGCCGGCCAACATCATGATCTCGGCCGAGGGCAAGGTGAAATTGATGGATTTCGGCCTGGCCAAGCAGGTGGAGGTCGACCGCCGGATCACGATCACGGGCCAGATGATCGGAACTCCCTCCTACATGTCCCCGGAGCAATGCAACAACAAGGGCGTCGATTTCCGGTCGGACATCTACGCGCTGGGCATCACGCTCTACCGGATGCTGACGGGCATGGTTCCGTTCTGGAGCGAAAACCTCTTCGACCTGGTGACGCGGAAGCTGACGCAGCCGTTTCCGGACCCGCAGGGGATCGTCCCGGGACTCTCGAGCCATGTGTGCGACGTGATCCGGCGGATGACGGAGAGGGAGCCCGACCGGCGGTTCCAGAGCTACGAGGAACTCAAGGACGCCCTGGCGAAGGTCCATCGCGTCTCCCGCGGCGAGGTGCTGGGGAACGAGCTGTCCGGCATCATCAAGTCGACGGGCCTGATGCGACCGCTTTCCACCCCGGACGAGGCCCCCGCCGCCGTGCCCCGCACGCGAAAGCGAATCTACGCCCTCCTCGCCGTCCTGGCGCTGGTCGCTGCAGGCGCGGCGTACCTTTCCGGCGCCCTGCCCGGCTTTCCGGTGAAACCGGCGTCCCCCTCCCCCACCGATCCCCAGCCCGCCCAATCCCCGATGGCGGATCGAAAGCGCAGCATCGAAAAGCCCGCCACGCCGGACGAGGATCCGGCGCCCGACGCCGCCGATCCTGCGCTCGCCCCCTGGAAGAAGGAATGCGCCCGCCGTCTCTCGACGGGCGACTTCCTCGGCGGGCTCGAGCATCTCGACCGCCTCGAGGGCGTGAAGACGACGGCGTCGGGACCGGAGACCGCGTCGGCGTTCGAGAAGGACTTCGTGACCAAGTGCCTGGGCGAGCAGGAAGCCCTCCTGTTCGGCGCGCGCGCCGCGCTCGGCGATCGGGACGTCGATCGGGCCGAGGTCTGGATGGCGAAGCTCCGATCCCGGGCGCGGGGCCTGAAGGAGATCCGCCCGGGGATCGCCCGCGCCCCCCGGCAGGCCTCGATCGACGACGCGAGGGAGCGGACGGGCCGGAGAATCGTGGAGATCAAGAGGCAGGCCGCCCGGATCGAGGAGATCGAGGCGTCCCTCCCGTCGATGACGCTCGATGCGGCCCGCCAGGCGAGGGCGGAGATCGAATCCCTCCTGGCGGGCGGGGAAGATTACCACGGGGACGTCTTGCGTTCCCTTCTCGTAAAGGTCGCGTCCAGGCTGCAGGAGACGGAGGGAGCGAGGCAGAGAAGGGCGTTCGAGAAGGCCGCCGGGACGGCGCGCCGGCTTTTGTCCGCGGCACGTTACCGGCAAGCGCTGGAAGAGGTTTCCGGGTTCGAGGAGAGCCGCCTTCCCGCGGTCCGGGAGGAGGCGGGAAAGATCGTCGCGGAGGCGCGGGCGTGCCTGGCGGAGCAAAAGGCGTTCGACGCGGCGCGGGACCGCATCGAGGATCTTCTGGGTTCGGATTCGTATGTCTCCTGCCGGCACGCCCTCACGCTGCTCGCCCGTTTCGACCGGGCGAGGAACGCCCGGGTCGCCGCGGGCGCGGAGGCGTTGCGCGCGCGGGCGATGGATTTCATCCGGGACTATGTCACGCGCTGGAAGGCGGCCGGGTTCGTCCTGGTGATCCGGGAAGGCGGACCGGGTCGGGGCGGGATCCGGATCCGTGAGGACGTGCGCCCGTTCATGATCGCGGAGACGGAGACCACGAACGCGGCGTACCAGGCGTTCCTGGAGGCCACGTCGCACCCGCCTCCCCCCCATCCGGACTGGGAGGGGTGCCGGTGCCGTGAGGGAACGGGGGACCACCCCGTGACGAGCGTGTCGATAGAGGACGTGCAGGCGTACATCGCCTGGTGCAGCGAAGAGCACGGGGAGGATTTCCGCCTCCCGACGGAGCGGGAATGGAGCCTTGCCGCCCGGTGGAACGGGAGGGGATTCTGGAGATATCCGTGGGGAGACGAGGCCGGCATGGACAGGGCGAACATCGCGGGCGGTTCACTTCGGCCGGTCGGGCTCTTCCACCATGACGTGACGCGCCTCGGCGTGGTCGACCTGGGGGGGAACGCCGCCGAGATCGTGAGGCGGGGAGAGGCGTACGTCTCCATGGGCGGGTGCGCCCTGGACGACGGCGTCTTGAACCTCGATCGGAAATGCGAAAAGGGGTGCCCGCTTCCGTTCAAAGGATTCCGGGAGCCCTTCCTGGGCTTCCGCCTGGCCCGGTACATCGATTGAAAACCGGTGAGGCCTAGAGCCGTGACGCGACGAACTTGCAGGATGCTTGCGGGAGCGACCCTGGCCCTGCTCATGGGATGCGCGGCGTCCGTTACGCCCGTCACGCTCGACATGGATCCCCGGTTCCGGAAGATCGTGCGACCGACGCCGGCCGAAAGGCCCTGCAGGCTGATCGTTCTTCCCCCGGACACGGCCCCCCTTGCCCAGGGCCCGCCGCGCACGCCCAGCCGGGAGGAGGCCGCGTGGCGCGGCCCGTTCGATCCGGCGGCTTTCCAGAAGGACATCGCGAGCATGCTGGAAGGAACGGGCGCCTTCAAGCTGGTGGAGATGCGCGACGAGCCGGGAGAGCAGGAGGAGGACGTCAACCTGACGATCGAGGTCTCCGAGATGTCCATCCGCTACGGAGGGAAGACGCCGGCCTTCCTGGCGTCGGCCCTCCTGAGCCTCGTTTTTCCTCCCGCGGCGTGCCTGATCGCGGCCGACGGCTTCTCGGCCTCCTGCCGGGGACGTTGGCACGCCACCGACGGCGACGGTCGTCCGCTGTATTTCAAAGATTTCAAGGTGACCCGCCGCTTCGCGCTGGACCGTTTCCAGTGCGGGATGTCGCCCTGGGAGCTCTTCCTGCTCATTCCCCCGCAGAGCGGCTTCGAGCCGTCCCGCATCGAGGAGATCGTTCTTCCGCCCCTCCTCCGTGCCGCCTGCCTCGAGATCACGGACAACATCCTGACGAAGCTGCCCGAGCCGGAGCTGGACGTCATCATCTCTTCGGGCATCCAGGAGACGGGTTCGCACCCACGATGGTGCGGAGAAAAGGATGCGAAACGGTTCTGCGAGAACATCAAGCAGCGGGAGGGAAGAAACG
>CAZDSO010000239.1:0-6414 GCA_964508045.1 uncultured Planctomycetia bacterium | reverse complement strand
GTTCGCTCCAGGCCGGCGACGCGCAATTCCACGCCTGAGATTTTTCGCCGGACCACCCCAGTCATTCCCGCTTTCCTCGCGAGCAATCCGTTCGGCACCGGGGCGCGTTCGTAGTCATGCGATTGGAATCGCAGGGGAAGAGACCTCTTCGCGGAAACATATCGGAGTTTCGTATGGACCGAATGGGCTTTACCGTGGAATTCCAGGGCCGTGTGATAGGCGAGAACCGCGTCGTCGGCGAGTTTCGCGGCGACGAGAAAAGGATCGACCGGGAACGTCGCCGGATCCGCCCCCTCGGGGACCGTGGCGTACAGGCCGCGGCGCACGGGTACGACCCGTCCCCGGTTTTTATGGTAGGTCAGGAGCGATTTGCGGGTGTTGACATTCGCCGACCCCCGGCTGGCGAGGAACCGGCCCAGCTCTTCGACCGTGAAGACGGCGTGTCGGGCGAAGAAGGCGTTCACCTTCTTCTCTCGTCGAACTTGACTTGATGTCGACATAGCACCTGTATAGTTGGCACTAAACAGCAGTCTTGTCAAGTCGCTATACCACTTGACACAGTATCCAGTAAGGTAAGAACATATTAGATCTATATCGTCTATATGTCAAGTGAATTCGTGGGATGCACAGTGTCTTTCCCATGCTGCGTGCCCCAACGGGTTGCCATCCACGAAATCCATTGCGAAGAAATGGATGTTGCCCTCCTGTCCGATGTCGTGGACGGGGACGATATTGGGATGACGGACGCGTGATGAGGGGGCTCGACATGGCCGCACGCACCATCGAGGAATGAAAAAACGATCCTGTCCCGGGGCGGGCCGGTTGGCCCTCATTTCCTGCGTCGTCATCGACTCCCCGCCTCCTCCGCCGCGTGCTCCACCTGCCGCCGGCGGAGATCCACCATCAGCTCCAGAAACGAACGGGAATGTCGCTCCGGTTCCGCCCCCCCCATCACGATCGCCTGCAAGGCCTCCTCACGGCGGTTCAACGCCGACAGGGCCGAAGCACGGTAACCGAGCAACGCGGCCCTCTCCTCCCCCGCCCGCACGGACAAGAGGTCCTCCGTCATGGACACAACAATCCCGTCCTCCCCGATGAGACGAAGGAACCTCGCGACGAGGCGGACCAGCGCCTCCTCCCCGCGCGACCGTGAAAGAAGCCACAGGCCGATCACCGCCGCCTCGCACGTCTCCAGACTCGATTGCTTCTGCAGGACCCGCTGGTAGGCCTCCCGGGTCCGCCCCTCCAGAAACGCCTCCCGCAACGCCTCGTACTCCCGCTCCTCGTCCTCCAGCGCGCGACGGACCTCCGCCGCCGAGCAGCCGGGATGCCGCGCCCGGGCCAGCGCGGCGCCGCAGGCCTCCCACAGGCCCTCGCGCCGGAAATGCTCCGGACCGCCCAGAAGCCATTTCACCAGCACCGTCCGTTTTGCCGGGTCCGCAAGCGCGTCCGCCTGCCCCGAGGCGAACGTGCCGGCGTCCTCCCGCGCGCGGGCCCACGCTGCCTCGAGACGCATCTCCCCCGCCAGCTGCCCGAGCAAAGCGCGGTAGCGCGATCCCGGCGCCGTCGAGGTTGCCGCCGAGCCGTACAGCATCGCGGCCTCCTCGAAGGCCGTTGCGGAATCGTCCCACGATCCCCGGGCGCGATGGCGGACGGCCCGGGACACGGGACCGACGTTCGAGGCGGAAACCAGGAATCCACGTTGCCAGGGGTCGGAAGGCGGCAGGAGGTCCACGTCGCCGGCGATACCGAAATGCTTCAGATGACCCTCCATGCCGTTCGGCGTGCCGGAAAAGACGCCGAACAGGTAGTGACCGCCCGCGACCGGCTCGATCCCGGAAAGGACGCGCGCGTAGACGACCCGGCCGTCGCCGACGGTGCGGATCGTCACCCGGTGCCGTCGGGCCGACGGGATCTGGACCACCTCCACCCGGAGGGGCTTCCCCAGCAACGCGTCGATCGCGAGGATCGTCCCCGCGCTCCCCGCCCTGACCGTGTTGACCTCGTTTCCTCCGCCGCAGGAGAAGGTGACACAGGACCCGGTCAGCCGCCAGCGGCCGGGCCCGCCGTCGAGCGTGCCGGCCCCGATCAAACCGAGACGGAATCCGGACCACCACGGAGCGCCGTCGATGGTGGCTTCCAGGACCAGTTTCCAGGGCCCGCCGGCGTAGCGCACCGGCACGCCCCAGAAGAACCCCGCGGACCGGACTTCCGTCTTCTCCCCGCTTCCCCCCGGCGCCAGCACGACCGCGTTCCTCCGGTGAAGGTGGAACCGCAGGACCGATCCGCCTCCCCCCGGCGCGGGACGGACGGCGTCCGGGGCGTTGGTCAGCAGGCGGTCCCAGACCTCGCAGTCGCCCTGGCGCGTCGACAGCCGGGTCCCGGAGACCGCGACAGCGGTCTTCTCCAGGCGTTCCTCCACCGAGGTCCAGAACGCCGCGCGGCGGGCGAGCCGTTCGCGTTCCCTTGCCTGCACCCGGTCGCTTCCGCCCCACCGGGCGAGGAGGTTCGCGGAGAAACCGTATTCCTCCCGCTCCAGCGCGAGCCACTCGGCCGCGCTTCCCACCGTGGCCGCGAGGCTCCCCTGCACGGCCAGATCCAAAAGGAGCGCCTTCAGGGCCCCCGCCTCCCCCGATTCGACGAGCCCCGCGATTTCCAGGCGCCGGAGCTCCAGCGCGGTCTCGGAAGAACTTTCCTTCCCGAGAGCGTCGCGGGCCAGATCCACCGCCGCCGCGGGGAGATCAAACGCGAGAAGAAAGCGGCACAGGGCCACCGACGGCGTCGCCCCCGGAACCGGAGGGGACGGCCGGACCGGACCCGCCAGGGCCTCGAGATCCCGGGCGTCGAGCGACCGGAAAAGCGCCCCGTTGATGGCGACGTACCCCCGCCCGTCCGACCCCGTGAACGCCGAGGAGATGGCGACGCCCGCCGGTCCCCCCCGCTTGCCCGCGTCCGGGATCTCCAGCGTCCGCAACGGCGCGTCGGTGAACGTCGCTTCCGGCCAGAAGCGCCACCGCCAGAACCCGCAGTGTCCTCCTCCGATCCGGTCCTGCCGAAAGCCCACTTCCATGAACGCCGTGCGCCCCACGCCCGAGACCGGGCCCCCGGCCAGGGCATCGAGGTCGAAATACCGGGCCCCGGGGTCAAACGGGCGTGCGGCGTCCGCCCGCGCCAGGGGCTCGAGCCCTTCTCCCGCCCAGCGGAACGCGCGGAAACCCACGGGGGGCACCGGACGCTCGAGAAACTCGAAGGAGCGGAAGGTCCCGAGGTCGCCGATGTGCGAGGCCAGGAACAGGAGGGTGCCGGCATCCGTTCTCAACGGCGCCACGCGTCTCGAAACGGCCGTGTCGACCCGGCAGATCGACTCCAGGCCGCGCCCGTCCCCGTCCCCCTCCCCCTCCACGCGGTAGACCTCGAGGGAGAAGTCGTTGAACGGCCCGCGAAGGACCGCGAGTTCCTTTTCGCCGTCGCCGTCGAGATCCTCGGCGAGCATGGCGGTCACGTCGCTTCCGTTCGTGGTGTCCGGAACCGGGACGCGACGGAAGGCCCCCGGTTCCGGGCCCTGGAAGTAGACGTAGGCCCGGCGGTGATAGCAACGAAGGCCCACCAGGAGATCCTGGAGGCCGTCGCCGTCCAGGTCCTCCACGACGACGGATTCGTGGTGCAGGCCCCCGCTTGCGTAGCGGTCGAAGAGGAGCGGCGAGGGGGAATCCGGACGTTTGAGCACGACCAGGACGTTCTGGGAACGGTCCTTGGTGGAGAGCCCGAACGCGTACTGGGGTGGGCCGTCCGCCAGGAGCCGGACCCGCCACAGCTGGTCGGCCGAGAGTTCCTCCGTGGACACACCGGGCACGTGGCGCGCGATCCTTCCGCGAAGGCGAATTTCCTCGACAGGCTCCAGGATCGGCGGACCGCCGTGCCGGGCGGGCTCCGCGATCTGGTGGACATGGAGCGTGAGCGGATCCTGCGAATCGTGCAGGACCACGGCGTCCTTCGCGCCGTCGCCGTCCGCGTCGACGACGTTGCCGGTGAACGCGAACGGATCCTCGTGAATGGGCGTCCACGACGAGATTCTCGACAGCGCGAACAGCAGGTCGCCCGCCTCCCGCTGCAGCGCGCTCGCCTCTTCGGGACCCAGCGCTGAAGCGACGGCCGGCCTCAGGCAACCCTGCGCGTCCATGAGGGAGAGCAGGCAACGGAGGGAAGCGTGACGGGCGGACAGCGCGGGATCGAAGGGCGCGCGCGCTTCCGCGCCGAGGCGGCTGAGCGCGACGGCCAGCCCGAACAGGGCGTCGATCTTCAGGCGCGGGTAGTCCCGGCCGAACGCTCCGTACGCCAGGTGGTACTGCGTGGCCGCAAGCAGCGCCTTTTCCGGGTCCATCTCCTCGCCGGAGATCTCGAGGGAGTGGTCCGCGAGAAGCAAGAGGGCCCGCCCGGCTTCCCTCGACGCCGGCTGGGCGATGAAGGCCCTCGCGACCCAGCGGGAGGTTTCGGGAAGTTCCCGGGCGCCCGCCTCCCGCGCGAGGGCCGCCCGGGCGAGCCAGAGGGCGAACGAGGCGACCGGCGTCCGGTCGGCGGTCTTGGGTGGGAGATCCGGAAGGTACGCGCGGAAACGCTCGAAGTGCGACTTCACGCGTTCGATGGCCCCGGGCGTCGCCGAGCCCGGCGGCGTCTCGATCTCGCGCGCGCACGCCGTCGCCCACGCCAGGACGGCGTCGGCGCGCGACCGCCGCACGCGTTCCGGGAACGCCTGGACCCGATCGACGACCTCGGGCGCCCCTTCCCGGAGGGCCGGGTCGGCGAGCAGGCCGGGAAGAACGTCGGGGAGGCGGGCGAGAAGCCCGTCGGTCGCCGAGATGGCCTTCTCGTACGCCCCGTCGTCGATGGACTCGCGGATCCCTGCGGCCTCGCGCTCGAGGACGCGGAACGCCTCCACCCGGGAAGCCAGCCGGGCGGACCGGGCATACCGGATTCCGAACCCCGTCCCCGCGGCGGCCACCAGGATCACGGCCGCGGCGGCCATGAGGGCCTTGTCGTGCTTCCGGACCCATTTCCAGGCCCGCGCGGAAAGGGGCTCCCGGTAGGCGCTCACGGGCCGCTGTTCCATGTAGGCGCGCACGTCCCGGGCGAGCGCCAGCGCCGAACCGTAGCGATCGTCCCGCGACCTAGCCATGGCCTTCAGGCAGATCGCCTGGAGGGCCCGGGGCACGCCGCGCCGGGGCGCGCGGGCACGGGGCGGGAGGATCTCCCCCTGCAGGTTCTGGATCAGGAGTTCCTTGACCGTCTTCCCGTCGAAGGCCTTCTCCAACGTCAGGATCTCGTAGAGGATCGCCCCGAGGGAATACACGTCGGAAACCGGGTCCACCAGGTCCATCTTGCCTTCCACCTGCTCCGGCGACATGTACCCCGGGGTTCCGATCACGCTTCCGTAGACCGATCCGACGGGCCTCGCCGATACGCTCTTGGGTTTCTTCCCCAGCACGCCGTCCCCGGCCGGGATTTCCTCCTCGCCGGACACCCGGGCCAGGCCCCAGTCCATGACGAAGACCTGCCCGAACCGCCCCACCATCACGTTCTCCGGCTTGAGGTCCCGATGCACGACGCCCTGGTCATGGGCGAAGGCCACCGCCTCGCACACCTTCTCGAAGACCGAGAGAAGACGGAACAGGGTGTATTCGGCGACCGCCGCCTCCTCCTCGTCCTCCAGCGCCAGGAACATGTCCGCGAGCGATTCGCCGGCCACCCTCTTCATGGTGAAGTAGAACCGGCCGTCGGGGCCCTTTCCGGCGTCGTAGGCCGGGGGGATGGAGGGATGGTCGAGTTGACCCGTGATGCGCGCCTCGTTCAGGAAGCGCTGGAGCGACGCCGGCTTCTCGTGGATTTCGCGAAAGGCCACCTTCATCGCCACCTCGCGATCGAAGGCGGGATCCTCCACGAGCAGCACCCTCGCCATGCCGCCCTCCCCCAGCGTCCCGAGCGTCTTGTACGCCCGCGGGGGGATCACGGGAGGTGACGCGTCCGTCTCGGGCCATGGGAGCCGGGTGTCCCGCGTCACGGGACGCACCGTCTCCTCGTCGGGGAGGGCGACGGCGTTCAGCTCCTCGAACTTGTCCTCGTCGGGCCGAGGCGTCCTTTCGGGAGGATTTGCCCCCTCGTCGCGGGAATCCGGCGTGCACTCGTCGTCCAAGACGGCCCCTCGTACTCAATCCGATCGGACCCAGCGTATCAAAGGCCCCGGGGCCCTTCAACGAACGCCCGGCGAGAAAAAAGGGGGGAAAGGGGTCAAGTCGACGATTGACGGTTGCATGAGAATGTGGTACCGTCCAGTCATGTCGAGACCGTTGAGAATCCTCTATCCAGACGCTTGGTACCACGTCATGAATCGTGGGCGGAGGAGAGAGCGGCTCTTCAAGG
>CAZDSO010000238.1:0-6436 GCA_964508045.1 uncultured Planctomycetia bacterium | reverse complement strand
GAGCATTCGAGTACGCA
Organism: uncultured Planctomycetia bacterium; assembly: GCA_964508045.1. Classification (GTDB taxonomy): domain Bacteria; phylum Planctomycetota; class JAKEIC01; order JAKEIC01; family CAZDSO01; genus CAZDSO01. The sequence goes on along the minus strand of CAZDSO010000238.1, from coordinate 6,419 downwards.
GTCAACCGTGGCCCGGCAGCTCCTTCCGGCCGGGCAGGGGAAAGGCGGCAGCGTTTCGGGGCACGGTGAAGCGCCGGGCCCGGCTGAAGGGGGACCGCTCGCCGTTCCCGGTCACGGAGCGGTATCGCCACGTGTAGTCTCCCGGCGGGAGGGGTTCCGGCGGGCAGAAGACGCTGAAGCCGATGCCGCGGTAGAGGCGCGGCCCGTCTTGTCCACGGACCTCGATCTCGTAGGACGACGCCTTCTTCTGGGGGCGCCAGGCGAAACCGGGAGGGGTGACGGCGAGGGTGGCTCCGTCCGCGGGACGGAATCCCCATTCGCCGGGGCGGGCGGGGCCGTCATCGAGGGGCGAGGCGGAAGCGGACGTGGCGGAAAGGAGGAGAAGGGACGCGACGAAGAAGGCGTCGTAGCGCATGAGACCTCCGTCAGGGGACGTTTCGCAGAGCAGCCTCATTGTTCACGTGTCGGGAACGGGTGCAAGCGCAAAGACCCTTTCCCTCCTCAAGCCCGATCCTCAGGACCGGACACCGGAGGCAACCCTTCCCGCGATGCACACGGTGACGCAGGTCCGTCCTGATCTACATGATCTCGATTGGGGGCCGTTCCTTTCCAGCCGGAAAGGTTCTCAAGGCAAAACCATCTCCAGCGCGAGATCCAGCGCCGGCGCCGAGTGCGTGAGCGCGCCCACCGAGATCCGGTCCACGCCCAGTTCCGCCAGGCCGCGGACGGTCTCCAGGGAGACGCCTCCCGAGACCTCGAGCGCGGGTGTCCGGGCGGACCCGCGAAGCCTCACCGCCTCGGCGATCTCCTCCCGCCCCATGTCGTCCAGGAGGATCGCGTCGGGCCCGGCCTCGAGGGCCCGCCGGAACTGCTGAAGCGTCTCCACCTCCACCTCCACGAACGTCCCCGACGGCGCCTTCTCCCGCGCCCGCTCCACCGCTCCCCCCGCCTCAAGCCCCGACGCCGCGAGATGGTTCTCCTTGATCAGGATCTGGTCGAACAGCCCCATGCGGTGGTTGGACCCCCCTCCGGCGCGGACCGCGTACTTGTCGAGACGCCGCATGCCCGGAAGCGTCTTGCGCGTGTCCAGGATCCGGGCTCCCGTGCCCTCCACGGCGTCGGCGAAGCGCCGGGTGAGCGTGGCGACGCCGGAGAGGCGCTGGAGGAAGTTGAGCGCCGTGCGTTCCCCGGCGAGGAGGGACCGCGCGCGCCCGGCGATCCGCGCGACCTTCCGCCCGGCCTCGATCCGTTCCCCGTCGGAAGCGAGGCTCTCGAAAAGCAGCACCGGGTCCACCCTGCGGAAGACCTCCTCGGCCGCGGGCAGGCCGGCGAGGATGCCGGGGCGCCGGGCCACGATCCGGGCCTCGGCGGTCGCCTCGTCAGGGACGAGGGCGCGCGAGGTCAGGTCGCCGTCGCCGAGATCCTCCTCCAGGGCGGTTTCGACCCGGCGAGCGAGGTCGACCCGCTCGGTTTCCGTCAGCGTCGCGCGTGGGTTCATGGATCCTCCTGTCCAGCGTGAGCCTCCCATCCTGGACCGCCTGCTCCGAAAATTCGGGAAAAACCATGATCGACGACCGCCTTGGAGGGCGAGGGTCTCCGCCGCCGCCTGGCTCGCACATGCAAGGGCTTTGGCGGACCCGCCGTAGCTCACGCTTCGCAAACCAAGCGAAGGTGGGCCCCCGAGCCGAAGGCTCATGGCCGACTGAATTCCCTTGTTGCACTATAGGAAAGAAGGATGTCGGAAGTCGAAGGTCGAAAGCAGGAAGGGATTGTAGATTTGGGATTTGGGATTTTCCGCAGGTGTGGTACAACCACCCCTGTCATGCGTCGCATCGCGTTCATGAACCAGAAGGGCGGGGTCGGCAAGACCACCTGCACTGCCAACCTGGGCGCAGCGCTGGCCGAGCGGGGGGGGGAGACGCTTCTGGTGGACATCGATCCCCAGGCGAACCTCACCGTCCATCTCGGCGCGGATCCCCACGCGATCCAGAAGTCCGTCTACGATGTCCTGACGGGAAACAGGACCCTCGGCGCCTCGCTGGTCGAGGTCCGCCCCCGCCTCCACCTCCTTCCGGCGAACATCGACCTTTCCGGCGCGGAGATCGAGCTGGTCAACGCCGTGGGACGGGAGACGATCCTGAGGGACGCGCTGAACGAGTATCTGGAGACCTGCAGGACGCCCTTCGATTTCCTGCTGATCGACTGCCCCCCGAGCCTGGGGCTTCTCTCCCTCAACGCGCTCACCGCCGTCGAGGAAGTCTTCATCCCCCTCCAGACGGAATTCTTCGCCCTGCAGGGGATGGCCAAGCTGCTCGAGGTGGTGGATCTGGTGAAACGCCGCCTGAATCCCTCCCTCCAGGTGACGGGGATCATCCCCTGCCTCTTCGATGCGCGCACGCGCCTGGCCGCGGAGGTCGTGGAGGAGATCCGCCGCTTCTTCGGCCCCAAGGTCTTCGGCACGGTGGTCCGGAGGAACGTGAAGGTGGCCGAGGCGCCGAGCCACGGCAAGACGATCTTCGAGCACGACCCGGCGTCCGCCGGCGCCGAGGATTTCCATCGGCTCGCCGCGGAGATCCTGGGCCCCCTTCCCGAAGAGGCGCTTCCCCCCGCTTCCGGGGAGGGAAGCGAACCCTCTTCGCCTCCGGCGCCGTAAAAAGCGTTCACGTTGCCCCCGTGCCTGGCCGATACACACAAGGGGAGACCACAGGTTCTCCCGACCACGACCCCGGTTTCTAGGAGTCCGAACCGTGCCCCAGGGGAAATTATCGGTCATCATTCCGACGCGGGACAGCCAGGTCTGCGCTCTGGAATGCGTGAGGACACTGATTTCACAGACGTTGCAGCCCGCGGAGACGGTCGTCGTCGACTGCGGTTCCCGGGATTCGACGCGGGAGATCGTCGAGGAATCGTATCCGGAGGCCCGGATCCTCAGGCTCCGGCGCCGTTCGAACCTCTCCCAGGCGCTCAACCGGGGCATCCGGGAGACGTCCGCCCCGCTGGTCTCCTTCCTGTTTCCGGAAGTGAAGCTCGAGAAAGGCTACTTCTCGAAACTGGTGGACGCGCTCGAGCATCCGGAGCATGCGGAAACGGGATTCGCCACGGGGAAAATCTTCAAGATGTTCCGGGGCAACGACGTGCTGGACTCCACCGGTCTCGTCTGGCCCGACGCGTCGCCGCTTCCGCTGAAGCGCGGTGAGGGAGAGCATCCGGGCGACCGGTACGAGATGCAAGGCGACGTCATCGGCCCTTCACGCGGGGCGGCCGTGTACCGCCGCGCGCTTCTTCAGGACGTGGCGCTTTTCGGGGAGGTGTTCGACGAGAGCCTGGACCACGTGCTGGAGGACGTGGACGTGGCGTGCCGGGCGCATCTCTTCGGTTGGAAGGGGCTCTACGTGCCGGAGGCGCGTGCGACCTACGACGTGCGGGACGAGGGGCCCGGCCCGACGTATCCGGACGCGTTCCGGTGGGCGTTCGGGCGCCAGGTCGTCCTGCTGAAGAACGCGCCCCTCTCGAGGCTTTTCCGGGGGCTTTCACGGGGCGTGATTCCAGGCCCCCTGAGCCTCTTGCGGGATCCGGGGTCGAGCGTCCCGGCGCTGTTCGCCTTCACGGGCGTTCTCTCGAAGCTCCACACGATCCGCTGCAAGCGCCAGGAGATCCGGAAGCGGGCGCGGATGCGAAGCAAAGCGTTCGGGATTTCAGGGACGTAGGAATCCCACCCTTTCCGAATCCCACTTCCTTCCGCATTCCCCTCCCCCTCCCGGGGATCACTCCTTCTCTTCCCTTTCCAGGGTGCGGACGTGCGACGCGTCGAGCTGGATGTCGTAGGACTGGCCCATGGGTGCGAAGCTCCCGGCCAGCGTGAGTTTCATCTCCACCTTGCCGCTGATCATCTCGCCCTTTTCCAGGTCGAACTCGAAGGTCCCCTCGCGGCTCGATTCCTGGATCTTGAGCTGCTTGAGCAACTGGGCGAACATGCCGTAGGTCGGGTCGTCCTTGGAGGGCAGCTCGAAGCCGGCCTCGGAGCGCGGGTCCCTCTTCACCCCGGAGGTGGAGGTGATGACGGCGATCTTCCCCTCCTTGACTTCCTTGAGCGTGTACTCCGTGTCGAAGAGGTAGGATCCGAGCGGGTAGATCAGGCCTTCCGAGGATCCTTTCCAGCGGTCGCCGGGGAGGAGTTTCTCCTTCGAGAGGGGGATGAAGAGGTCGGCGAAGGCCTGTTCCCTCATCTTGTCCATCAGGATCTTCTTGAGGATGGCGTTCGCGGCGGTGGGCACGGGGTCCTTGAGGCCGCGCCCGGAGAAGGCCCGGGGCACGAAGCGGTTGTGGCCGGACACCCTGGAGACCTCGGCGCGGTCCGTCATCTTGAAGGAATAGGGCAGCTTGTCCTTCAGCATGAGCAGCGCGCGTTTCAGGGGGTCCCGCGCGGCCTCCCGCTGGTCCAGTTCGTTCTCGGAATCGAAATGCATGCTGCCCACGAAGGGGACCTCGAGGTGGAACTTGACGGCCTTGTACGTCCCCTTGAAGGTGGCCTGGGGCTTGCGGCCACTCCGGACGGAGGCGGTGTCGAGTTCGGGGACGAGGTCCAAAAGGACGATGGTCTTGGCCGGCCCCTTGGTGGGGATGTCGAAGCTGACTTCCGAGCGCATGCCCATCTTGTAGAGGTAGGTCTTGTCCTTTTCGAGGGTCCAGGCGGTCTCGATCTCCTCCTCCGCGGCCCGCAGGAGCGGGGAGAGGAGCCCGAGAAGCGTCGCCGTCGCCGCGATCGTCCGGAAATTCATGGTCTTACCTCCCTGTTCTCTCGATCGCCCGTTCGCCGTTCGTTCCGGGAAGGAGAAAAGGCGATACCTTCTCCCTCCCTGTAGACGGGGAGCGACCCCGCTCCCTTCTGACATGATACTACGTGTGGCCGACGGGGGTGTTGGCGGTGCGGGGGTGGGCGGGCCTCGAACGACTCCGCGTCGTCACGGGCCGGCTTTCGTTCGACCCGAGTCGGGATTTCAGATTTTTGCAAAATCTCAGGAAGGACGGGGGGGGGTGGGGGGCGGCGTCCCGCCAGATGTAGGGGATGTGGAAAAATCCCCCCGCGAGCGGAAGCAGGGATTTTTTCACAGCCTCTCAGCGTTGGAGCCGTGTCCTCTACGGTCAGGCGAGCAGCTCGTACACGGAGTTGTACTCCATGTTGAAGGCCTCGGCGACGCCTTCGTAGGTGACCTTCCCGTCGATGACATTGATGCCGCGGGCGATTTCCTTGGATTCCAGGGCGGCCTGGCGGAAGCCCTTGTTGGCCAGCTGCAGCGCGTAGGGAAGCGTCGCGTTGGAGAGGGCGTAGGTCGAGGTCCGGCCCACGGCGCCGGGCATGTTGGCCACGCAGTAGTGGAGCACGCCGTCCACGAGGAAGACGGGCTCGGCGTGCGTGGTGGGCTTGCAGGTCTCCACGCATCCGCCCTGGTCCACGGCCACGTCCACGATGACCGCGCCCGGATGCATGTCCTTCAGGAGGGTGCGGGGCACGAGGACGGGGGCCTTGGCCCCGGTGGTGAGGACGGCGCCCACGACGAGGTCGGCGGTCTTCACCTTCTCGGCGACCGTGTAGGCGTTGGAGAACAGGCAGGTCACGTTTTTGGGCATGATTTCATCGAGATAGCGAAGGCGATCGAGATCGACGTCGAGGATGGTGACGCGGGCGCCCAGTCCCGAGGCCATGCGCGCGGCGGAGGAGCCGACGATCCCGCCCCCGATGACCACCACGTGGGCGGGTTCGACGCCCGGCACGCCGCCGAGCAGGATGCCGCGCCCCATGGACGGTTTCTCGAGGTACTTCGCGCCCTCCTGGACGGCCATCCGTCCCGCCACCTCGCTCATGGGGGTGAGGAGGGGCAGGCGGCCGTCCTCGAGCTCGATCGTCTCGTAGGTCACGCAGACGGCGCCCGATTTCATCATGGCCTCCGTCAGCGGTCTCGAGGAGGCGAAATGGAAGAAGGTGAACAGGAGGTGGTCCCGGCGGATGAACGGCCATTCCTCCTCCAGGGGCTCCTTCACCTTGATGATCATCTCCGAGCGCCCCCACACGTCCGACGCCTTCTCCAGGATCTCGGCGCCAGCTTCCCGGTACTCGTCGTCCGAGATGCCGCTGCCCGTCCCCGCTTCCTTCTGGACCAGCACCGTATGCCCGGCCTGGACGAGCGCGTGCACGCCGCCCGGGATCATCCCGATCCGGTACTCGTTGTTCTTGATCTCCTTCGGGATTCCGATGATCATGGTTTCTCTCCTTTTCCGCTCAGGGGCCCATCTTGCCGTCCCGCTCGATATCGCACCGCACAAAATACAGCCCCCACCCCCCGCGGGCAACCCCAATTTCGAGCGTTTCGCGCTGTCGGCAAGTCATGAGTCTTTCCCACCTTCCATAGCCCACCCTATAG
>CAZDSO010000237.1:0-6501 GCA_964508045.1 uncultured Planctomycetia bacterium | reverse complement strand
GCCCCTCCTCCTTCGCTTGCAGGTGGTTGCGAGAGCTACGGAGGACCCTACGTAGTTCTTGCCAGAGCCGATGGGCGTAGTACGGGCTGGCGAGCCGGATGTGTTTTGGCTCGGGGGGACCCTCGCCCTCCAAGGCGGTCATCGATCATGGTTTTCCCGAATTTTCGGAGCAGGATTTCTCTGATTGCGCGGCCAGTGACCAATGACTCCTCCTCTCGCCACTTCAGAGCCGGTTCTCCAGCACCTGGCCGGGCTCGAACCCCTCGATCGCCAGGGCCTCGGCCGCGGCGCGGACCAGGGCGTCGGACGGGGCGAAGCCGATCAGCTCGCTTCCGGCCACCTGCACGCCGGCGTCTCCGGCGCGGCGCCGGATCTCCTCGAACACCTTCGCCATCGAGGTGACCCGGTAATCGGTGAGGTTCATGGAGACCTGGGACTGGCCCTTTTCCTCGAGCGCCAGTCCGATGGCCTTCACGTGGGGCAGGCCACCGGAGGAGGCGCGGATCGCCTTGGCGATCCGCCGTGCCAGCTTCGCATCCGGCGTCGCCAGGTTCACGTTGAACGCCACCAGGAAGAACCGGGCGCCCACGGCGGTGGCGCCCGCCGTGGGATGGATCCGGGCAGGTCCGAAATCCGGCTCCCGCGCCGGGTCCGTCCCGATCGCCTCGCGCAACCCCTCGAACTGCCCCTTGCGCACGGCCGCGAGGTTCCTTCTCTCCTCCCGCCGCGCCGCCTCCCCGTACAGGAACACGGGAATCCCGAGCTCGGTCCCGATCCGCTCCCCCACCTTCCCGGCCAGGCGCGCGCAATCCTCGAGGCCGGCGCCGCGCACGGGCACGAACGGAACGACGTCCGTGGCTCCCATGCGGGGATGGCCTCCCTGGTGCGCGGTCATGTCGATCCGTTCCGCGGCTTTCGCGCACGCCCGGAACGCCGCCTCCCCGAGGGGTCCCGGCGGCCCGATCATGGTGAGCACGCAACGGTTGTGGTCGGCGTCGGCCTCGACGTCGAGAAACGTCACGCCGTCGACACCCTTGACGGCGGCCGCGATCTCCTCGACGACCTCGGGTCTCCGCCCCTCGCTGAAGTTGGGCACGCACTGGATGATGGGGTCCATGAACACCTCCAAGCAAAGGTAGCACAACAGCCTGCAGGAACATCCCCTATACCAAAATGCAAATCTTGACGGAAACGCCATTCCTCACCAAAGACGTGAGAACGCGAGGGGTGAGTCCCAACAAAGGTGGGATGGCAATCTCAAAAAGAGTGGGATACGACACTGCTGCGCCACTCCGCTTACGCTCCGTGGCTCACGACGAACGTCGGCCCGCGCCCAATCAAAACAGCCACAGCGCGAATGCCTCCCCCAGCGGATGCATTGCCATGCGAGCCCGCGACACGGTATGATGGCGCCGCTTTTCCCGAACCGAAGGAGCGTGCGTTCTTGTTCAAGCGAAAAGGGAAGCGCGGGGTCGTCCCGTGGACGGAGGAAGAGAAGGCCGAACTCAGGGCCTTCGTGGCCAACGTCGGCATGCTCTCCCCCCTTCCCGGCACGAACTACGAGGCTTCCCTGAAGGCGGAGATCCGGACCCTCTCCTTGATCCTGGAATCCAAGGTCCTTTTCGAGGTCGAGTCGGATTTCGCGCCGCCCCTGCTCGCCGTGGTCACGGGCGGGACGAACGTGGGCAAGTCCGAGGTCTTCAATGCGCTGATCGAGACCGACGTCGGCCTGCCCGACCCGCGGGCGGGCATGACCCGCCATCCCGCGATCTACGTGCACGAGGCGCACAGGAAGAAATGCTCCGGCCCGGGCTTCCTCCCCGGCGCGACCAAGGAGGTCCTCTTCGAGCGGTCCCGGCTCAACGCCGAGGAGGACCGCCAACGCCTGCGGGCCTACCTGAAGCCCCATGATCGGGAGGCGTTGAAGGACCTGGCGCTGGTGGATTCCCCGGACATCGATTCCAACCGAAAGGGAAACCAGGCCTGGGCCCTCCGGCTCGCGGCGGTGGCGGACGCCGTCGTCTTCGTCACCTCGCCGAGCAAGTACAACGACGAGGCCTGCGTGGCGTTCCTCCGGCGCGTCGTGGAGGCGGGCAAGCGGGTGGTGGTGGCCTTCAATTTCCTGGAAGACGCGGCCTCCAGGGTCGTGGAGGATTTTGCGGCCAATGTCTGGGGGCCGCTCGGCGCGTCCGATCCCGAGATCGTCCGCCTTCCCCTGGCCGCGGGGCAGGCGTCCGAAGCGCTGCGCGAGCCTCTCGCGGCCGTGCGCGGCTCGCTGGTGGAGGACGCGGCGAACGGGCCCGCCGTGAAGGCCCGGATCGCGGCGGCTTCCTTCGCCCGGTTCGAGAGCGAGGCCCGGCGCGTCCTCGATACGCTGGAGGGGGAGGACCAGGCGGTGGAGGAGGTCCGCGAGTCCCTTCACGCCTCCGCCGACCAGGCCGCCTCGGTCTACCGGCGCCGGGTGGAGGATACCGAGTTCCTCGAGATCGAGGAGGTCTTTCACGGGGTCTTGCGCATCTTCCGCGTTCCCGTTCTCGATGACGTGCTCGGCGCGCCCCGCGCCGCCTTTTCCTGGGCCCGGAAGCGTTTCTTCGGGACCGAACGGGGCCGGACCCTCGAGGAGCGCATCACGGCCCGGCGGGAGGGGGACCTCCAGTGGATCCGGGAGCAGGCGGAGGCGCTCCGCCTGGACCTGCTCTCGTCGCTGTCGGCCCGGGGCGCCGGGGGGGTGGCCGAGGTGATCCGCGACCGCCTCAAGAGCCGGGGATTCGACGCCGTCCCCCATGCCGACATCGAGCGTCTGGTCCGGGACGGCGACGCGAAGATCGAGGCGTGGGTGAAGGCCACGCGCGACGAGATCGTGGACGCGATCCAGAACCGCCCCTTCCTGCGCAAGTTCCTCAAGTCGGCGCGGGTGCTGCTGCAGGTCGGCTCGGGGGTCCTCGTGGCGGCGCTCACGGGAGGGTTCGGCTCGGCCGATCTCCTGCTCGGGCCGGCCGCCGCCACCTTCGCCCAGTACTTCCTGGAGACGTTCGGCGCCTCCTACTTCAACGACAAGCGGCGCCGGTTCAACGAGATGCAGCTCGAAAAGTTCAACAACGTGGCGCGCGAAACCCTGCGGGTCCCCTTCGACAAGGCCCTGCCCGGGCGTCCCGAGGGGCACGACTTGAAGGCCGTGAAGGCGGGGATGGAGAAGATCGCGCGGAAGTTCGGATGAAAGGGGCATGCGGAATGCGGATTGAAGTGAGACGTTGAGGAAGGGAGTCGTTGCGACATGCCGTTGCTCGCCGACAAGGAGAGGACCGGCGGCCTGGCCCCGGTGATCGAGGACCTCGAGGCCTTCGTGCGCGAGACGGACCTCTTCCCCGCGCTGAACGCGGAGAGGGAGGCCCTGCTGGCCAACCTCCACAGCCTCTCCGTGCAGCACGAGAACCTCAAGGGCGCCCTGCTCATCCTCCTGCTGGGCGGCACCGGCGTGGGCAAGTCCACGCTCATCAACGCCCTGGCCGGGCGCGCCGTGGCCGACGTCTCCGAGATCCGTCCCTGCACGCGGCGGGTCACCTTCTACTCCCACGAGGAGAACGACCTCGGCCCCATCGATACCGTCATCGCCCCCGACGACGTCCTGCGCACCCACCGCGACGACGCCCTGCGCCGCAAGATCCTCGTCGATCCCCCCGATTTCGACTCCACGCGCCTGGAGAATCGCGAGGTCCTCGAGCGCGTTCTCGAGGTCTCGGACCTGGTGATGGTGATGGTCGACCGGGAGAAGTACCGCAACGACAGCCTCTACCGCCTGCTCGCCCGCTACCGGAGCGAGAAGCGCTTCCTCTTCCTGGTGAACAAGGCCGACGTCCTCTTCGACGAGGGGATCGCGGCGGACTTCGAGAGCTCGCTCGAGGAGGCCGGCTTCCCCGAACCGATGGTCCTCTCCCTGTCGGCCCGCGAAGCGGCGGAGGGGAGGCCGGAGAAGGCGGGCGACTTCGCCCGGGTGCAGTCGGTGGTCGCGGAGGAGATCGACAAGGTCAAGATCCGGGAGATCAAGGAATCGAACCTGGGCGGGCTCGCGCGGAACGTCCTCGCGGCCGTCGCCGCCGGCGTCCCGGAGGACGCGGAGACGGAAGCCGAGACCTGGCGGGCCGCGGCCGCGTCCGGCGTCGCGTCCGTGGCCGTGGCCGTGCGGGAGGAGGCCTACCGCGCCCTGTTCGCCGAGAGCGGCCGGCTCCGCGACTTCATCGTGACGGCCCAGGCGATGGGCATGGGCGGGATCTTCGGGGCGTACCTGATGGTCCGGGAACGGTTCCGCGCCCTGCTCAAGCCCGGCGCGGCCCAGGCCGTGGATCTGGATCCTGCGCGCGTGAAGGCGGAAGTGGCCCGGGCGATGGAGAAGGTGAACAAGGAACGCGTGTCCCGGGTGATCGAGAGCTACGTCGTGCGGATGCGCGAATCGGCCCGCAAGGCCGGATGGACGCCCCCCGATTTCGAGGGGGGCGGCAAGACGCCGGAGCTGTGGGCCCGGGAGATCCTGGACGAGGCCCGCGGCAAGGTGACGGGAGGCGTGGAGACCCTCGTGCAGGAGGCGGCCTCGGGAGGCCGGATCGGCTTTCGCAACATGGCCTACAACCTCCTGCCCTTCGCGCTGGTCGGCTACGTCGTGGCGTCCATCGTGATGAAGTTCGTCGAGGGCGAGCCACCGGGCCTCGGCTATCTCGTGAGCGGGCTGGTGCTCCTGTTCGCGCTGTGCGCGGTGGAGGGCGTGCTGGCCGACGGCGGGTTCCGTCGTTACGCCGCCCGCTTCATCATGGGCATGGAGAGCCGCATCGAAGCCCTGGCGCTTTCCTACGCCCGCACGACCTTCGGCGAGATCCAGGAGGCCTACGCCGCGAGGATCCGCGACGCCGCCGCGCGCTTCAAGGCGATCGCTTCCCGCGCCGAAACGATCCTGAAGCGTTTCTGAACATCCCCCCCTTCCGCCGGATGGACCGCATGGATTTCGCCGAGGCTCTCGAACACCACGCGATGATCCTGGCCGAGGCCGCGATCATCGAATGCCTGAAACGGGCGGGGACGGTCACGCTGCACCCGGAGCTGGAGAACGCCCTGCTCGTCCGCGATCCCGCCGGGCGGGAAGCCCTCGCCGCCCTGTACGAGACCTACGTCCGCATCGCCCGCCAGGCGCAGCTTCCCATCCTCCTCGCCACGCCGACCTGGCGGGCCGGCCGCGACCGCCTCGCGGAAGCCGGCGTCGAGGGCGACCTCAACCGCGACGCCGCGGATTTCATGAAGGGCCTGCGCCGGACCGCCGGCCCCTTCGCGCGGAACATCTACCTCGCGGGACTCCTGGGCACGCGGAACGACGCCTACAAGCCGGAAGAAGGGCTGTCCTTGCACGCGGCCAGAACCGTCCACGCCTGGCAGGCGGACCGGCTCGCGTCCGCCGGCGTGGACGTCCTCCAGGCGGTGACCCTGCCCGCCGTGGACGAGGCGACCGGCATGGCGCTGGCCATGGAGGCGACGGGGTTGCCCTTTCTCGTGAGCTTCGTCATCGGAAGGCACGGGCGCCTCCTCGACGGCACCCCCCTCGGGGAGGCGATCGGGCGCATCGACGGGCTGTGCGACCGGCCTCCGCTCGGCTACATGATCAACTGCGCCTACCCCTCCTTCCTGCACCCCGCGACCGAACCTCCCGGCGTGCTGGAGCGGCTGGTCGGCTTCCAGGCCAACGGCTCCTCCCTCGACCACGGCGACCTGGACGGGGCGGGCGCGCTGGAGGCGGACCCCGTCGACGACTGGGGCGACCGGATGCTCGCCCTGCACCGCGACGCCGGCTTCACGATCCTCGGCGGATGCTGCGGGACCGGGCCCGAGCACCTCGCCTACCTCGCGAGAGGGCGTCCCGGCGCGTAGCATGCGAAGGAAGAGGTATTCGCGCTGTAGACGATTTCAGATTTCCGATTTTCGATTTGAGCGGCGGCAACTTCTTACGTACTCAAAAATTCAACCACACAATCACCCAACCACAAGAACCTTCGCGCCCTTTGCGGCTTGGCGAGAAAAGAGCCAAGGCGTGGCGGGACCCGCACAAGCCGGCGCCGTTTGTGGGAGGCGTGTGTCCCGGGCCACGCAGGCTTTCGGCCCGGGACCACGGCGACGCCTCGGCTTTGGACCGCGGGCTTCCAGCCCGCAGCACCTCGGATCCGGACCGCCGTCTTCCAGCCGGCAGCAAGCGCGGCCAGGGGCGCGGGCGTCTCTCCCGCAGCACATCGGAATGATGCTTTCAACACCAAAGCACCAAGGCACGAAGAAATTTGGAACTCCGTCCGTCATGAGCCTTCAGCTCTCCCGGAAACCATCAAAATTTGGAGGGCGAGCCTCTCCTCCTTCGCTTGCCGGCATCTGCGAGAGCTACGGAGGACCCTACGTAGCCTCGAAGATCCGATCGGCGAAGTACGGGCTGGCGAGCCCTTGTTTGGGCTCGGGAGGACCCTCGCCCTCCAAGGC
>CAZDSO010000236.1:0-6655 GCA_964508045.1 uncultured Planctomycetia bacterium | reverse complement strand
GATGGAGCCGGGCGACGACGAGGAGGCTTTTCCGGTCCTTCGAGTTCTTGAACCACCCGATGGGCCTCTCGTGTCGGCGGGCGAACGAGGCGAAGTCGCGGACGAGGTAGACCGCGTCGTCCATGGAAGGGACGAGAAGATCGAAGGAACCGCCGGCGGGCTCGCCGAGGGGGACGGGGGAAGCCCTCACGGCGCCGAACGCCCGCAGGGAAAGGAGGGTTTTTCCCGTCTTCCCGTCGAGCACGGCGAGGCCGCGGTCGTCGAATCCGAGGAGAACGGGGCGCCCCTCGAGGGAAAGCGGCGTGAGACCGTTGGCCTGATAGGTGAGGTTCACGTCCCCGCGCCATTCCTCCTCTCCCTTTTGGGCGTCGAGGCAGACGACCTTGCCGCCGTTCATGACGAACACGATCTCGACGTCGCCGTCGCCGTCCACGTCGTCAAGGAGGGGCAGGCAGTTGGCGGCGGCCGTGGTGGCGCGCGCCTGCCAGACGGTCTGGAGCGAGGCGTCGAAGCGCCGGAACACCCCGTAGAAGGATCCGTGGAAGAAATCGGGCCGGCCGTCCCCGTCAACGTCGGAAGCGACGGTGGGCGTGGTGGGGCGGGCGTCGAGAACCCGCCTCTGGAGAAGGGTTCCCAGACCGTCGAAGAGGGCCAGGGTGGGGGCGTTCTTGAACGGGAGGTCCACCAGGATCTCCGGCGTCCCGTCGCCGTCCGTGTCCGCGAGGCAGGGGCCGTGGAAACCGGCCTTGAGGTCATGCGCCCAGTGTTCAGCGCCGCTGGAAGCGTCGAGGCAGAACAGGTCCCCGCGGCGGGTCAGGCCGACCACGTCCATCGCCCCGTCGCCGTCCACGTCGGCGATCCCGGGTCGCGTGTACATGGCGCCCTTCGTCGGGCGGGACCAGCGGATCCGGCCCGTGAGGCCGTCCAGGGCGCAGATTTCGTTCTGGAATCCCCTTCCGACGAAGATCTCCGCGGCGCCGTCTCCGTCCGCGTCCGCGGCGACAAGGACGGAGCCCTCCCACGACTTCTGGACGCTTTTCCACATCAGGGCGCCGGTTCCCCCGCGCCAGGCCCGGAGGAAGGCCGTGCCCGCCGCGGCGAAGTCGAACTCCCCGTCGCCGTCGAAGTCCCCCGTGGCCGGAGAGCGCTGCTGGAAGGACCCCGCGTCGATCTTCGTCACGCCGGGCGGCGTGCGAAAACGAAAGGCCGTGACGCCGGCGGAGGAGGAGGCGATGATTTCCATGTCGCCGTCGTCGTTCTCGTCGGCCATCTCGATCCTGAGCGGCGTGGTGGGGGTCCGGAACCGGGCGCGTTCCCGCCCCTCGCCGTCGAGGACGAACACGAGATTCAAGGAGGACGAGGCGACGACGATGTCGGGCCGGCCGTCTCCTTCGAGATCGCAGACCAGAGGGATTCGCAGGGAGGCGCCGTGTTCGCGAAACGTCCAGAGGGTCTCGGGTTCCCCGCCGGCGAGGGAGAGCGCCGCGATCATCCCCTCCTTCGAGACGGCGAGGAAATCGGGGTCGCCGTCGAGGTCCAGGTCAAAGGGCCTCGTCGGACCGTAACGGAGCGTGCCGGCGTCGAAATGCTGCTTCTCGACGCCCCGGACCGGATCCACGAGCCTCATGCGGCCGGACTCGGTCAGGAAGAAGATCTCGCGGGTTCCGTCGCCGTCGAAGTCCGCAAGGAGAAGCCGGCTGGACCAGATGTCGGCGTCCTCGAGAACCCAGCGGGCCTTCCCGTCGCTTCCCGAAAGGCACGCGACGGATCCCCCCCGGGAGGCGAGGAACACCTCGCATCGCCCGTCCCCGTCGACGTCCTCGACCAGCGGCCTGTGCAGAACGTAGTCGAGGCCCCGGGGGTTGAACATCCAGAGAGGCTGGGGAGAGCCGGGGCGGAAGGCCTGGATCCCCGAGTGGGGCGTGCCGGCGACGATCTCGAGCCGGCCGTCGGCGTCGATGTCGGCCACGGCCGTCTGGTTCGGCGAGAAGATCGCCCAGGACGAGGTACGGGTTCCATGCCGTCCCTCCAGCAGGAAGAGATTCCGGGGGCCGCAGGCGACCACGTCCAGCGTTCCGTCTCGGTCGATGTCCGCGAGCCCGAACCGGAAGTAGTTCTCCTTGCGGTCGCGGGAGAAGGCGTCCGTCTGCCGGTAGGCCCACTTTTCCGCGAAGGTGGAGAGGCTCCGGCAGATGATCGCCCCCCCCTCGCGCGCGTCGTGGGAAGACAGGAGGATCTCGAGATCGCCGTCCCCATCCAGGTCGGCGACCGCCATGCCCTTGATGTCGCCGGGCGTGGCGAGTTCCCAGAGCGTCCTCGGTACGAGGTCCGCGTGGATGTTCGCCGGCCGGTTTTCATCCACGCGGAAGGTCCGGCTTGCCTCGAAGTAGTTGATCTTGGAGAAGACGGCGGTGTAAGCCCCGGTATCGAGGGAGAATCCCAGGACGTTGGTGACCAGATGAAGGGTTTCTCCGCCCGCTTCGGGGGTGAGCGTCACGGCCACCTCCGGAACCGAACTGGTGATGTCCACGAGGCCTTTCCGGTGTTCCAACCGGCGGTCCAGGCGGGTGAGGGTTCCCGCTTCCACGTCGATCACGATGTCGAGGGGATCATGGGCTTCCATCTCCAGGCGGACGGTGTGGGGACCGCGGCGGGCGTCAAGCCCGGTCACGGGCGTCGTGCCGGCGGGCTTTCCGTCGAGAAAGAGCCGTGCGCCGGGGGGCGAGGTCGCGACGTCGACGGTCCCGAAGATCAAGGGGGGGGTCAGATCGAGAGCGGTGGATCGTCCCGGCCGGATCCGGACCGTCCGGTCGACCGTCTCGCGCCTCGGGGCCTCCACCGTGACGCGATGCAGGCCGGGCCACAGGCGGATGTGCTCGGAATCACGTTCGATCGTTTCCCCGTCGACGGTCACGCGGGCGTCCTCCACGGGGAGCCGGAGCGTGAGTTCCCCGGGGGCGAGGAGAAAGAACCACACGAGGGCCATGAGGGCGAGCCCCGCCGCCGCAATGCCTCCGGAGATCCCGGGGTTTCTCTTCACCCATTTCACGGTCTTGGTGAAAAGGCTGTCCGATACGGCGGAGACGGTGCGGCCGTCCAGGTAGCGCTGCACGTCCTCGGCCAGGCCCGGGACGTCCGCATAGCGGTCCCCGGGTTTCGTGGCGAGTGCTTTCAAGGCGATCCCCTCCACCTCCCTGGGAATGAAGCGGTGGGGGGTCCGCCGGGAGGGGGATTCGATGTCTCCGGAGGAGACCTTGGCGAGGGTGGCCATTACGGATTCCCCCGAGACGGGGGGCGTGAGGGTGAGGATCTCGTAGAGGATGGCGCCCAGGGCGTACACGTCCGAACGCCGGTCGACCTTCTCCAGGTTTCCCTCGGCCTGTTCGGGGGCCATGTAGGCCGGCGTGCCCAGGATCTGGCCGTGCCGGGTCAGCGCGGGGGAGGCCTTCGTCGCCTGCAGCCCCGCGTCCTCGTCCGTTTCCTTCTTCGGGGAAGGGTCTTTCGTGGTTGCGGGAAGGTCTCGATCGTCCTCCGCTTCCAGCCACAAGCGCTCCGGGCCGGCTTCTTGGCTCCCTGCCGGTTCCCCCTCCTCGCTCCCCGGCGACCTCCGATCAGGTGCATCAGGCGACCTCGGATCAGGTTGACCAGGCTTTATATGCAGTTTCGCGAGGCCCCAGTCCATGACCATGACCTCGCCGAACTCGCCGACCATGACGTTCTCGGGCTTGAGGTCGCGGTGGATGACGCCCCGGCTGTGAGCGAACGCGACGGCCTCGCAGACCTTGAGGAAGATGCGCAGGAGCCTGGGAAGGGTGTAGGGGCCCGGATCGTCCTCTTCCCCTTCCGCGATGCGGTCCAGGATGGCGGCGAGGGATTCGCCGGCGACCACCTTCATGGTGAAGAAACGCCGGCCTTTTTCGTCCCAGCCGAAATCGTGGACGGGAGGGATGTTGGGATGTTCGAGACGGCCGGTGAGGCGGGCCTCGCGCTCGAAGCGTTTGACGAGCGCCGGATCCCGGGGATCGAGGAGGATCTTCTTGGCCACGATCCTGTCGAGGCGGCGGTCCTTCGCCCGCACGATCGCCCCCATCCCCCCCCGCCCGATCTCGTCGAGGTCTTCGTAAGCGTGCCCGGCTTCCTTTCCCGGAAGACGTTCGTCTTCCGGGCCCCCTTTCTCGGGGGCGGGATCGGCGGGTTTCGGGGTCGGATTTTCGCGGGTCACGGGCGATTCCTCTCTCTTCGCTCGACCTCGCAACGCATCGTGTTTCCGGGCGTTTTCGGTCTCGAAGGCCCGCTACAGGTACCCCTGCGCCTTGCAGTGATCCACGATGGTCTCGACGATCTCGTCGGGGCCGTCGAGTATGTGGAAGAGACCCATCTCGTCCTCGTCCAGGCAGGCGCGGCACACGAGAGTGTCGTTGAACCAGTCGACCAGGGGGCGCCAGAATGCGGTCCCGCAGAGGATGATGGGGAAACTCTCGATCTTGCCCGTCTGGACCAGCGTGAGCGCCTCGAAGAGCTCGTCGAGGGTTCCGAAGCCTCCGGGGAAGATGACGAAGCCCACCGAGTACTTCACGAACATGAGCTTGCGGACGAAGAAGTAGCGGTAGGTCAGGCTGATGTGCTGGTAGGGATTGGGCTCCTGCTCGTGCGGGAGCTCGATGTTGCAGCCCACCGAGCGGCCTTCCGACTCGAAGGCGCCGCGGCTCGCCGCTTCCATGATGCCGGGCCCTCCCCCCGTGATCACGACCAGGCCCGAGGAAGCGAGCCCGGCCGCGGTCTTCCGGGCGCACTCGTAGTACGGATCCTCGGCGGTCAGGCGCGCCGAGCCGAAGATCGACACGGCCGGGCCGATCTCGTGAAGCGCGTCGAAGCCATCCACGATTTCCCCCTGGATGCGGAGCACCCGCCAGGGATCGCGCTGCGTGAAATCCTCGGCGACCCTGGGTTTCGTCTGGAGGAGTTCCTTGTCCTCGTGGATCGGCCGGAGGATCTTCGTCTTCTTCTCCATGGATCGCGTCCTCGAAATCGCGCCCCGTCTCGCGGAACCGACGCGACGATTGTACGGATTTTGGCGGTGACGCGGAATCCCCTATAATGATCGCGAGCGTCCAAACCGCGCTTTCCTTTTCGAGAGGCATTCCATGCGTCCGACACGCCGGCCTCGGCGGATGACAGGAGCGGGCCTGTTCGCCGCCTCCGCCCTCCTCCTCGCCTTCGCGAGCCCGGGCCTCGCTTCGGAGGAACCCCGGACTCTTTTCGAGGCCTTGAAGAAGAAGGAGGTGGCCTTCGAGGCCGTGGCCATGCACGGCTTCGAGAAGATCGACATCACCATCCTCAACCTCACCGACCGCACCCTCACGCTCGATCCCGCCGGTTCCGTGCTCCTCCCCCCCGATCCCGCCCTCCAGAGACTGGGGCTCGGAGCGCCCGTGGACGCGAACCCCGATGCGCCCCTGTCCTTCTATCTCGTCGTGAAACCCCGGGGCCGCTGGTCGGGAACGGTCTGGGCCGTCTGCCTCGACGCGGAAAAAGGCGTCCCCCCCAATGGCGTGCCGTACGTCCTTTCCGACTCTCCCGCCGAGGGCAACGCCCTCAACCTGCTCAAGTACTGGGCCCGGAATCCCTGGATCCGGCAGAAAACCGTGAACGACCTCATCTGGACGGGCCAGGATCTCGGCGTCCTGAAATCCCAGGTCATTCCCGCACGGCTGCGAAAGTCCGATGTCGCCGTCTGGGACGGCACCGTCTTCTGGCTCTCCGGCGACGGCCTCCTCTTTCGCACGCGGGAAGACGAATGGGTGGAGATCGGCCGGGGATTCGACCGCGTCGTCGCCGGCCACGGCCTGATCGCCGGTACGCACCGGGCGCTCAACGGCGTGAGGATTCTCGGCTTCACCGGAAAGACGTGGCGCTTCCTCACGCTCCCCGGCATCCCCGACGAGGTCCGCACCGCCCCCGGCCACGTCCTCTACGCCCGCATCGGTACCGACCTCTACCGGTTCGGGCCGGGGGACGAGCGGTTCCATCCGGCGGTCCCGTTCCCCGTGGCCGCGTTCGCGATCCAGGCCGGGGAGCCCGAGCCGGAGGTCTTCGTGGTGGAGGCGGAGAGCGGAACGGTGCGCCTCCTGCAAGCGGACGGGGGGCACCGCGAGTTCCCCGGGGGCCCCGCCCGGCGGGTCCACGCCACGAGGGCGTCCGTGTTCGCCGAGTTCGCCACGGGCCTGTTCGTCCTGCGCGGTTCATCCTGGGTGAAGGTGGCCGGCCCCCCGTCGCGTTTCCTGGCGGCGGGAGAAACCGCCTTCTTCGTCCGGGAGGGCGGACTCCATCGCGTCGGGCCGGATGGAGGGGAACCCGAGCTCCTTCCCAAGGGCCGCGAGCCGTTTCTGGTGCTCGAGACGGACCGCGAAGCGGACGCAATCTACGGGCTCGACGAGAAGGGCGGCATCTGGACGTTCGAGAAAAATGAATGGTCGTTCAGGATCCGGATTCCGGGCCGGGAAAAATGAACGGCGGGCCATTTTTTGGGGCTTCGGATGCCCTAACTCCAAGGGAAACTGAAGGAAAAGATTTTTTCGCTGTTTTCCTTGCATTCTTTGCTTGGCAATCTATACTGTATGCAACGGGGAAAAGAGGGTGCCACGAAGAGATCCAG
>CAZDSO010000235.1:0-6662 GCA_964508045.1 uncultured Planctomycetia bacterium | reverse complement strand
AAGCGAAGGAGGAGGGGTTCGCCCTCCAAAATCGAAATCCTACAATCCCTACGCGTCCACGATCCTGTGGCTGAAATCTGAAATCCCTGACCGAAAACAACCCCAAACCGGCCACGGCCCGAAGCGCGCCCCCCGGGCCCTTGACAGCCCGCGCCGCGTCGCTTTCCATGGAACGAGGACCGTCCCAACGCGTGGAGGATCGATGAAACCAGCCGAGGCCCTCAGGGGAATTTTGAACCGGATCGACGGGCGAGGATACAAGGCCTACAAGGACCTCCAGGGGAGCTACGACGTCGAAGGCGTCGAAATCCACGTGGATCACGTCCAGGGGGATCCCTTCGCGGCGCCGTCCAGGATCCGCGTCCGTCTCCCCAGGGAGACGGCGGGATGTCCGCCGGAGCTCTTCTCGAACCGCGTCCGTCGCCTCGCCCTCGAGGACGTCCTGGCCCGTCGCGTCCGCGAGGCCGCCGGCCCGGCCTCCCGGCAGGGGCGCGGCACCGGCAAAAGCGGCCTGATCGCCATCGACGCCGGCGCCCAGGAGGTCCTGGAAAGAACGGCCGTGGTCGTCGAACCGGACTTCGTCGAGGCCCGTCTGCAGGTGGGCCTCCCCGCCGCCGGACGGCGCGTGCTGGCCAGGCAGGCCGAAAGGATGCTGCTCGCGGACCTCCCCGCCGTCGCCCGGCGCGGCCTCGTCCACCGGAATCTCCCGGCCGAGGAGATCCGCCGCTTCGTCGAGTGCGTCGAGAACCAGGAACACATCCGGAGCCGTCTCGACGCCCTGGGGCTCGTCGCCTTCGTGGGAGACGGCGCCGTGCTGCCCCGGGAAACCGGCGCCAGCGACCGGCCCCTCCCGAACGACCAGGCCGTCGCCTTCCGGTCCCCCCCCTCCCTCCGCGTCGAGATCCCTCTCCCCAACCCCGAGCCCGGCCCCCGCGGCCTTTCGGGCGCCGCGACCGGCATGGGCGTGCCGGCAGGCGTGACCCTCATCGCCGGCGGCGGGTACCACGGAAAGTCCACGCTGCTCAGGGCGCTCGAGCGGGGCGTCTACCCGCACGTTCCCGGCGACGGGCGGGAGCGGGTGGTCACCCGCAAGGACGTGGTGAAAATCCGGGCCGAGGACGGGCGGCGGGTCGAACGCGTGGACATCAGCCCCTTCGTCGGCGCCCTTCCCCACGGGCGATCCACGGAGGCCTTCCGCACGGACGACGCTTCCGGGAGCACGAGCCAGGCCGCCAACATCGTCGAGGCCCTCGAGATGGGGGCGAGCGGACTGCTCCTCGACGAGGACACGTCCGCCACGAATTTCATGGTGCGCGACGCGCGCATGCAGGCGCTGGTCCGCAAGGCCTTCGAGCCCATCACCCCGTTTCTCGACCGCGTCCGGGAGCTGTGGGAGACCCAACGCGTTTCCACCATTCTCGTCATGGGGGGATGCGGGGACTACCTGGACGTCGCGGACACGGTCTTGATGATGCGCGAGTATCTCCCGCAGGACGCGACACGGGAGGGGCGACAGGTGGCCCGCGATCTTCCCAGCGCCCGGCGCCCGGAAACACCCGCCCCCCTCCCCCCGCCCGTTCCCCGCATCCCGGATCCGTCCAGCTTCGACCCTTCCCGCGGAAGGAAGCGCGTCAAGATCGACGCCAAGGGCCTGGAGGCGATCCTCTACGGGCGGGATCGCATCGACCTTCGGGACGTGGAACAGCTGGTGGACGTGAGCCAGACGCGGGCAGTGGGGCTTGCCATCCAGCTGGCCGTGGAACGCTTTTTCGAATCGGGGACCACGCTCAGGGAAGGCGTGGAGGCCGTGGACGCGTTTCTCGACGAGAAGGGCCTGGACGTCCTGGATCCCTTTTTCAGGCCCGGAAGACACCCCGGAAACCTCGCCAGACCGAGGCCCTTCGAAATCGCGGCCTCCGTCAACCGGCTTCGTTCCCTCGACATCGAACAGAAGCGGTGAGAGGCTGTGAAAAAATCCCTGCTTCCGCTCGCGAGGGGATTTCCCACACCCCTCAGAGCCTCCCCAGCCCCTCGAGGATCCGCTTCGCCGCGCCGGCGCGCGGCATCGTCTCCTGCGCGCCCCTTTCCATCCACTTGACGGAGAGGCGCCCCGCCTCGATCTCGTCGGGCCCGAGAACGATCACCACGGGAAGGTTCCGGCGGTTGGCGTAGTCGAACTGCTTCTTGAGCTTCCTCCCGGCGTCCAGGTAGACCTCCGTGCGGAGGCCCGCCTTGCGCAGCTCGCCGGCGACCTCGACGGAATCCTTCTGGAGGTCGCGCGAGAACACGGTCACCAGGACGTCCGAGGGCCGGCCCGCTTCGGCCGCGCCCTTGCCGGAGGCTTCCAGGGCGTCGATCAGCCGCTCCAGGCCGAAGGAGAATCCCGTCGCCGGAAGATCGTCCCCGGAGAACAGGCCCACCAGGCCGTCGTAGCGGCCGCCGCCACCCAGGGAGCCGATCCTGGGTTCCTGGATGATCATCTCGAAAATGGGGCCCGTGTAGTAGTCCAGCCCCCGCACCATCGAAGGCGTGTAGCGGACCGCCTTCGAGGCCTGGGGATGGGCCGAGACGATCCGGAGGATCTCCCGCACCTCCTCGACCCCCGCGCGGCCTTCCTCGTCCTCGCCGGCGGTCTTCTCCACCTCGGCAAGATCCGCGGAGGCGATGAGATCGAGCAGGGCGTCCGCCGCCGCGGCGGGCACGGAGACGCCCTCCCGGCCCTGAAGGAGCGTGCGGCGCACCTCGGCGGGACCGGCCTTTTCGATCTTGTCCACGGCCCGGGAGGTGAAGACGTGGAGCGCTTCCGGCACGCCCAGGGCGCGGTAGACGCCGTTCATGATCTTCCGGTTGTTGAGCGCCACGGTGAAGTCCGCGAACCCGAGCGTCTCCATGGCGTCGCAGGCCAGAAGGAGGATCTCGGCGTCGGCGGCCATGGATGCGCTGCCGACGGTGTCCACGTCGCACTGCAGGAACTCGCGATAGCGCCCCTTCTGCGGCTTCTCCGCCCGCCATACCGGCTGGATCTGGTAACGCTTGAAGGGGAAGAGCATGGATTTGCCGTACATGGCCACCACGCGCGAGAGCGGAACGGTGAGATCGTAGCGAAGCGCCAGCGTCCGGCCGTCCTGGTAGGCCAGCCGGAAGAGGAGGTGGTCGGCCTCCTCGCCGGATTTGCCCGTCAGGATGTCGTGAAACTCGACGGCGGGCGTTTCGATGGGCTCGAATCCGAAACTCTCGAAGACGGACCGCAGGGCCTCCACGACGCGCTGCCTCACGCGCATCCGCTCCGGCAGGAAGTCCCGCGTCCCCTTGAAGATCCTCGGTTCCACGCGTTTTGCCGTCATGCTTCCATCCCGTCTCGAAGACCTGTCTTCCGTGAAGTTCGGATCCCGGAGCCCGGCGGACGCCTCAGTGCGCGGGAAACCCCGGCATGTCGCCGGCGTCGTGCTCGACAGTCCCTTGCCTCGCGCGTCGCAGCCAGTCCTCGTCGAAACGCCCCTTGATGAAGATCTCGCTGACCGAGAGCTCGCTCTGGAGAACGCACAGGGCGATGCGCCCCGCCTTCCGGGAGGCGTCCTCCGCCTCGAAGCGCTCCTGTTCCTTTCCCCGACCATCGAACAGGGCGGCGGAGATCGTCGCGCCGCGCCGGACGATCTTCAGCTTGTAGAACGCCTTGGGGCGAAGTTCGAAATCGGCGTCCGCCGCCAGCGGCTCGACGTCTTGTGGCCAGTTCAGATCGACGATCGAGATTCCCGCGCCCGCGCCGGCGGGAATGTCGACGCCCACCTGGCCCCCGTAGGCGGACAGGGCGCTCCAGTCGAGCCTGGAATGGAAGGCGAACCCGCCCGTGTCCAGGGCGTGGAACAGGACCAGGACGCCTTCCCCTCGCCCGGCGGAGAAGCGCACCTCCACGTCGAGATCGCCCGTCAACTTGGGCTTCCAGACCAGATACCCTCCTCCGGACAGGGTCAGCCGCCCTCCGCGGAGCCCCACTTCCGGCCCGCGCCCCAGGTAATTGTCCAGCAGGTGCTGGAACCACTCGTCCGGACGGTCCCCGAAGTTCCGCCGGACCCAGTCGAACGCCGCCTGGCTCTGCGTGAATTTGTACGCCATCTCGAAATCGCCCGTGCCGGGATCGAAGGCCAGCGCTTCGCCCTTCAGGAAGTCGATCTCGACCTCTCCGGCGGGACCCACCGCGCGCCGGAGCCCCGAGATCGTCGCTTCGATCTCGGCGCGTCTGTCGCGGACGGGTCCGGCATCGCCGTGCTTGTCGAGCAGATCCTCGAGAAGCGAAAGCGCTTCCTTTTTCTTCCCCTTGTCGCTGCTGGAGGCCAGCGACAGGGCGCGTTCGAGCGCGCGGCGGACGGAGGCCTCCTGCATCGACGTCTTGCGCGTCTCGAGGGTCTCGAGGGCGTCCTCGACCGGGAACCCGCTTTTCGAGGCGGCCTCGAGGTAGCCTCGCGCCTTCCGGGCCGCGTCCTCGATCGCTCCGGGGGTCGACCAGAGGTAGATCTGGCCCAGGGCGAAGCATTCCGCGGGAGAGACGCCCCCGTCGTCCGCGGCCGCCTCGAGGACATCCGCGAGCGAGGCCTGATCGAGGTTCTCCAGCGCCTCCCGCAAGGCGTACGTCGCGGACGGCGAGGCCGTTTTCACGAGGACCTTCCCGTTCTCGTTGAGCACCGAGGCGATCCGCGTGGGGGCGGAACGGTTCTTGAAGCGAAGGGGGGTGCGGGCTCTCGAAACGGCGCGGAATCCCTTCTCCGCCTGGTCGAGCAGCGAGCAGACGGCCTGCATGGCGTCCTTTTTCTTCCGGAGCCTCCCCGCCACGGGGGCCAGGGCGGGATCGGCCAGGGCCTCGGTCAGCGTTGCGAGCGCGGCCGGGAATCGCGCGGCCAGGGGGCGGGGCGGCAAGGCCTCTTCCTTTTCGAGATGTCCGGTGTCCAGAAGACGGGCGATCCGTTTCTCCAGCGCGTCCGCCCGGGGTCCGGCCTCCTCGGCGATCCGTTGCTGCCAGGCCCGGCGGCGCGCCTCGAGATCCCGGAGGAGCCCGTCCACGTCCACGCCCATCCTGGTCTCGAGGAGATCCCGGTCCGCGTAGCCCTTCCCGGGATCCACGGCGTCCTGGACGATCCGGATCGCCTCGTCGAAGTCCCCGTTTTCCGCGGCGAGTTCGATGCCCGTGGCGTCCGCGTTCCACCGGCTCTGGAGGATGAGGGAGAGCCGGTCGATCTCCTCCTCCGCCTTCTCGCGATGCCCGTCGCCGACGGGGCCTTCCTCGAGATACGCACGGTAGACGTTCAAGGCGGGCCCCACGCGACCCTCCGATTCGAGGCGGGTCGCCTCGCTCGCCGCCTTCTCGAATCGTTTCGTCTCCCGCGCGCGCAGGCGGGCCTCGATCTGTTCCACGCGCCGGGCGGTCTCGTCTTCCAGCGCGCCGCCCTTCGCCTCCGCGGCCGCCTTCCGGAAACGTTCCAGGGCGCCCTGCAGGTCTTCGGGGTGTTCGGCAAGGAAGGTCTTTGCGGCCTCGAATGCGGACGGCCCCTTCACGTCCACGGGTTTCGGGGACTCGTCGCCGGGTCCCGGAGGGGTGTCGGGGCCGGGCTCGGCGGGCTCGCCGCCGTTTTCCGGTTCATCGCGCGACCCGCGAGAAGGCGTCTTGCCGCCCCCGCCCGAGAAGAGGAGCAGGCCGCCGGCGATCAGAGCGACGGCGACGGCGAGGGCGATCCACAGCGGCGCCTGGGACCGGGAGGATCGGCGCTTCCGCTTGGGTTTCGTCTTCTTGGGGAGGGGGGGAGCCTTCCTGCCCGGGGGGGGGGGCGGCGGAGCGGGGGAGGGGGGCGGGCCGGCCGGAACGGCGGGAGCGGCTTCCTGTTCGGGCGCCTTGAGCTTGTCGCGGACGCGTTCCATGGCGGCCACGAGGGCGGTGGGATTGGCGAATCTCTCGCCCGGCTTTTTCGCCATCATCTTGACGACCAGGGCCGAGAGAGGGGCCGGAATCGACGGGTCCCGGCGGGCGGGCGGAACGAGCTCGTCTTCGATGTGCATCCGCATGATGCGGCGGGGGTCGGTACCCAGGAAAGGGGGGCGGCCCAGAATCATGTGATAGAGGGTGGCGCCGAGAGAATAGATGTCGCTCCGGATGTCCACCTCGTCCGAGCCGGAGGCCTGCTCGGGAGAGATGTAGAGGGGCGTGCCCGCCATCTCTTCCGCGCCCTTGGCCCCCGGCGCCAGTTCCTTCGCCAGCCCCATGTCGCAGAGCTTGGCCGTTCCGTCCTCGTCGATGAGGATGTTCTCCGGCTTGATGTCCCTGTGGACCAGCTTGTTGGCATGGGCGTTCTCCAGGGCCCGGGCGATCTGGAGGGCGATGTCGAGAGCCGTGAACAACGCGACCCGGTCTCCCTCGAAGATGATGTTCTTGAGGCTCTGGCCGGGGCAGTATTCCATGACCAGGTAGTAGTGACCACGCTGCTCTCCCACGTCGTACGCCGCGATGATGTTGGGGTGATGCACGCGGGCCGCCATCCTGGCTTCCCGGAAGAAGCGATCCACGTAGCCTTTCTGGCGGGCCGTTTCCGGGAAGAGGATCTTGATGGCCACATCCCGGGCCATGCTCTTCTGGAATCCCTTGTAGACGGTCCCCATGCCCCCTTTGCCGATGGTCC
>CAZDSO010000234.1:0-6748 GCA_964508045.1 uncultured Planctomycetia bacterium | reverse complement strand
CTCCTTGATCTCCTTCGGCCCCGAGTACGGGTTCTCCTTGTCGCCCTGGTAGATGAACTTGCCGGCGGGAACCTGGACGAAGCCCTCGGGGATCTCGCCGTCCTGGTAGAGCGTGACGTCCACTTCCTCGTCCGCGAGGCGGCCCACGTACACCGGCACCCGGACGGGAGCGTATCCCTCCTTCCCCATGACGAGCAGGTATGACCCCATCGGAACGGTGAATTTTGCCCCGGGCGTTTTTCCCAAGTACAGCCCCTCCTTGGACCGGTAGGGGGAACCCTCGTCGAAGCAATGGTCCAGAACGGCCTCGGGGACAGACTGACGGTCTGCTCCCTCTGCTTCAACGCCATCGGGGAAGACGGGCAGCAGGACCTTCTTCTGCTCCTCGTACCGGAACAGCCAGACGTCCGCTCCATCGAGCGTTTCGGTCTTGCATTCCGGTCCGTGGACCTTGAGGTGGAGCGGTTCTTTCGGCTCCAGTTTGTAAAGCCCCTCGGCACCTTTGTGCCCGTCGAGGGCGCGACCTGAGAAGGGGTGGTATCCCATGATGCCGGGCAAGTCTTCTCGACTCTGAGATCGCTGAGAGTCTTCTGACGAACGCTGAGATGTTTCTGGGGATCCCCTCCGTTCCCCTTCAGCGTCTTCAGAATTCCCTTCAGCGTTTTCAGTGTCGAGAGACCCGCCGAGTTCCTCAGGAGAAACCGTCCTGCCCTCGGTCAGGCAGCGGCAGGGGTAGTGCCGGGTCGAGATCGCCAGCGTCCCGTCGCCCTTGAGCCTGGCATCGTACTGTCCGTCGTTGTACTGGCGGACGAGGTTCTCGTAGAGCAACATCTCGGACCGGTTATCGGCTTCTTCCTCACGCAGGAATTGTTCCCAGTACATGTCGGCAAGCGCTGCCCTGGCTTCCGGATTCTTTCGCTCGAACCCGAGTGCTTCCTGGAAGGTACCCTGGGCCTCGGAGAAGGTCTTGACGAGGTCGTCCCCGAGTTTCTTCACTCTGTCCTGCGCCGCCCAGAACCCCTCCTTCTTCTCCACGGGCCAGTGCGGCTTGATCTCCTTGCCGGCCTCCTCGGCCGCCTTCTCGGCTTCCTTCAACTCGGCCCTGAGTTTCTCCATCTTCTCCACGAGAATCTTCCCGGCCGCCACCTTGGCGAGGGCACGCTCGCGGTTCCGCTCCCGCTCCTTCTCTCCTTCGAGGAACCGCTGAACCTCCTCGTTCAACTCCGTGACCGATCCGTACCGCTGGGCCTTGTCCTTGGCCATCGCCTTCAGCACGATCTCCTCGAGTTCGGGTGGGACCGATTCCGGGAAGGTGATCTCCTCGTCCTTGCGGGTTCCTTGCATGGCCTTGCGAATCTCGAAGGCACGGGCGGAAGGCGGCGTGAGTTCGCCGGTCAGCACCTTCGCGATGACGTTGAGGCCCGTGGCTCCCTCGAACGGAGGTCTGAACGTGAGCATCTCGTACAGAATCGCCCCAAGCGAGTAGATGTCGGACTGATGGTCAACTTCGTCGATCTTGCCGTCGGCCTGCTCGGGCGGCATGTAGGCGGGCGTGCCCAGGGTATCCCCGTCCATCGTGAGAGCACCGGTGCGGGGGTCGCCTTCAGACGGAGTCACTCCCGGAGAGGCCATGGTCGCAGCGGGGTCCTCCTGGCCCTTCATCTTTGCGAGACCCCAGTCCACCACGTACACTTCGCCGTAGTCTCCAACCATCACATTCGCAGGTTTCAGGTCGCGGTGCATGACGCCGTGGTCGTGCGCGTAGGATATGGCGAGACAGACGTCCTGAAAGACCCTGAGCAGGCGGGGTCTGGAGAAGTCGCGCCGCGCCTTCTCGTCGCCTTCCTCGACAGCCTTGATGATTTCTTTCAGATCCCGGCCCTTGATCCGGGCCATACAGAAGTACGGCCTTTTCTCCTCGCGAACTCCGATGTCGTACACGGGAACGATGTTGGGATGTACGAGACGGCCCGCCACCTCACCTTCACGCAGGAACCGCTTCAGCAAGTCCGCCTTCTCCGCGCCCGCCAGCATCTCCTTCACCGCGACCTGCCTGCCCAGGACGGTGTCCTCCGCTGCCACCACTCGCCCCAGCCCCCCCTTGCCGATCTCCGCCCCAAGGCGGTACCGGCTCTCCTCCCGGGACTTCGTGACCACGACAGTCTCGACCGCGTCGGCCCTGGCGGGGGCCTTGTGCTCCATCAGGGTGCCCTTGACCTTGTCGTCCAGAGGAAGGTCGAGCAGGGGCCGGCGGATGTCCTCGTCAACGGGCAGGGCCGCAAGGCTTTTCTCGGGATCGCCGTGCTGCTTGACCTGGGCTTTCACAAGGGCGTCCAGCGCCGTCTTGGCTTCCTGCGCAATGTAGCCCTTCTCGCCCATGAGGGACGGCAGGCTCTTGCTCCGGTCGCTCGCCCACAGCGCTCCGCACTCCACCATTTGATCCTTGGTCACGAATCCCATCTGGAGCGCGAGAACCGCGTAGAGAAGATCGGTGTCCTGGGACATGGCGCCCTCCCTTGATCAACCTGCGGAATGGCCATCATAGACGGGACAGCGTCGCCCGGCAAGGAGGCTGAAGCGGTGAGAGCGGAGTCTAGGCCGGATGAAAAACCAGGGCCCTGCAGCAGGGTTCGGCCTCCTTCCCGTCATTGCCCGCAAGTACCCCACCGCAGGAATCGCGGAGATCGGAGAGAGGTTCCGAGGGAATCGTCCCTCCCGGCCCTCGGCGTCCTCGGCGGTGAAAGTCCACTCGCCGTGGGTTCGGATTGGCTGCTTTGGGTCGTGGCCTTCCGATCACGATCCGCGCTGATCCTGCAGGAAATCGACGGCCACGTGGGCCATGATCTTCAGCGCCGGCAAAATCGCTTCCGCGCCGTAATCGAACCGGGGCGTGTGCTGGTTCGCCTCGCCCCCCACCCCGACCCGGAAGATCACCCCCGGCACGCCGCCCTGGTCCTCCAGGTAGTAGGCGAAGTCCTCCCCCCCCATCGTCTGGTCGGGCTGGTCGCGGACCTTGTCGGGGCCGAAGAGACGGCCGGCCGTGCGCCGTACGAGCTCGATCAGCCCGCGATCGCAGCGCACGGGCGGATAGCCTTCCCGGATCTCGAGCGTTCCCTCGGCGCCCGAGGCTTCCGCCGTACCGCGGACCACCGTCCCGAGGTTTTCGAGGATCAGGTTTCGCGTCTCGGGATCGAGGGTTCTCACGGTTCCCTTCATGCGGACGACGTCGGGAATGACGTTGTAGGTCGTGCCGCCCTCGATGCATCCCACGGTGACCACGGCCGGCCGGGCGGGATGGCTCTTCCGCGAGACCAGCGTCTGCAGGCTTCCCACGACCTGCGCGGCGACGGGGATGGGATCCACCGTGGTGTGGGGGTAGGCCGCGTGTCCGCCGCGGCCTCTCACGGTGATCTCGAAGGCGTCGGTGGAGGCGTTGGGGGTCTCGGAGAGCTCGATCATGCCTGTGGGAAGCGCGTAGCGGCAGTGGTGGGCGAAGATCGCCTGGACCGGGGGATCCTCCAGGACGCCCCCCTCCACCATCAGGCGGCCGCCGCCCCCGCCCTCCTCGCCCGGCTGGAAGACGAACACGATCGTGCCGGGCACGTCGGCCTCGAATTCCTTGAGGGCGCGGGCCACGCCGAGGAGGACCGCCGTGTGACCGTCGTGCCCGCACGCGTGCATCACCCCCACCTCCTCGCCGTCCAGATCCGCCGTCACCTTCGAGGCGTAGGGAAGCCCCGTCTCCTCGCGGATGGGCAGGGCGTCGATGTCGGCGCGGAGCGCCACCACGCCTTTTCCCCCTCCCCCGCCTTTCAGCACGGCCACGGCGCCCGTCTCCAGCCCGGGAGGGCGGAAGGGCTCGTAGCCCCAGTCCCGGAGGCGGGATTCGATCAGGTTCGTGGTCTCGAATTCCTTCAGGCTGAGCTCGGGATGGCTGTGGATGTACTCGCGCGTCTCCCGCACCTCCTTCTCCAGCGCCGCGAGCTGCGCGTCGAGTTTCTTGTCCGGGAAGTCGTTCATCGGGATTCTCCAACGTTTCGTTTTCGTGAGCAGGGAACGGGAATAGAGCATGCAAAAAAGGCGGAGCCTTTGCACCCCCTCAAGGCCGACACGGATGAAAATTCCAGTCCGACGGGTCCGCCTTGGAGGGCGGGGGTCTCCGAAGGAACCGCCATAGCCCATGCAATTGCAAATCAGGCGGCGACGGGCCCCCGAGCCCAAACGAGAAATCGGCTCGCCAGCCCGTACTTCGCCGATCGGATCTTCGAGGCTACGTAGGGTCCTCCGTAGCTCTCGCAGATGCCGGCAAGCGAAGGAGGAGAGGCTCGCCCTCCAAGACGGCTGGGGGCTCCTTCGTTTGCCTGCCGGCAAGATTCTCGAAGCCTACCCTTCTATGCTATCCTGGTCCCGAGACGCCGGACGAGGAAAGGAGCGCATCGATGAAGACGCTGAAGGCAGGCGACTCGGGAAGCCGTAGCTGGGTGCTCGTGTTCGACCGGGGCGAGAAGGTCGCGGAGACCCTGAAGCGGTTCGCCTCGGAGCAGGCCCTCGAGGGGGCGTGGATTCGCGGGCTCGGCGCCGTGGAGGACGCGGAGCTGGGATGGTTCGACCGGGACGAGAAGACGTACAGGACGCGCACGTTCGAGGGGCCCCTCGAACTGCTCTCGCTCCAGGGGAACTTCGCCCGCGCGGACGGGGATCGCGTCTGGCACCTCCACGCCGTCTGCGCCGGGCCCGACCTGAAGGCCGTGGGCGGGCACCTCGTGGAGGCTTCCTGCGCGGTCACGCTCGAGATGATCGTGCAGGAGACGCCCTTTTCCCTCGAGCGGGCCTTCGACGAGCGATTCGACCTGAAACTCCTGTCCCCTGCAAAGAGGGCCGATTGAACGCCTCCAGGCGGTCTTTCCGGTTTGGTACGGGACAGCGTCGGCCCGAGGGGCGATCCTCCGGTATGGAATATCCGACGGTCTAGAAACGGAAGGAAACGCATGATGGCTCGAAACCATTCGTCGCACCGCACGCCGCCCGCGATCCCCGCCGGGATCGCGGCACTCCTGATCGCCCTTCTCCTCCTCGTTTCCCCGGCCCTCGGGGCGGAAGACGCCGCGTCCGTCCATCTCACCATCCTGCACACCAACGACATCCACGGCCACGTGCACGCGCGGCCCATGGGACGGAACAAGCTTCTCGCCGGCGGGATCGCCCGCATCGCCGGGTACGCCGCGAAGGTTCGCAAGGAAGCGGAGGCGGGAGGGGCGTACGCCGTCCTCGTGGACGCCGGCGACATCTACGCCGGCACGCCGGAGGGCAACCTCTCGAAGGGGCGCCTCTGCATCGAGCTGATGAACAGCGCCGGGTACGAGATGGGCTGCATCGGCAACCACGAGTTCGACGACGGGGCGGACAACCTCGCGGCGCTGGCGAAGGCGGCGCGTTTCCCCCTGATCGGATCGAACATCCGGCTCCAGGAGACGGGAGCGCGTCCGGACTGGGCCCGGGCGTACGTGATCCGGGAATTCGGGGATCTCAAGGTGGCGTTTCTGGGCGTCGTCACGGTGGAGACGGCCGACATCTCCTCGGGAGGCTCGGCCGTGCGCTTCCTCGACGAGGCAAAGATGCTGAAAGCGACGCATCGCCTGGCCCGGGAAGAGGGCGCCGTCCTCTCCGTGGCCCTGACCCACGTGGGATTCGACCGGGACAAGGAACTGGCCGGGAAGGTGCCCGCCGTCCCCCTGCTGATCGGCGGGCACTCCCATACCTACCTCAAAAAGATCTGGGAACACCCCGAAACCGGCGTGCGTGTCGTGCAGGCCGGATGCCACGCCACCCACATCGGACGGCTCGAGCTGGACATCTCCCCCGCCGGGGAGATCCGCGCGCTGGACTACCGGATGGTCTGGCTGGGGGGCCACCGCGTTCCCCCCGATCCGCGCGTGGAGGCGGAGCTGGAAGAGAAGTCCGCATCGATCCGCAAGACCATGGACCGCCCCCTGGGGAACGCCCTGGCGGAGGTCGAGCGGGGCGGACGCCGGTTTTCCGGCGCCTCCTCGCCGCTCGGCAACCTCCTGGCCGATCTGATGCGCAAGGCCGCCGGCGCGGACCTGGCCTTCCACAACCGGACCGGCATCCGGGACACGATCCCCGGAGGGGCCGTCACCTTCCGGGACGTCTACCGGGTGTGCCCCTTCGGCAACACGGTCTACGCCATGGACCTCGCGGGAAAGGACGTCCTGGCGCTGCTCGAATACGCCCTGAGCAAGGGCAACCGG
Source organism: uncultured Planctomycetia bacterium (assembly GCA_964508045.1). Lineage (GTDB taxonomy): Bacteria > Planctomycetota > JAKEIC01 > JAKEIC01 > CAZDSO01 > CAZDSO01. Next base: position 479 of record CAZDSO010000234.1, on the reverse strand, counting down.
TACCTGCTCGAGATCTCGGGGGCGGCGGTGGTCTACGACCCCGAGAAGGAGTCCGGACAGCGGGTGGTGTCGGTGACCGTCGGGACCGAGCCGCTGGACCCGGAGGCCGTCTACCGCGTGGCCACCTCCAACTTCATCGCCGCGGGGGGGGACGGGCACGAGGTGTTCGAGCGGGGCACGAGGCGCGAGGACACGGGGACGCTTTTGCGCGACCGCCTCGCCGCGTGGATCGAGGACCACCAGCCCTTCCGCGTCGAGTACACCAACCGGATCCGCAAGAAGGAATGAAAAGGGTCCGTGCCGTTTCATCGAGCCTGATTTGCCTGATTTGTTTTCTGATCTACATGATGACCTTTTCATGAGGTCTTCGCGCTGTAGACGATTTCAGATTTCAGCCAGCAGGTTTCAGCGGCAGAGCGGAACGGCGTACCGTTTGTGGGAGGCGTGTGTTCCGGGCCACGCGGACACCCGGCCCGGGA
>CAZDSO010000233.1:0-6768 GCA_964508045.1 uncultured Planctomycetia bacterium | reverse complement strand
GAAATTGACGGGCTTGCCGGGATGGCGGTAGAAGGGAATCACGTAGATGCCGATCGCGCTCTCGTAGGCCCCGAACGCCAGCGCCGGAAGGACGAGAAGCGCCGCCGTGATTGCCAGGATTCGCTTCATGGTTTCCCCCTCTGTGATACTGGATGTCTATTTCCTATGATTTTAATAGGGTTTATGCGTTTCCGCAACAAGACGATCCTCGGGCGCCAGGCGCCCCGGTCCCGATGTCTTCCTTCAATCCCCTTCCGTCTTTCGGTCCTCGGCCGTCTCCATCTCGTGGAGGAAATAGGAGAACTTGAAGACGTCGAATTCACGCTCGTTCTTCACCTCCTCGTCCGGAGCGAATCCGTGCTGCTCTCGCGCGTTTTGGAGCCCCCGGACCATCCACCGGCGGGCCTTCTCGTCCGCATGGGCCATCAGGTGGGTGGAGGAGACGTTCTCGAGCGTGTACATGTATCCTGGATCGATCTCGAGCGCTCTCTCGAACTGGGCCAGGGCGTCGTCGACCCGCCCCAGGACGCGGTAGAAGTGCCCGAGGGTGTGGGGAAACCGCGGCTCGTAGGGCATCAGCGCGATGGCTTTCTGCAGGGCCTCGACGGTCCCCTTCGCGTCGCCCAGCTGCCGGCAGCATTCCGCGATTTCGTAATGGATCCAGGCGGTCGTCCTGGCATCCAGCCCGCAGGCGACCACCTTGCGCATCAGGGCCAGCGCCTCCGCGAAGCGCCCCTCCCCCCTCGCCTTCTCGTAGCGCGCCTTGAGGGGCAACAGGGCGTTGGAGACCTTCGGATTCAGGCGCAACGCTTCCAGATAGGCCTTTTCCGCCTCCGCCCACAGCCCCAGCGCCTCCAGCGATTCCGCGAGCCACTGCCGGTACCACGCCTCCGCGGGCGACCGTTCGGCGAGAAGATCGAATTGCTCGACGGCCTTGGCGTGTTCCCCCATCGCCGCGTAGGTCAATCCCAGGTACTTGCGCATCGGCTCCGACGCCTCGTGCTGCGCGAGAAACCCCGTGAACACCTCCACCGCCCGCGCGTGGTCCCGGGTCGTCTGGAACAGACGCCACAGGCTGTCCGCCCACACCGCTTCCCCCGGCTGGGCCTCCGCCCCTTTCAGGTACGCCTCTTCCGCCTTCCGAAACGCGGAGGAGGCGACCAGGGCGTCCCCGATGATCTTGTGGCCGAAATGGTAGTTCGGGCTCTTTTGCATCAGCGCCCGGCACGTCTGGATGCACTCCTCGTAACGCTTCTGGCCGTGCAAGAGCAGCGCCAGCGCCGGGTAGGGCTCCAGGCGATCCGGATCGATCGACACCGCCTTGCTCAGCGCCTCCACCGCGTCCGCCGCCCGGCCCCGGTCCCGGAGGAGAAGGCCCAGGATGTACCACGAGGCCCAGAGATCGGGCCGAAGCGCCAGCGAGGCGCGCAGTTCCTTCTCCGCCAGGTCCCTCAGCACCACGATGTAGGAGGGCGCGCGCGGCGCGAGCACGTAGGCCGAATACCCGTTCAGGAAGCGGTACGCCGCGTTGTCCGGCTCGAGCTTCACGAGTTTCTCGAGGTGCTTCCTCGCGGCCCAGAGGGAGTCGCTGAACGCCTCCTTCTTCCCCAGCTCCGTGAGGCAGAACCCGAGCCCGTAGAGCGCTTCGGCGTTCTCCGGCGCGGCCTCCAGGATCTTCTCGTAGGCCTCGACGGCCTGGGCGTACTTCCCCTCGTCCCGCAGGCGGTCGGCCTCTTCCAGATCCGCTCCCGCGCCTCGGGCGAAGATCAGCAATCCCAGAAGCGCGGGAAGCAGGAAGCGCCGGCGTCTCGTTTTTTCCGTCCTCAAGGCGTCGTCCTCCACGTCGATCCCGCCAGCGGCGGGTTCACATGATCTTTTTCTGATCAACATGATTCTTTCTAGAAGGGTCGAAAGACGGCCGTAATGCCTCAATCCAATTCCGCATTCCGCATGGCCTACCTCCCCTCCCCCGGTCCCGCTTCCTTCCGGGGCATGTACACGTCGAGGGCGTCCCGGGAAAACGCGCGTTCCGCCGCGAAGCCTTCCCGGTTCGCCTCCCACCATGCGGACCAGGCTTCCCGGGCTTTGCGGTTCTGCTCCTGCGTCATGTACGTATGAAAGCCGAAGTCGACCTTGCATCCGGTGAGGCGCCGGAGGCGGACGGCCGCGTCCCGGCGGATCCAGCCGTTGCCCGTGAGCCCCTCGATGAGCAGGGGGATGCCCTGGTTGTCGCCGAGCAAGGCGAGGGCCTCGGCCGCGGCGTGCCGGACCGTGGCCTCGCGGGAGACGATCATCTTGGTCTCGATGGGGCCGACCTCGCGGCCGTAGATCGCCCGTTCCAGGGAATAGTCGAGCAGGGGCTCGATCGCCCCTGCGGCTTGCGGGTCCCCGATGCGTCCCAGGGCGTCGGTGACGTAGACGATCACGTCGTAGGCGGGGTCCTGCTCGAGCACCTCGACGAGGGAGGGGACGGAAACGGGGTCGCCGATCCTCCCCAGGCAGTACGCCGCTTCCATCCGGTTCTGGGGATCGGGATTCTTCAGGGCCACGAGAAGAAAGGGAACCATCCACCTCCCGGCGCCGACCACGCGCCGGATCGCGTCGCGCCGGATCGCCCAGTCCGGGCAGGAGAGGTCCTGGATGGTGTCCGCGATTTTCCTGGGCGCCCAGGGGAGCGTGAACGGGCCCGTCCCGGTTTTCTCTTCCGCCGGTTCCGTCGCCGGGGATTCCTGCTCCGCCTCCTTCGCCGGCTTCGCCTCCTCCGTTTCCGCATCTTCCCCCGACGTCCCGGGCTGGCTGACGCACACCGCCAGCAGGAGCGCGAGGGGAATCATGGCAAGCAGCGGCCATCTCCGCATGGATCGTTCTCCAAAGGGCCTACTTGACGTTGGCGTTGATGACCTTGTCGCCGCGCATGGCGAAGACCTTCACCCCCCAGACCTTCTTGCCGTTCTCGCGCTTCCCCTCGAAGAAGAGGTTGAAGACCAGCGTATCGGCGAGGACGGGCCTTCCGGTGAGGTGGTTCATCGTGTCGTAGAAGGGGAGGCGCTCGCCCAGCGTCCAGGGGTCGAAGACGTAGCGGAACCGCCCTTCCTCTGCGGGGATGGAGCCTTCCTCGACGATCACGCCGGGGGAGATGATCGTGTAGTGCACGACGCCCTCGGCCACGTCGTCCGGAAGGGTTCCGGAGACCAGGACGGCCTGGCCGGGCTGGACGCGGGAGAAGGGGGGCAGGTCGAGATCGATCTCGAAGCACCTGGCGGGGTTCTTCGGCGCGACGTAGAAGGCGTACTCGCCGTCCAGGCTTCCCAGGACGTCGCCCGTCTTTCCGGCGTAGGCGAGTTTCTGTCGCGCCTTCCAGACGCCGGGCTCGGTGAGCCGGGTGACGTTGCCGGGGGAGCGGGGGAAGACGCCGATCTTGTTGGCCTTGAGTCGGTAGACGAACGCCCGGCCGGAGGGGGAGGTGACGGTGGTTTCGAGGTCGGCGGGGACAGGGGGGTTGCTCGCGCCGCCGGCGGGGGCGCCGCCCCCTTCGAGGAGGATCATGCCGGGGACGGGGAGGACGCCGCCGCCGAGGAACAGGTAATGCTCGCGCCCGTTGAGGGTGAAGAGGGGTTCGGAGCCGGGGGCGACGACGCGGTTGTTGTCGGTGCCCTCGGGGGTGACCACGGCCATGGAGGCGTAGACGGCGTAGCGGGTTTCCCCGGTCTTCAGGTTCCGGTAGACGACGCCGCCGGTGTTCCGGTAGTAATCGCCGGGCAGGTCGCCGTTTTCGCTGGTGTGCATCTGGTTGCCGAGGACGCTGGGGCTGGTGGACCAGTAGGAATTCATGACCTGTGCGCTTCCGATGAGGTGGCGTCCGCTGACGCCGGGTCGCCATCCATCGGCGTAGAAGTAGGCGATGCGGTCGACGTTCTCGGTGAAGCAGAAGGGCGACCATCCCTTCTCGGCGGTGGGGAAGACGGAATGGAGGCTCCGTCCGGCGCCGAGGCCGCCGTAGGGGCGGAAATCGTCGGTACATTCCATGGTGAGGATGGGGTAGATGTAGTTGTGGTGGTCGAAGGTGGAGGAGACGTAGAGGATGTCGCCGTTGTAGTGGGGGTAGAAGAGGAAGTGCGTCTTGCCCTCCTCGATGCTGCCCTCCTCCTTCAGCGCGAAGCGGGCGGGGGTCGGGAGGCCGAGGCCGTTGAGCATGTAGCCCGTGCGGCCGTGCGCGACCATGGGCGTATCGGGCTCGGCGACGACCATGGCGCCCCAGAGGCTCCCGAGCCAGAGCGTCCCGTCGGCGTCCCGGTACTTTCCCCACACGCGGGAGACGTATTCCCCCGGTTCCTCGAAGACGTACTTGTCTTCGGCCACGAACAGGCCGAGGCGGTTGGCCTTCGTCTCGGTCTTGAAGATCTCCTTCTTCGCGGGATCGGAATGGGGATAGAACTCGATGGTGAGCTCGATGTCCGCCGGCACGGGCGGAACCACTTCCATGGCCCCGTGGAACGTCTGCCCCACCTCGTAGGGGAGGCTGGGAAAGGTGCCGAAGGTGATGCGACGCGCGATCCAGAAGCGGTACGTTCCGCCGCCCTCGAAGCGGTTCCCGTAGACGTCCAGGATCCAGCCCGTCATGCGGACGCGGTATTGTCCGTATTTCTTGAAGTCGACCATGAGATCGCCCGTGCGGGTCGTGGCGCCCCAGGTCGTGAGCGCCTTCAGCGCGTGGGTGCCGAGGTCCACCGTCTTGCCGTCGGGGTCGGTGACCTGCACGGACACCTCCCCGGAGCGCGGATTCAGGGGGTAGCGGATGTTGAGGGAGGGGTAGGCGATCGAGGGCAGGCCGGGCTCGAGGTTGTACCGTCCGGGAGGATAGATGGGCTCGGCCTCGAGGCGATTCCGGGCGTTGAGGGCCCATTGTCCCCGGGCCTGGTCGGGCACGATGCCGCGGACGCCGTGGACCTCGACGTCGCCGAAGAGGGTCCAGGGGAGGCGGGGGGGCGCGGGGTTCCCGATCCGGATCATGGGCAGGATGCACTTCTTCTCGAAGACCAGATTTTCCGCGTAATCCACCCCGTAGGCGGAGGTGTCCCCGATGCCTTCGGCGCGCGCCACGGAGGGCAGGGAGCCGAGGCGCAGGAAGTTGCCGGCCTTGTCGAGGACGCCGAACTCGAAGTAGAGCCACCAGTGGCCTTCGGGGATCCCGGACGTGATCGGCACCCGGAAGCGGAAGGAGACGAAGATCTCGCCCGTCCCCTTGCGGATCTTGGTGCGGGGGACCCGGGAGATGGCGTCGATGGGCGAGGTGTAGGGCGTTCCGCTGGAAGACACGGCGTGCCGCGTGGGCACGAGGTTCTGGTAGTTCTCCACGGGAAATCCCGTGGGCGTGAGGAAGGAGGAGATCATGTGGTTGGAAAACGCGTGCCACCACCCCTCCTTGTCATGCTTGCGCTCCCCCACCAGAAGGCCCACCATTTCCGGGACCTGGTCGAGGGTCCGGGCCACCTCCCGGCTCTCGACGTGGACGTCCACGTCCACGGCCAGCGTCCCCCCCCGCTCGATCCAGGCCTCCTTCAGCGAGAACCGCCCTTCCCACCGGCCGCCGCTCTGGAGGAAGCCCTGCCGGCGGAAGACCATCCCCCCCTCCCGCGCCTGGGCGAAGTCGAGCACGCCGTCGTTGTCGTCGTCCCCGTCCACGAAGTCCGGGACGCCGTCGCCGTCGGTGTCGAGGCCCGGAAGCTTCCGCCCGGGGCACCAGACCGTGAGGGCGTCCACGAGAAGCGCGCCGTCGCGGTACTTCTCGACGTTCGGAATGAGGGAGAGATCGAAGATCCGGGCCCGTTCCCGTCCGTTCGCGAAGAGCCCCGCCGACGAGGCGTCCCCGAAATCCCACGCCGAGATCCAGAAGGTCTGCCAGATCTCCAGGACCTCGAAGTCGGGCGTGCGGAAGACGCGTACGTTTCCGCCCTCGTCGAGCACGCGGAGCTGCATGTACCACCGCGCCGGGTAGCCGTCCATCTCGGCCCCCGTGGTCCGGGCCCGAAGGAAGATCCCGTCCTCGGGCGTCATCTCGATCCGGGAAAAGCGGCCCGGCGTGAAGTGGAGCAGAGCCCAGGTGTCCCCGCCGGGCGGGAGGTGGAAGTCGAACCGCATGCCGTCGTCCCGGCCGTCGTATCCCTGGCAAGGCCCGATCGAGGCCCCGTCGCCCTTCCCGCCGCCCGCGATCGCCTTCCACGTGCCCCCGAAGCTGTCCGTCCCGTGGGAGAAATCGTAGGCGAACTTGAAATTGACCGGCTTGCCGGGGTGGCTGTGGGCGGGAATCACGTGGATCCCCATGCTGCTCTCGTACGCCGCGAAGGAGGCCGCGGAGAGGGCGAGAAGCGCGGCCGTGAACGCCAGCATTCGCATGATCGTCCCCCGTTGTGCACACACCAGGACCGAAAATCGGACCCTGAAGTGTACTGCCTGGGCGGCGGGGGCGGCAAGGAGTTTGGCGTCGTCGGGCGCGTGTTCGGCACGGATCCCACCGCGCAGAATACGGAGATCCCGAAACCCTGAACCCGAGCGCGCAAGGTTCGGGGTGAAGGCTTTCCTCCCTACCGGATCTTCGGCTCCCCCTTCGCTGTCAGGAGCACCGCCACGTCCGCGCCCCGCTGTTCTCCCCGGAGAGTCCGCGTCGACAGGCCGAGCCAGATTCCGCCGCCGTCCACGACCCGCACGCTCGCCTGCAGCGCCTGCTTCTCCAGGCTCGGCACCTGGATGCGCCCCACCTTCTCCGTGCCG
>CAZDSO010000232.1:0-6847 GCA_964508045.1 uncultured Planctomycetia bacterium | reverse complement strand
TTTCAGCGTCTCGAAGCTCGATTTGTTCACGAGACCACTCTCACCTCGCTGCACCAGAAGGCTGGACGCTGTCCGGCACGAAGAGCTTTAGCGCGGCCAATCCGTCTCGCGTTGTTCTGCACAGTAACGCCGACGATTCCGCTGGATTCACAAATATTCGCGTCGCGCCGACTCGCGAAGCGTCGGATCCTCGAAACGCTCCGAGGGCATCTCCTCCCGGGCACGCGCGAACAGCGATGCGTCCCCCAGCAACGCCTCCAGAATCCACCCCTCGCAACGAGCCCGCGCGTCGCTCGAAGACGACGGCGCCCTTCGCGACCGAAGCGGTGAAACGCGTTTGGGGCCCTGACGAAGCCGCGACGATAGCGCGTCCCTCGAGACCCCCAGCCCCTCCGACGCCCGGTGAAGGAACGATTCCCGCTTCACGGGATTGCGAACCCGGCGGATCAGCGCGAGCACCTCGTCCGCCGCACGAGACAGCCCGGCGGAGGTCGTCACATCCTCCTTGCGCACGGCCGTCTCCAGCTTGAAATCGAACAGGTCCCTCCCCCCCGAAACAGCGTCCCGGAAGGACTCCCCCCCGCGAGACGCCACGAAATCGGCCGGATCCTCCCCCGCGGGGAGTATCACGACGGAGATATCCATGTCCTCCGCCACCAAAACGTCCAGCCCCCGCTCCATCGCTGCCACACCCGCCTCGTCGCCGTCGAACACCAGCGAGAGCCTGTCCGTGTATCGCTTCAGGAGGCTCACGTGCTCCGGCGTCAAGGCCGTCCCGCACGTCGCCACGGCGTTGCGAATCCCCGCCTGGTGCAGCAGAATCACGTCCGTGTACCCCTCCACCATCACCACACCCTCCCCGCGAAGATCCTCCTCGCGCGCCAGGTGCAACCCGTACAGAAGACGGCTCTTCCGGTAGATCGACGTTTCCGGCGTGTTCACGTACTTCGGCGCCCCCTCGTCCGCGCCCGGAAGAACCCGCCCGCCGAAACCCACCACCCGGCCCCGCGCGTCGCAGATCGGAAAGACGAGCCGGTTCCGGAAACGGTCGTACTTCCCTCCGCTCCGGGACGTCACCAAAAGACCCCCCTCTTCCAGGTAGGACTCACGGACGTCCCCCGCCAGCGCCTTCAGGCAACCGTCCCATCCCGCAAGCGCATACCCCAGAAGGAAACGGTCCGCCGTCTGCGCCGTCACCTCCCGCTTTTCCAGGTACGCGCGCGCCTCCGCCCCCGCTTCCGATTTGAGATTCGATCGAAAATGAGACGCCGCCGCCCGCAAGGCGTCCAGAATCCCCTGCCGCTCCCGGGAGGAGGCGTCCTGAGGACCTCCGCCCGTTTCCCGGATCGACACCCCCGCCCGGTCCGCGAGGAACTTCACCGCCTCGGGAAACTCCATCTTCTCGTGGCCCATCAGAAAATGGAAAACGTTCCCCCCCTTCCCGCAACCGAAACACTTGAAAATCTGGCTCTCCGGAAACACGTGAAAGGACGGCGTCTTCTCGGAATGAAACGGACAAAGCGCCTTGTAGGACTTCCCGGAGCGCTTGAGCGGAAGATGGGCCCCGATCACCTCGACAATGTCGACGGCTTCTCGGACCCGGTCGATGTCTTCGTCGGGAATCCGACTCCCCACGCCCAGCCTCTCCACTGTCCACGCCAGATGGGAACCAGGCTCCCCGGTAACTTCAATCCCCTCAGCCCCAAGAAGTTACCGAATTTCCCCCGCCGCCGGGAAGCCAGATAAAAAAATCGTATAATCTTTCAAGTATAACGGTGCATCGTGGGTTGTCAAGGCCATATCGCGACAATCTCTTTACGACCTTCGCCCAATCCCCGGTCTTCCGTGTTCTGGGCCCACCGTGTCCCGGCGCCGGGCCTTGAACGGTCCGGAAACGATAAAGTATAGGTATTTAGTTGATATTCTATCCGCCTCTTCGTACGATCGAGGCACGATCCAAACCGGCCGGCGCCTCCCGAGGCGCGGCCCCGACCGAAGGAAAGGGGGTGATGGCCATGGCGAGCATGCCGCCTGCGGCACGGCAACGCCGATTCCGCCGGTTCTGATCGGCCCCCGTGCCGGGCGCAACGTTTGCGCCCGAGAGCGCCGGAGACCTTCGGCGGGGTGCGGATCCCGGGTGGCCGGCCATCGCCCTTCCGACCACCTGAGTTTCCCTACCGCCCGCTGGAAGATCCTCCGGCCGTCTTCGCGGCCGGGATCCGTCCGTTCGCGCCCGAGAGATGGTCGGGCGTTCCCCTGCGGTGGCCCCGGGGCTCCTTCCTACGGTGCTGGGAGGAATCCATGTTGACCTGCGGTGTGGACATTGGCGCACGGTCGATCGAGGTGGTGCTCCTGGATGAGGATCGCGTGGTCGGTGAGATCGTGACGGACAGCGGTCGGAATCCGAGGGAGACGGCCGAGCAGGTCTTTCTCGGGCTGCTGGCCGATGTCGGGGTGCGCGAGGGTGATGTGGCCCGGACGGTGGCAACGGGCTACGGCCGTCGCCGTTTCCGGCGTGCCGACGCCGTGTTTTCGGAGATTTCCTGCCACGCCGCCGGCGTCTCTCACCGGGTTCCCCACGCCAGCACGATCGTGGACATCGGCGGGCAGGATTCGAAGGCGATCCGGCTGATGGGGCCTGGGCGCGTGTCGGACTTCGCGATGAACGACCGTTGCGCGGCCGGGACCGGGAAGTTCATCGAGATGGTGGCGCAGACGCTGGGGCTTTCGCTGGAGGCGTCCGGGGCTCTGGCTCTGGAACCGGGTCCGGCGATCGAGATCAGCGCCATGTGCGCCGTCTTCGCCGAGTCGGAGATCGTGGGTCTGCTCCACGGAGGGGCGGAGGCGGGCCCGGTGCTTCGCGGCGTCTTCCGGTCGGTGGCGCGACGCACGCTGTCCCTGCTCGGCCGGCTGGAGGGGGACGGGGAGATCGTGTTCACGGGCGGTGTGGCCCGGAATCCGGCGGTGGTGAAGGCGCTCGAGCGTCTGTCCGGGCGCCCGGTGCGCCTGCCGGCGTCTCCCCAGACGACGGGCGCGCTCGGCGCGGCGCTTCTCGCGGGAAGAGAGTGTTGACGCGTGCCGGATGTCGACGAAAGGAGGCATTCATGTCCGAGGAGTACAATCTCATGCTGAAGGAGCTGGGCGTCGACGTCGAGCTCCACGACGAGCTGATGTCCACCACGGCCCGGCTACACGAGAAGACCTTCCAGAGCCGCCCCTCGCGACCCGAGACCATGGCGGCCTTCGACGAGGCGGCCCACGCCGTCCATGGCTCGCGCGTGCAGGAGGTCCGCGCGCACCGGCAAGCCGGGGGCAAGTCGATCGGGACGTTCTGCATCTACGTTCCGGACGAGATCGCCCTCGCCGCGGAGGTTTTACCGATTCCCCTTTGCGGGGGGACGGGCTGGTCCGTGGACTATGCGGACAAGATGTTCCCGCGGGACATCTGTCCCCTGGTGCGCTCCACGTTCGGGCTGGCCTTCAGTTCCACGTGTCCGTACAAGACCCTGAAGGACTTCGCCGTGGGCGAAACCACCTGCGACGCGAAGAAGAAGGCCTGGGACCTGCTCGGCTTCAAGGTCATGGAGGTTCCCCAGAAGAAAGCGGAGATGGACCGGGACCTGTGGCGCGCCGAGGTCCGCGCCTTCAAGGACGCCGTGGAGGACCTCTCGGGCGTAACGGTCACGCCGGAGGCGCTGAAGTCCTCGATCCGTCTCGTGAACAAAAAGCGCGACCTGCTCGGGAAGATCAACGCGTATCGCAAGCTCGACCCGCCCCCCCTCAGCGGCCTGGACGCCCTGCTCGTCTCCCAGACGGCCCTGGCCATGGACACGGGCGCCTTCAACGCGATCGCGCAGGCGCTGGCCGACGAGCTCGGGGCGCGCGCCGCTTCGGGCGCGTCGGCGTATGAGACGCCGGGCAAGCGGGTCCTGATGGCCGGCACCCCCTCCCCGCTCGGCTACGCGAAGGTCCACGACGTGGTGGAGTCGTCAGGCATGCGCATCGTGGCGGACGAGTCGTGCACGGGGGTCCGGTACTACCGGAACCTCGTCGACGAGACGCCCGGCGACCTGGAGGGAATGCTCGACGCGATTGCCGACCGGTACTTCACCATCGACTGCGCCTGTTTCTCGCCGAATGCGGAACGGTTCGAGAACGTGGTCGCACTGGCGAGGGCGTACGGCGTGCAGGGCGTCGTGCAGAACGTGCTCCAGTACTGCCACGGTTTCAACGTGGAGGCCAGGGCGCTGGAAAACGCGCTGAAGGACGCGGACCTCCCCTCGCTGAAGATCGAGACGGACTACGCGGAGGAGGACATCGAGCAGCTCAAGGTGCGGGCCGAGGCGTTCAGGGAGATCCTCCCCGACGCCCCGCCGGCCTGCAATGTCCGGGCCGGCGCCGGGCAGGGCTGAGGCTGAAGGAGGGGAGCCGTGGGCTTCCGCATGCAGTACGCCGCCGGAAGGGGACGGCGTGGACGGAGGAGGAGCATCGGACTCCTGTGCCTTGACGGGATCAGTAGTCTTCCCGGACCTGGGAAGCCGTCCAGAGCTCGCGGTACTTGTCCCGCACATAGGGATGCAGCGCGTCCGCATAGGCAAGATCGAGCTCGTTGGCGCGGATCAGCCGAATCACGTCGTAGAGGTCCTGGGGGCGGTGAACGGCGGTCATGCCGCTGGCGATCTTGAGCTCGAGGAGCGTGCGCAGGGCCATCACGGGTCTTCCGTGGCCGTCCAGCTCGGCGGCATCCTCCGGATCGGGGAATGCGACGGGTTTCGGCTTTCCGTCCCCCGGGTAGTCCCCCGCAAGCATCACGTCGATCTTGACACCGTGCTCCGTGTCCCGCATCCCCTTTAAGCCGGGGAAGATCTCGACCCAGCCCCGGCCCAGCCAGCGTTTCTTGAATGCTGCGAGTCCCTCTCGTGTCAGAAGGATGTCGACGTCCTCGGTCATGCGGACATGGCCGTGTACGGCCGCGGCAAGCGCTCCACCGACGGCAAAGGGGATCTGCATGCCTGCGAGCGTTTTGGAGATGCGAAGAGCCGCCTGATGGATGGGAGAACGTTCCATGAAGAACTCCCCGGCGTGCTGAAGGGCTTCCGACAACGTGGTCTTCATGGGGCGATCGGCACCTACCACGGCCTTTGCATGGTTCTCCATCCAGTATCCACGTGGGGACGCGACCGTGTCAAGCGCGGATCCTCTCGAGGCATTCGCGCCGTCAGCAAGTCACAGGCCTTTCCCACCTTCCATAGGCGCTACAAGCAATGTCGTTCCGACAATCCTGCTCTTCTCTTACCGACACCCGTGGGGGCCGCGGGGAACCGGGGGCCGTGAGGGCATGGAAATCGCGAAAAACGGTTACAGCGCGAATAGATCCTCTCGTGCCGCCTCCTTGAACCGCAAGGAGCCTGACCCACCCCCGTTGTCATTCCAGGTGTCGATCTCGAACTTCGGTTTTGGACTTTGGCCGTCCGATCGCGGATACTGCTGACCAGTGACCAGTGACCCATGACCAATGACTGGCCCCCCATGACTACGATCCCTTGCTCCGTCCGCATCGCCGGCGTCGCCGCGATCCTCCTCGTCACGTCCGCGAGCGCCCGCGCCCAGACCTCCGGCCTCCTCGCGATCCTGGATCCCGGCAAGGCTTCCGCGAACACGCTCAGCGGACGGACCGCCTTCTCCTGGCATCCCTTATCGAACGTCACGGGCCAGGAAGAGGATTTCGGGTACAACCGCACCGACCTGCAGATCTCCCTCTCCCTGCCGGTCGCCGAAAAAACGCGCATCAGCACGGGGCTGAACGCCTCGACGCTGCAGGTCGACACGCGGGCGTCGTTTCCCGACTCCGGCCTCCGCTTCCCGCCGGCGCTGTGGCGCGTTCACGGGAACATCGGGGGAAGCGTCCCGCTCGGAAGCGGCGCGCTGCTCGGCGGCTTTCTCGGCTTCGGAACGTCGGCGGACCGCCCTTTCTTCAGCAACCGGGAGCTGACCTTCTCCTCCCTGTTCTTCCTGCGCCTGCCCCAGGGCGAGAGGGACGCCTGGATCCTGGCGCTCTTCTTCGGCACCAGCGGGGCGGAGCTCACCTCCATCCCGATCCCCGTGCTGGCCTACCTCTGGCGCCCTCACAAGAGGTTCCAGGCACTGGCGGGCCTGCCCTTCCTCTTCCTGATGGCCAACCCCGTCGCCTCGTTGCGGATCATCTTCTCCTATTTTCCGATCACGAACGTGAACCTCCGCGCCTCGGCCCGCCTGGGCCCGTTCACCTTCAGCGCCGGGTGGACCGTGAAGTCCGACGCGTTCCGGGTCGTCGAGGAGGAGGACGACCGCGTGTTCCATTACTGCAGCCGCGTCACGGCCGGGGTGTCCGTGCCGCTTTTTTTCCACCGCGCGGGGGAAGACGCCGAGGGGGGCGAGCATGCGACCGAGGGCGGCGAGGGGAAAGCGAAAAAACCCGCCCGGTTCGCCTTCGCGGCCCTGACGCTGCAGGGCGGCTGGGACTTCCTCCGGTTCTCCTTCGCCGGCGAGGGGATACAGGACTGGCGGGAGGACCGGTTCGACATCGCCGACGGGGGCTTCCTCTCCGCGGGAATCCGCTTCGCCTTCTGACGCCGCGGGGTTCGGTTGGTGGGCGATGATCGAGGAGGGATTCCAGTGATCAGATTTCAGCCGGCGGAGCCAGAGCGGTCTGTTGGCCAAGGCGCTCGTACGACTGTGAAACGGATTGGCTGGAATCTGGAATCCCAACGTCCACTTCGTTGCAGTGAGATGAAGTCCTAGTACATTGCCACACCTAGCCCGGATTATTCATGAAAACTACTGCGGTCGCCGCAAGCACATGATCTGC
>CAZDSO010000231.1:0-6851 GCA_964508045.1 uncultured Planctomycetia bacterium | reverse complement strand
CCATGAAACAGACGAAACAGAAGGCAAATCGCCGTGGTCCCGGGCCGAAAGCCTGCGTGGCCCGGGACACACGCCCCCCACAAACGGCAAACGCGTTTCCCAGGCCGGCCCCGGTCCCCCGGGTGCCGGCGCGTGGAGTGCTGCTCCTAGAAACCATGAAAACTTGGAGGGCGAGCCTCTCCTCCTTCGCTTGCAGGTGGTTGCGAGAGCTACGGAGGACCCTACGTAGCCCTTGCAAGAGCCGATCGGCGTAGTACGGGCTGGCGAGCCAGCCGTGTTTGGGCTCGGGAGGACCCTCGCCCTCCAAGGCGGTCATCGATCATGGTTCTTCCCGAATTTTCGGAACAGATTGTTGCGGCGGCACCCGCGCACCCACTCACCCAACCACTCAATCACCCAACCACCCGGTTTCCCAGCCACCCAAACACACAACCACCGACTTCGACTTTCGACTTGCGACCTTCGCCCTTCTCTGCGATCTCCGCGACCTCTGCGGTGGGTCCAATGACCAATGGCCAATGACCCCCTACCCCCCGATCGCCTCCGCCAGCTGCCTTGCGCGCTTCGCCTCGGCCGAGAACCCGGCGTGTTCGTCGTAGAAGTCTGCGAGGCGCTCGTAGCGTTTTTTCGGGTCGAAGCCGAGATTCCAGCGGAGCTTCTCCAAACATGCCGGGCAGAGGAAGAGGGGGCGCCCGTCCGCTTCCACGATCGAGTTGGAACCGTTCATGACGCAACGCCATCGGCGGCAGTGGTGGACGCCGAAGATGTGGCCGATCTCGTGCGCCGCGACCTTCAGGGCACGCTTGAGGAGCGTGATGTCCTCGGCCTGCCCGATGTACTCGAACCGGTAGCGGGCGATGGAGTAGACGCCGGTGCGGTTGCCGAAGGAGCCGAGCCCGAAGACGTAGTTCAGTTCCTCGTAGTAGAGGTCGTACTCGATCAGGCCGATGCAGGCCGCGGCGTCGGCGGGCAGGGAGGAGGCGAGCTGCTCGAGCAGCACGGCGGCGTCGTGCTGCTTTCGCTTCTCGTTCAGCGCCCGTTCGGGAATCGGGCGCGCGTCCTCCAGCACCACCTCGAGCCCGAAGAAGGCCTCGAGAAAATCCCGCATCGCCGGCAGGAGATCCGGTTCGCTGTCGGCGATGCTTCCCAGCGGGAGGACGTAGATCTTGTCCCGTCCGCTTTCGGGCCGGTTCGGTCGGGAAGCGACGTAGTTCTCGAAGCTCCGTCCGGGCTCGTCGCGCACGTAGAGCCAGTCGCCGGGCTGGGGTTCGGGCATGCGCTCGAACAGGGCCTCGAAGGGGGAGGGGGTTCCGTTCCCGGATGCGGGGGCGGCGCATCCGGCCAGGGCGGTCCATCCGGCGCCGAGAACGGGGAGAAGCAAGGCGCAGAAAAGTCTCATCAAAGGACAGGTCTCATCAAAGGACAGGATAGCATGTCTTCGAGGATTCCGGCTGAAACCTGACGGCTGAAATCTGCAATCTGTATTCTCCGCCCGGTCAAGGACTCTCGAACCGGCCATCGGCCTTCTTGCGCAGTTCCTCGCCGCGCTGCTCGGCCTCGAAGCGCGGGTCCTGCCACCCGGCGGTGGCGCCCTCGCGGTGGTCGAAGTGCGGGCTGTAGGGCTTGATGTCCAGAAGCGGCGTGCCGTCCAGCATGTCCACGCCGGAGACGTGCAGGATGCGCCCCTCCATCTTCTCGAGCTTCACGATCGTGAACCCCACGGGATTCGGTCGCCGGGGGGCGCGGGTGGCGAAGAGGCCGCGCACCACCTCCTCGAGGTAGGGTTTCACGCGCAGCTTGTAGCCGCGGGAGCGGTGGAACGCGTACAGCAGGATCACGTGGCTGTAGCCGTCCAGGTCCTGAAGTCCCATGGCGAACTGGGGCTTCACCTCCACGGTCCCCTTCGTCTCGGTGGCGAGTCCTCCCTGGATGGGGGTGCCGGGTCCCTCGGCGAAGGGGGTGTGGATGAAGCCGATGGGGCGGAACACGAACTCGTCGCTGCTCTTCTCTTCGGGTACGGGTTTCATGCCTGCAGGGTAGCGGTGGGCCATGTCGACGTAGAGTTCCTTGGCCCAGACGGTCATGTCCCGGTTCTTGTCCGAGATCTCGCCGATCACCTTGACGGGGATGCCGACGGCGATCTTGCGGGGGGGGATCTTCTGGTGCTGCTTGACCAGCCCCATCTCCCCGATCAGCGCCCCCTCCCCCACCTCGGAGAAGTCGCTCACCGTGGCCCGCATGCCGATGACCGAATCGTCGTGCATCGTCGCGTTGTGGACCATGGCGCCGTGGCCCAGCGTCACGCGCTTGCCGAACACCGTCTTGCCGTCGGGCCGGGCGTGCACGATCGCCCCCTCCTCGATCGCGGTGCCCTCGCCGAGGAAGATCTCGCCGTAGTCGCCGCGGAGGATCGCGCCGTGGCCGACGTAGCAATCCTTGCCGATCTGCACCGATCCGATCACCTGGGCCGAGGGCGCGACGTACGCCCCCTCGCCCACCTCGGGAACCCTTCCCTCGAACTCGTAAAGCGCCATGGAACCTCCACTTCTTCTCGATGTCCGACGATAGATTGTAGATTGTCGATTCCAGATTTCAGTGGAAAACATTGCTTTGGAGGGCGAGCCTCCTGGCGAGCCGTTACCGGGAGCGCGGGCTTTGTATCGTGATCCAGACAAGCCCCTGCCCCCCGGTCTCCCCTCCGGAACGTTCCCTGATCCTCGACAGGGGAATTCCCCACTGCAGAACGTGGCAAGCATGACACGAAGTTTGGGGAGGGGGGTGTGGGGGGAGCCCTTTTTGAAAGTGGCTCCCCCCCCTGAATCCCTGAATTCCTAAATTCTTCCATTCCTGAATTCTTCGCGCGTACACCCCGTATCTCTTTTCGTGAAAGGGGTTCCCCCCGGGTCTCGTTTCCGGCAGAGTAGGGATTTCGTCCGTTTCGGGAATTCCGCGGCATGTCCTCGACCGCCGAAGAACAGAACGCTCCCGGGCCCGTTCTCGACATGGGTCCGACGCCGATGCGGGTGATCCTGGGCCGGGTGTTCACCCTGGCCTGGCCCGCCATGATGCAGGCCTTCATGGCGACGGTGGTCTTCTTCGCCGACCGCCTCATGCTCGGCAACCACGACGCGAAGGAGCTCGCCGCGCTCATCCCCTCGGGCACGATGCTCTGGTCCATCACCTCGATCTTCGGTGTCTGGACCATCGGCACGCTGGCCGTCGTGGCCCGGGACAAGGGGGCGGGGCGGATGGAAGCGGTGAAGCGCCACGTCGCCACCTCGATTCTGATGTCCCTCTCCCTGGGAGCGCTCGTCGCGGGACTGGGCAACGTGTTCGCCCCCCAGCTCGTCGCCTTCTTCGGCGTCACGCCCGCCGTGGCCGCCGCGGGAGAGGCCTACCTGCGGATCCTGCTCTGCGCCATGCCGCTGACCTTCGCGGCGCTCAGCCTCATGTCCGCCTTCACCGGCGCCGGGGACACGCTGACGCCCATGATCGCCTCGGGCGTCTCCAACGCCGTGAACGTCGCCGGCAACTACGTCCTCATCTTCGGACACTTCGGGTTTCCCGAGATGGGGATGCGCGGCGCAGCGATCGCCTCGGCCTCGGCCTTCGGCGTCTTCGCGCTGCTCGAGGTCTCCTTCCTCTTCCGGAAGCGCTCCCTCCTTCCCTTGCGCGCGAGGGATCTCCTCGGCGTCTCCCGCGCGTCGGCCGTGCGGATCCTCCGGGTGAGCATGCCGGCCGCGCTGGAGCGATTCATCTTCCACGCCGGTTTCATCGGGTTCGCGCGCGTGGTGACGGCGCTGGGGACGCTGGCCATGGCTGCGCAGGAGGCGCTGATCGCGGTGCAGTCGGTGGTCTTCCTGCCCGGCGAGGGGTTCGGCATCGCGGCGGGGTCGATCATGGGGCGGGCGCTGGGGGCGGGGAAGGCGGAGGACGCGCGCCGGGGGGCCAAGGTAGCGGTCTGGATGGCCGTCACGCCGCTGGTCCTGGCGGGCGTGGTTTTCATTCTCGTTCCGGAGCGGCTGGTCGGGCTGTTCACGGACGATGTGCGGATCATCTGGATCGGGGTGCCGGCGCTGATCATCGGCGCGTTCGAGGGGCTGTTCCTCGGGACCTTCCAGGTGCTGAGCGGGGGGATGCGGGGCGCCGGCGACACGCGGACGCCGATGCTGGTGACGGCGCTGGGGGTGTGGGCGGTCCGGATCCCGCTGTGCGCGTTCTTCGGCCTGGCGCCGGAGCAGTTCTTCGGGATCGGGCTGGGGCTGGGGTTGAGAGGGGTGTGGATGGGGACGCTGATCGACTGGATCGTCCGCGCCACGCTGATCACGATCGCGTTCAAGCGCGGGCGGTGGAGGCGGATGAAGGTGTAGCGGCGCTACGGATTTCGATTTCAGATTCCAGTCGAAAGCGGTGCCTGCGAGGTTGGAGACCTCGTCGTCAGGCGCTCCGTGCAGGCATCGCAACGAGGTGCTGCGGGCTGGAAGCCCGCGCTCCCGGCAACGGCTCGCCAGGAGGCTCGCCCTCCAAAGCAACGCTTTCGACTGCCCGCCGTCGCCTGCTTTGCCCGTGCGTGGGCTATGGCGGGTCTGCGAAAATCTCCAATCTGCAATCTACAATCCATAATCCCTGCATACACACGACGACTCGGCCACTCAACCACCAGGCCCTCCGTCTGGATCACTTCTTCTGCGTCTGTTCCCATTGCTGGAGCGCGGTCTTCTTCGCGACCTTCTGCCGGGCGTTGGAGTAGTACCCGCCCTTTCCGTAACTTTCCAGGCGTGCTTCCGAAGCCCGGTGCATGAGGTCCCCGTCGCTTTCGTCGTTGAAATAGACGCCCGAGGAGGGCGGTCGCGAGCCCCGGCTCGCGCTTCCGGAAGGATGCACCCGCTGGCGCGCCATGACCTGGATCGATTCGAGGGGGACGTTCACGCGCTCCGGGCCCATGGCCAGGCGGAAGGCGATCTCCTTCTGGGCCATCCGGGCGTTGAGCAGGCTTCCGTTCTCCAGGTGCACGCGCCAGACCCCCTCCTCCTTCTTGCGGGGCTGGAGGTGGCGAATCTCCGAGAGGAAGGGGCGT
The DNA here is from genome assembly GCA_964508045.1 of uncultured Planctomycetia bacterium. Taxonomy (GTDB): domain Bacteria; phylum Planctomycetota; class JAKEIC01; order JAKEIC01; family CAZDSO01; genus CAZDSO01. The sequence goes on along the minus strand of CAZDSO010000231.1, from coordinate 1,774 downwards.
ACGCTGAAGATGTCGGTCTCCAGCGAGACCTGCGTCTTCGTCACGTCCACGAAGAAGTCGTCCCCCGAGGCGGTGATGACGCGGAAGACGGGCTCGTCCGACCAGACGTCGTCGCCCTTGAACTGGAGCCGCTTGATCTTGGCGATGGGGACGTCCACGCGCAACGGTTCCCCGCCCAGCGTCAGGGCCAGGGTGACCGAGGGCTTCTCCCACCGTCCGACGAACTCGGAGCCGTTTCGGAGCCAGAGCCGGACGGCGAGGTCCGACGGGTCCACGTCGTCGCCTTCGACGGGGCCGAGCTCGCCGGCCTGGGCCGCATCGAAGGCCATCATCCCGAATGCCGTCTTCAGGGTGAACGTGGACGTGGTCATCTCGCCCACCAGGACCTGGCCGTCGTTCAGCGTGACGCGGACGTCGCGGTCCAACGTCTCCTGCCCGGCGCAGCCGGCAACGAGAGCAACCGCGAGAAGAAGGGGGAAGCATGTCCGGAAGCGCATGTTTTCCTCCGAGATCAAAGAGGATCGGGTCCGGCGTGGAATCTGCGCGGAGGGGGAAAGGGGGGATGCCGCTATTCTACCCTCGAAATGCGGAATGGGTAATGAGATTTGAGGAGTTGGGAATTTGGGAATTGAGTGTTTTGGCTCGGGAGGACCCTCGCCCTCCAAGGCGGTCACAGATCATGTTTTCTTTCGTGTTTTCAGAGCAGGGATGTGGGATTTCAGCAAGGGCAGGGGCGGCACACGGGCCCGCCCTACCCGGCGAATCGCAATCGTTCACCGAAGAGACACGGCATGACCGAGGCCGGAAAAAAACGAACTCTCCCGCACCGTTTCCGTTCCGGATCCTGTCGGACGGCCCGGATTAGGACCTTGTTTTTTCCGAGCTCGGTGTCGCACCATGGGCCATCGAGAATGGATCATCAAACTCGGGTTTTCCCTCACGCTCGCCTTTTCCTTGCTTTCCTGCGGGCGATCGTCCAGCGAGAAGGAGCCCGTTCCTCCGCCTCCCGTCCTGGAGGGCCCGCCCTGGCGCGTGGGCGGGGAACGCGAAAAAGACGGAGACATCCGCCCCGAAGAGAACGAGGGCGGAGACGAGTCGGGCTCGTACTCGTCGAAAAACGAGAAGGTTCGGCTGGAACCCTGGATCATCGACGAGCGGTGCGAGAAGCACCTGAAGGCGTTCCGCTGGGAACCCGAAGAAGCCACGATCCACTTTTCCATCGCTCGTCACGAAGGCCGCTACAGGATCCGCTTCTCCAAGGCACTCTATTTCGAAGGCCCGATCTCCTTTCTGGACGAAGACGGCCTCGCCCTCCGGGTTCGCGGCCATGAACACTCCGCCTTCCTCATCGAGGACGACACCCTCTATTTCGCCGACTACTGGCCGATCCGGAACGGGTGCCGGATCGCAGCATACGATCTGTCGTGCGGGGAACCGCTCTGGTCGACGGAACTGCTCGGCATCCTGTACGTCAACCACTCGTGCTACTCGAACCGCGTCGCGATCGACATGGAGGAGGGCATCGTCGTCGTGCGGGGGCATGAAGCGGGAGGGGATTACGTGGAGTGCGTGGACGCCGAAACCGGAAACATCCTCGCCCACCGCCTCTTCACGCACTACGCGCCGAAGAGCCTGCCGTGCGCCTTGCGTTTTCACGATTACGGAAAAAGCGAAGAGAAGATCGAGAAGAACGACATGCTGAGCCCCCGTTGAACTGCAGGCGGTCCGTGCAGCCGTCGCAGCGAGGTGCTGCGGGCTGGAAGCCCGCGGTCCG
>CAZDSO010000230.1:0-6853 GCA_964508045.1 uncultured Planctomycetia bacterium | reverse complement strand
TCTGGGCGAAAAGACGGAGGACGGGTTCGCGATCGACTTCGTCCACGGGGGCTTTCCCGGCGAGAGGATCGGCATGGAACGGGGAAACGTCCTGACGCGGTTGAACGGGGTGGACGCTTCCTCGCTTCCGGAGCATCTGGACATCCTCATCGGACCGCGCCCCAACCGGATCTGGGTCCCCGGCAATCCCTGGCAGGTCGGGTTCTCGGCGGGGGGGCGGGAGAAAAGCGGCCGGATCGCCCTGGGGTCCGACCCGCTTCCCTCCACGCTCCGGGCCATGAGGGCCGAGGTGGAGGACGGCGTCCGTTTCAGCCTCCGGGACCTCCAGCGGCTGGAGGCGCTGCTCGGCCGGCCGCGCGCAGCGGGCCGGCTCCAGGCTCTTCAGGTTCTCGACCATCCCGACCGGTGGAAAGCGTCGACGGCGAAAACCGTGGTCTCCCTTCTCGACGAGGGGGACCGGGACTTCGTCCAGCGGCTGCACGAGGCGCTCCGCGCCCATCCCGACCGGGAAACCCTGGGGCTCGTCATCCGTTCCCTGCCCGTGCAGGAAACGGCGGTGGAAGCGGACCGGTGGCAGGACCGGGAAAAGCGGGCCACGATCGAGGCCTACCTTCAAAAAACCGACCTGCCCGGCGCGCTTCCCGACTTCGGGATCAACGGAAAGCTCTGGCAGCGGTGGTGGCGGGAAAACCGGGACCGGATCCGGTTTCCCTGAGGGAAACGGCGGATCGCGGCCGACGATTCACGGAACATGCAATGCGGATGCGGGAGGAAGGATGAGATGGTTCGTGCTTATGGCGTTGCCCCTCACGCTGACGGCGCTCTTCGCGGCGCCGTCCTTCGCCGCGGACCCGGGTGTCCCGGAGCAGGCGAAGGCCATCGAGCGTGACCTGGTTTCTCTGGTCGAGCGGGTTTCGAAGGCCTTCGTGATGATCGGGGGCGGTTCCGGCGTGGTCATCTCGCCGGACGGCTGGATGCTGACGAACGATCACGTGGTCGCCCAGATCAAGACGAGGAAGACGTGGCCGGTCATGCTGCCCATCCGCAAGCGCTACATGGCCGACCTCGTGGGCAACGACGAGACGGGCGACCTCGCCCTTCTCAAGATCAAGGACGCGAAGAACCTTCCCCACGTCCCCCTGGGGGATTCGGACGCGCTGAAGCCCGGCCATCTGGTCGTGGCCCTCGGCAACCCCTACTCGCACGCCTTCCGCACCGCGGAACCGACGGTGACTTTCGGCATCGTGAGCGCCGTCCACCGCAACCAGATCACCTACTCCGACGCCATCCAGACGGACGCGCCCCTGAATCCCGGGAACTCGGGCGGCCCGCTGATCAACCTCGACGGCGAGCTCGTCGGCATCAACGGGCGGGTCCGGGTCCGCTTCGCCGAACCCCTGCGGCCCAGGATGCAGGAGTTCAAGTACAACACCGGCGTCGGCCTGGCCATCCCCACGAGCCAGATCAAGCGCTTCCTTCCCCTGTTGAAGAAGGGGGACATCGACCACGGCCACCTCCCCGGGCTCATCCTCGGGTCGATCCGCATCGGACCCGACGCCATGATCGTGCGCAACGTGAGGCCCGGCACGCTCGCTTCCCGCGCCGGTTTGAAAGCCGGCGACCGCATCCTGTCCGTCGACGGTCTTCCCGCCTGGAACCCCTACCGGTTCTGGGGCATCCTCCACGCCTACCCGGAGGGAGCCAAGGTCGTGATCGAGGTCGAGCGGCAGGGAGAGAAGCTGCGGATTCCGGTCACGCTTCTACGCTGGCGGCCCGGCCGCGCGGCTTCCGTCGAAGCCCAGCGCATGAAACCGGGGCTCGGCGTCGAGTTCTGGCCGGAAGCCCCGGCCACCGGCGGGGCGGAGATCAAGAAGGTCCTGCCCAGCTCGGCCGCGTCCCAGGTCGGCTTGAAGCGGGGAGACATCATCATCCGGATCGACGACAAGCAGGTCCTGGGGCCCGAGCATCTCGAGGAACTGATCCAAAGCGTCTACCGACAGGTGAAATCGGGATCACGGAAGACGCCGCTGGTGCGCCTGAAAGTGCAGCGGGGACTGGAGGAGAAGGAGTTCGCCGCCACGCTCGGGCCGGAACCGGAGTAGGGCGCGGGGATATCAGATTTCAGATTCCAGGTTTCAGATTTCAGATTTCAGCCCCGGGTCGGATTTCAGTCCCTTCGCGGCGGGAGCCTGCAACGCGGAGAGCCTTACATCTGCCCCAGTTCCTTCTCTTCTCGCTTGACGAGGCTCATCACCTTTTTCGGATCCTCGGCCTCGAGCATCTCCTCGGCCACGTCCTCCCGCTGGAGGATCCGCATGATCTGCGCGAGCGCCTGGACGTGCTCGGTGGACCGGTCGAAGTCCGACACCATGCAGACGACGAAGTGGACGGGTTTCTTGTCCAGGGTGTCGAACTCGATCCCGTCCCGGTAGACGCCGATGCCGGCGATCAGGCCCTTGATCTGATCGGTCTTCCCGTGGGGAATGGCGACCCCTCTCTCCATGCCGGTGCTCTTCTGTCTCTCCCGGTACGTGATGGCCTCCTCGACGGCCTCCTTCTGCATCTCGTCCAGATCGAACGCCTTCGCCAGCTGATCGATCATCTCGTGGATCACCTGGATCTTGGTCTTCTCCCCCCCCTCGATACCGGGCAGAATGCTTTCCGCCTTGAGGATGTCGCTCAGTTTCATCAACGCAATCTCCTACTTGCAGACAACCACATCATGCCGGCACAGCGTAGCCCCTCCGAAAAGCCGATTGCAAGCTGAATCTTCCCGGAAGGCGAAGGAAAACATTTCCATGTTTCAATCCTCCCCCCCCTCCCCCTCCAGCCAGCGCCGGACCGCCTCGTCCTCCCCGCCCGCCTCGAGGTACCGGCGGAACCAGACCCGCGCCTTTTCCGGCTCCGAGAGGAGATCCCGGAGCACGTAGCCGCCGTCCCGGTGGGCCGCCGTCATCGACGGGTCCAGATCCAGGCACGTCCCGAGGTGCGAAAGCGCCTCCCGGCCCCGTCCGAGACGGCGCAGGAGCCGCCCCAGGTTCAGGTGCGCCAGCGCGTAGCCGGGCGACGCCTCCACCGCACGCCGGTACGCCCGCGCCGCTTCCCCGGCGTTCCCGAGCCGCCGCTCCGTCGCCCCCAGGTTGTTCCACGCCTGCGCGAAATCCGGCTCGAGCGAAACCGCCCGCCCGTACGCCTCCCGCGCCCGCCGCAGGAGACCCCGCTGCTCGAAATACCACCCCAGATGGTAGTAGGTGACCGGCGTGTTCACCGGCCCCTGCACCGCCTCCCCGATCGCCGTCCGGCACCGGGAACAGAAGCGGGGCCGGACGCGGTCCAGGTCCCGGAATCCCGATTCCACCGGGCTCATCAGGCAGCACGGGTCGGGACAGTGCACGAATCCCCGATCCAGGAAGGTGTGCCCCAGCTCGTGGCAGACCAGCTTGTAGACGCGCATCCGGTAGGCCTCCCGGTACGCGTCCCAGTCGGTCCCGAGGCGGCGCCCTTCCGCGAAGGCGAGGGCGGACCGGTACAGCGAGACAACCGCCGCCTTGCCCTCCCGCTGGCCCATCCCCATCGCCCAGCCTCCCCGGTCGCCCGCCAGATCCGCGAACGTCACGCCCAGCACCCGCACCGCGTCCAGGCGCATGCGGTCGGCCAGGTCGTCGAGAATCGCCCCGGCGTCCCACCGTCCCGTCCCCGGAAGGAAGGCCCCGGGCGGGAGGGGGCGGAGGCCGGCGAAGCGGACCCGGAACCCGAACGTCGTCTCGACCGAACGGCGGATCCACGCCGCGTCCCGCGGCGACGGGGGCAGGCCCAGCCAGACCACGTCCACGGGTTCGGGTCGCAAGGCGCCTGCGCCCAGCCGGTCCATCCAGACGATCCCGGCCGGCGGTCCCCCGGCGGGCGCCGGGGCCCCGAGGGCGGCCGCGAGCAGCACGGCGGAAGCGAGCAGGACGCCGGTCGCGAAACGCAGGGCGAGAATCCTCCCCATTTCCCCTATCCCTCCCCGTCCTCGGCCGCGCCGCCGCGGCGCACCGCCATGAAATCGTTGAACCGGATCCGGTAGGGGTCCCCGCCGGTGGCCTCGGCCTCGTCGGCGAACCGGGCGTCGATCTCGCGGAAGGTCTCCGTCTTTCCGGCGAAGGTCTCCTCATCCATGGCGTGGAACGCTTCCACCTTCCCGGCGTAGAAGCTCCCGGTGGGTTCGGGAAGGCGCGCGTTGACGTGCCAGGGGAAGGTCCAGCGCGCGCGGCGGACGAGCCGGTTCATCGTCTCCCCCAGATCCAGGGCGGAGTTTCCGAAGAAACTGTCCAGCGTCTCCAGCGTCTCCCGGTCCAGGCTTCCGTCGGCTTCCGCCATCTCGAACGCCCGGGTGCCGGGAAACGGAAAGAAGGTGGACCACCGGAACCTCCCCGGCCGGGCGCGGGCGAGGATGTCGAAGGTGGCCTCGAGATCCTCCGGGGTCTCCCGGGGCAGGCCGGCCATGACGAAGGCGGAGGAGGCCATGCCCGCCTCGTGGGCGCAGGCGATGGCGGAGACGATGTCGTCGTCGCTCATGTGCCGGTTGAGGACCTTGCTTCGTATCCTCGGGCTTCCGCTCTCCACCCCGAACTTCACGATGCGGCACCCCGCCCCGGCGAGCGCCTGCGCGACGCCGGCGTCGAAGCGTTTCACGTGGGCGTTCACGGTCAGCGGCACGGAGCACGTCTCGGCGTACCGCCGGCAGAAGGCCTTCACGTAGGCCGGATCGTGGGTGAAGAGATCGTCGTCGAAGATGAACATCTCCAGGGGCATGTCGCGTGCGAGCAGGGATTCGATCTCCGCGATCACACCCTCGACGGGGGTGCGGCGGACGTAGTTCAGATCCCGGACGGGCACGCCGAGGTCGCGCGTGTACCGTTCCACCATCCGGTGGTTGAAGCAGTACGTGCAGCGGAAGGGGCATCCCCGGGAGGCCAGGAGTCCCACCCAGCCGCCCCGGGCCCTCGTCAGTTCCTCGATGCCGAAGAGGTCGTGGTCCGGCATGGGGAGGCTTGCCGGGTCGGGAAGCGGCCGGACGGGATTCTCGTGCACCCGGCCGTCGCTTTGGGTCCAGATGTTCCGGATGCCGGAGACATCCCGTCCCGCCTCCAGCGCTCCCACGAGTTCCTCCAGGGCGTCCTCCCCCTCCCCGACGCAGACGAAATCCACCGCGTCCTCGGTGATGATCGTCTCGGGAACCATGGTGGCGTGGACGCCCCCGAAGACGACGGGGACGCCAAGGGCTTCCCGGACGCGCCGGGCGTAGGCGAGCGCGGTTCCGTACTGGGGCGTGACGACGGAAAACCCCACGAGCCCCGGCCGGAAGGCCCGGACGCGCTCGACGAACGCCTCCGGGTCCGGTACCGGGGCCACCTTCTCGTTGAGGTTGATCAGGGCGGTCTCGTGGCCCGCCTTCTTCAGCACGGCGGAAAGCGACCCCAGCCCGTAGTGGAAACCCACCTGGCCTTTCACGTTCGGATAGACGAAGAGAACCCGCATCGATCGTCTCCCTCACACGGCAGCTTGTTTCCGCCGGTCTCCCCGCTCGAGCGCCGCGCCGACCAGCGCTTTCAAGCGCTCTTCACCCGAGAAGATCTCGAAGCGGACGCGCAACGACGAAAGCGGCATCGCCCCCCGCGGAAAGGACTTCACCTTGACCCAGTCCTTGGTGGTGGTCAAGAGCATCTTCGCTCCCCGCCGTTCGGCCTCCCCCGCCACGGCCGACACGTCCTCGGGCCGGTAGTCGTGATGGTCCGCGAAACGCGTCTCGCCGAGGACCCCGACGCCGAGGTCCTCGGCCGTCCGGCGGAATCCCGCGGGATTGCCCACCCCCGAGAACAGGAAAGCCGGCATGCCTTTCAGGGTGGAGGGCGTGCCGGCGAGATCGCCCTCGAGCCGCCAGGGCGCGTGACGCGCCAGAAACACCTCCGCCCTCGCTCCCGAGGCGCGGAGCGCTTCCACGATCTTCCGCCGGTCGTCGGGCGCGACCTGGTCCGCCCGCGTGAGGACGATCGCGTCCGCGCGCCTCGCGGCCGAGGGCGATTCACGGAGGAAGCCGGCGGGAAGGACGCGGCCGCCGCCCCACGGATCGAGAACGTCGAGCAGGAGGATGTCGAGGTCCCGCCCCAGCCGGTGATGCTGGAAGCCGTCGTCCAGAACCACGCAGTCGGCGCCGTCGGCGAGGGCGCGCCGCGCGGAGGCGACGCGGTCCGGATCAGCGTAGACCGCGAGTCCCTCCTCCATGGAGGCGGTCTCGTCGGGCAGCCCCTGTTCGGTCTTCGCGCCGTAGCCCCGGCAGAGCACGGCGGGGAAACGGTTCATTTCCTGGACCCGTCGGGCGAGGTAGGCCACGGCGGGCGTCTTGCCCGTTCCGCCGGCGGTGAGATTTCCCACGCTGATGACGGGGCAGGGGGGATGATGGACAGGGATCAGTCCCGACCCGTAGGCTGCGCCCCGGGCTCGCACGGCGAAGGCGTAGGGGAGGGAGAGCGCGCGTAGGGCGGCTCTCACCGTGAGAGCGCCCAGGCCGCTTCGCCCCCGCATGGACTCCAGGATGAACCGTCTGGCTCGCTGTTTCACGCGCGTCTCTCCCCGGAAGGCCCGGCATCGGCGCGTCGTGGTGGACCCGCCGACGGTTCCGATGGTAACGGCTGGATCCTCGAGGCGCCACACCTTCGGCGGGAGGCGTCGTCTTTCGCGCTGTGGCCGGTTTGGGGTTGCCGTCGCACAGAAGCTTGGGATTTTGGATTGCCTGGTACATGGCCACACCTGGACTTGTCGGTTCAATGGAGCTGTTTTGGAGGGCGAGGGTCCTCCCGAGCCACGAGTTTCT
>CAZDSO010000229.1:0-6883 GCA_964508045.1 uncultured Planctomycetia bacterium | reverse complement strand
GCCGTGGTCCCGGGCCGGGTGTCCGCGTGGCCCGGAACACACGCCTCCCACAAACAGCACGCCGTTCCGCTCTGCCGCTGAAATCTGAAGGCTGAGGTCTATTTCGAAAATTCGAGGAAAGTCATGATCGATGACCGCCTTGGAGGGCGAGGGTCCTCCCGAGCCCAAACAAGGGCTCACCAGGAGGTTCGCCCTCCAAAATCGAAATCCTACAATCCCTACGCGATGGCAACCTGAAATCGTCTACAGCGCGAATGGCTCCACGAGAGAGTGTTTCGCGCTGTCGCCTGTCCGGAAAACAGGACGGTTCGCGCAACGTCCATTATTTCATGCGGTTGCAGCCGAAAAACACGTTCCCTGTCCTGTTTCGGCCACAGCGGGGGCGTGACGGAATCACCCCGGTTCCCTCCTTGCCGGTTTCTCTTTCTCGTTGTTTGACAATCTCTTGCGGAGATCCGGGTCCGTTTTTGAATCCGGGCCCCCTTTTCGCTCTTACAACAGGGCGGAAACGAAAAAGGAGACGAATCATGAGAACCGAGAACATGCACACGAGAAACGCTTCAACAAGCCGCTGGGTCCGGACCCTCGCGGCGCTCCTCCTGGCTTCCGGCCTCACGTCGGGTTGCGCGTTCCTGGACTCGATCGACCGGAAGCTCGTCGCCTGGGGCGTCGTGGAAGCCACGGGGGGCGCCACCATCGATACGCTGGCCGTGGTCGAGGTGTCCAGCGGCGGGTCGAAAGGCGTCGGCGTCGTGCTCGACAACGGCATGATCTTCACGGCCAATCACGTGGTGAAGGGGGACAGGGCGGTCGTCAGGACGTTCGGCTACCACGGCAACGCCTACTACCGCACGCTCGAAGCCCGCGTGGTCTTCCGGGACGAGGGGGAGGACCAGGCCATGCTGAGCGTCCGGGAAGTGGTGGAATGGGATCACACGGTGGAGCTCGGCACGGGCCGGGCGGGTCCCGCCACGGCCGTACCCCTGCGTCCCCACGGTCGTTCCAGCTTCGGGGACGTGGTGAACCGCCCGGTGGTGAGAACGGTGGAGCTGGGCTCGCGCGGCCTCAGGTATCGTGCGGACCGGCGCCTTCGTCGCGGCGATTCGGGGGCCCCCATCGTCCAGGACGGCAAGGTCGTGGGTCTCGTTCACGGCGCATCGAGGGTCATCGCCTCGGATGTGATGAAGAAATACAGGTTCATGCGGGAGGCGAAGAGGAGACGCGAAAACGCGGAAGGCGTGAAGATCGTCGGAACGCCGGAATGCGTCGTGGGCGGCGCGGGATCCCCGGAGGGGCGGTCGTGAACCGTGCGCCCCCTGCCCCTGGCGCCCCACGCCTTTACTATGTCGTCTTCGGGAGAACCTTTCCGTGTTTCTTTGTTTTCTCGAGCCTGATTCACAGGGTCCTTTCCGGTTGAGACCGTTTCGGCTGCGGCCTGGCCGCTTTAGTCCCTTACGAATATTTTTATTGTAGAAAAATCACGAATATTTCGGGTTCCTCCTTCGGGACTTGCGAGCGAAGCGAGTCAAGTCCATATAACCCGGACGAGCCTTCAACCTCTTTGGTTCCGGCTCGTCCGGGTTATGGGTTGCAAGGGGGCCGTGGAGACCGCAAACTCGTAGTGAAGCGGCGGAGGATGGAACCGGAACGCCTCTTGGATCGCGCCCCATGCCGAAAAAGGTCCTGATCGTCGACGACGATGAAGCCGTGCGCGAGCTCCTGATCGATGTGGTCAAGGATCTGGGGTTCGAGGCCGTGGGCGCCGAGGACGGCGAGGACGGTCTTTCGTGGATCGAGACCGAAACGTTTTCGGTGGTCTTCTCGGACCTGAAGATGCCCAACGTGGACGGCATGGAATTTCTCCGGCGGCTTCGGGAGAAGGAGCCCGGTCTTCCGGTGGTCATGATCACGGCCTTCGGTACGGTGGAGACGGCGGTGGAGGCGATGACGCTCGGGGCCTCGGATTTCATTCTCAAGCCGTTTCCGGTCCAGCAGATCAAGGTGATCCTGGATCGGATCTTCCGGGCGCGGGAGATGGAGAAGGAGAACGTCCGTCTTCGCAAGCTCCTGAAGATGGGCTCTCCCGATCCATCGCTGGTGGGCGAGGATCTCCGGATGAAGGAGGTCTACCAGCTGATCGAGAAGGTGGCGCCCACCGACGCGACCGTGCTGATCGAGGGGGAGAGCGGAACGGGCAAGGAGCTGGTGGCGCGGACGATCCACAAGAAGAGCGGCCGTCAGGGGGAGCGTTTCGTGTCGATCAACTGCGCGGCGGTGACGGAGACGCTGATCGAGAGCGAGATTTTCGGCCACGAGGCGGGGGCGTTCACGGGGTCGACGGGGAAGAAGCTCGGGCTGATCGAGGTGGCGGAGGAGGGGACGCTGTTCCTGGACGAGATCGCGGACACGCCGCCGCCCTTCCAGGCGAAGCTGTTACGCGCGATCCAGGAAAAGGAATTCATGCGCGTGGGAGGAACCCGGACCATCGGGGTGAACACGCGCTTCCTCGCCGCGACGAACAAGCCTCTCAAGCGGGAGGTGGAGGCGGGCCGTTTCCGCGAGGACCTCTTCTACCGCCTGAACGTGTTTCCCATCGTGATTCCTCCGCTCAGGGAGCGCAGGGCCGACATCCCGTTGCTCGTGCGCCACTTCATGGAGACGTTCGCCAAGCGGGAGGGCCTGAAGGAGCCCCTGGACATCGACGCCGGGGCGATGGACCTGCTCTCGAAATACGCCTGGCCGGGCAACATCCGGGAGCTCCAGAACATCGTGGAGAGGGCCTTCATCCTTTCGGGCGGAGGGCGGATCGCTCCGGACCACCTGCCCCAGGAAGTCCACACCAAGCGCCAGCGTTCCTCGGAGCTGACGCGCCTGGTGGACCTGCCCTTCCGGGAAGCCAAGGCGGAGCTGGAAACCCGCTACCTTCGGCAGCTCCTGGCCGAGTACCAGGGGAACGTGTCCCGGGCCGCCCAGCACGCCGGCATCGGCCGGGGCACGCTCCACGAGAAGCTCAACAAGCTGGGCATCGACCCGGCGCGCTACCGCGAAGCCGAGGACTGAAACGGGCAAGCCTCCCTGCGCATCCCCCGCGGTGACCCATGCCTTCTCCATCCTCAGAGCCGTCCATGGGTTTTTCGTGGAATTTCGACCCAGGCTGCACCAGAAGATCCTCTCTCTCCTTCCCGAAGGCAACCCGAAAACGGCTACAGGGCGATACGCTCCGCATCCTTCGAGGTCCAAAGTCGTGGCGGGAAGATGATATAATGCACCGGTCCGCGTACGCTCGGAACGCGGCGATGCCGCCCACGGTGGGGGCATTCACGGAGATGTCAAGACCACGGCGCGGGTTCGTTCACATGGGAGGGCGCAGGATGAGGACGGTCTCCTTCCAGGGGTCGGCGTTCCTGCTGGCCTTGGGGTTCCTGTCCCCCTCGGCCTTTTCCGAGGATCGAATCGTGAAGGTGGGTGTCTACGAGAATTCTCCGAAAGTCTTCACGGACGAATCGGGCAAGCCCTCGGGAATCTTCATCGACATCCTGGAGCACATCGCACACGAGGAAGGCTGGAGCCTCGAGTACGTTCCCGGAACGTGGGAAGAGGGTCTTCAACGCCTGGCGGCGGGCGACATCGACCTCATGCCCGACGTGGCGTTCAACGCGCACCGGGCTCGGAGGTACCGGTTCAACCACATCCCCGTCCTTTCGTCCTGGTCGCAGGTCTATGCACGCGAGGGAAGCGACATCCATTCGATCCTGGACCTGGAGGGCAAGCGCGTCGCCGTGCTGTCCGGATCGGTCCAGCAGGAAGCGTTCGCCGAACTCGCGAAGGGATTCGACCTGCGCATCCATATCGAGCCCCGGTCCGATTATGCCGCCGCGTTCCAGGCCGTGAAGGACGGCGCGGCGGACGCAGCCATCGCCAACAACTATTTCGGTTTTCAGAACGCTCGCAAGTTCCGGCTCCAGGACACGGCCGTGATCTTCCACCCGGCGCAACTCCATTTCGCAGCGCCACGAGAAGGCGCCGGCGCGCTTCTCGACACCCTGGACCGTCACCTGCAGAGCCTGAAGGAGAATCCCCGCTCAGAATACTACCGATCCTTGGATCGATGGATGTCCCGGAAGACGGGATTCGTGCTTCCCCCCTGGGTGAAGGCCGCGGGGGTCCTCGCAGGCCTCGTCATCCTGATGTTCCTGACCGGAAGCATCGTGCTCAAACGCCAGGTCAACGCCCGGACCCGCGACCTTTCCAGGCGAAACGAACAGATGGCGGCCATCGACAAGGCGTTACGCTCGACGACCACACAGCTGCATCTGCAGTCGATTCTCGAGAGCGCACTGCAGGCGGCCTTGAATCTCACCCGCATCGAGAGCGGCATCCTCTGCCTCGTGGACGGGAAGAACGGCCGGCTGGTTCCCAGGGCGATGGTCGTCGACGGAAGCGGGGTCGCCGCGCCGGGATCCGCCCGCGATCAAATCATCGAAGACAGCATCGGAAGCCCGGAATCCTGGACGGGCAGGAGCCGGATCCTGCGGGAGCGTTCCGCCGCGGAATCCGCCGCAGGGGATGGATCCTGGCCCGGAGAGAACGCGAGATACCTCGCGGCGTTCCCGCTAAGAGTGCGCAACCATGCGATCGGGGTGCTCTGTCTGTTTTCGAACCGGGACGAGAAACCGGAGAACGACTTTCTCGACCTGGTTGAGGACGTCTGCGCGCCCTTGGCTCTGGCCATCGAGAACGCCCTACTGTTCGAGGAGGCCAAGAACCACGAGGCGGAGCTCGAGAAACAGGTGGCGGAGCGAACCCGGGAGCTCGCGCAGGCCATGGAGCGGGCCCTGGCGGCGGACCGCATCAAGTCCGCCTTTCTCGCGACCATGTCGCACGAGCTACGGACGCCCCTCAACGCCATCATCGGGTTCACAGGAATCCTCCTCAAGGAACTCGCCGGCCCCCTCAACGAGGAACAGCAAAAGCAGATGACCATGGTTCAAACCAGCTCGAGACACCTGCTTTCCCTGATCAACGACGTGCTGGACATCTCGAAGATCGAGGCCGGCCAGCTGGAGCTGGCCGTGGCGTCGTTCGATCTTGCCTCCTCCATCGAGAAGATGACGGCGATGGTCTCCCCCCAGGCCGGGAAAAAGGGGGTCGAGATGAACGTGGACATCGCAGACGACGTCGGTGAGACGACCGCAGACCAGCGCAGGATCGAGCAGATCATGCTCAACCTGCTCAACAACGCCGTCAAGTTCACGGACCAGGGTCACGTCCGCGTTTCCTGCGGCAGGAACGGGGATGCGTACGTGTTTTCCGTCTCGGATACCGGAATCGGCATCGGGGACGAGGACCGGCAGGGGCTCTTCCAGCCGTTCCACCAGGTGGATTCCGGCATCGCCAGGAAGCGCGAGGGGACGGGTCTGGGGCTGTCCATCTGCAAGAAACTGCTGGACATGATGGGGGGCGACATCCAGCTCGAGAGCCGGCCCGGGCACGGCAGCACGTTCACCGTGCGTTTCCCCTGCCATGCGGGAGGAGACGGATGAAGCCGACGTTGCTGATCATCGAAGACAACCCGCAAAACCTCTACATGATGCGGTTCCTGCTGGAGAAGAGCGGATTCACGGTGATCTCCGCCGAAACCGGCGTGGAGGGGGTCGCCCAGGCCCTTCGGCGAAGGCCGGACGCCATCCTGCTGGACATCCAGCTGCCCGAAATGGACGGCTATGCGGTGGCGACGGAGCTGAAACGACACGACGAACTCGAGGGCGTCCCCATCATCGCCGTGACCTCCTATGCCATGACGGGCGACCGGGAACGAATCCTGGCGGCCGGGGCCACCGGCTATATCGAGAAACCGATCGACCCGGATCGCTTCGTGGACGAAATTCGCGCGCACGTCAGGAAATCTTCCGACATCGAGGGAGAGACGGATGAGAATCCTCATCGTTGACGACCAGGCCGAGAATCGCTACCTCCTCGAAGCCCTTCTCAAGGGCGGCGGACACGACGTGAAAGGCCTCTCGAACGGGGCCGAGGCCATGGAAAGCCTCAGGGAACGCGATTATGACCTGATCGTCAGCGACATCCTGATGCCCGTCATGGACGGCTTCGAGCTCTGTCGGAAGATCCGGAAGGACGACTCCCTTCGGGACATCCCCTTCATCGTCTACACCGCGACCTACACGGGCCCGAAGGACGAGGAATTCGCGAAGATGATCGGGGCCAACCGGTTCATCGTCAAACCATGCGAGCCGGACGACTTCATTCAGGCGATCGAGGAGACGATGGAGGCGGAGGCGACGAGGCCCGGATCGCGGCCCAAGGTCGAGGAGAACGAGCAGGAGATCCTCAAGCTCTACAACGAAAGGCTCGTCAGGAAACTCGAAAAGAAGATGGAGGACCTGGAGAAGGAGATCAAGCGGCGAAAGGAAGCGGAGAACACGCTGAGGGCAAGAGAGCGGAAATACCGCCTGCTGACGGACAACACGCTGGATGTCATCTGGTCGATGAGCCCGGAGATGGTGTTCACGTACGTGAATCCGGCCATCGAGAGCGTCAGCGGCGAGCCCCCATCCAGGTGGATCGGCACCGGATTGCGCGAACACGTGCTCGAGGAAGAGTACGGGAGGATCATCCGTATTGTCGCCGAAGAGGTCGGCCGGGGAACGGAAGGCAATGGCGTCGTCTTCGAAACCTCGGTGCTGAACGATCGCAAGGAAGCCGTCCCCGTCGAGATCCACGGCCGGGTCCTTTTCGATGAGCGGGGGAATCCCTTTACGATCCAGGGGGTGGCCCGCGACATCAGGGACCGCAAACGCGCGGAAGCGGACCGCGACAGGATGGCGGAACAGCTCCGGCAATCCCAGAAGATGGAAGCCATCGG
>CAZDSO010000228.1:0-6883 GCA_964508045.1 uncultured Planctomycetia bacterium | reverse complement strand
GGGCTACGTAGGGTCCTCCGTAGCTCTCGCAACCACCTGCAAGCGAAGGAGGAGAAGCTCGCCCTCCAAGGCGGTCACCGATCAAGGTTTTTCCCGAATATCCGGAGCAGATTGGTGCAAAGGGTCGGGGCGGGTTTGATGCCGCAGGTTCGGTGTACCGCGGCTCGTTCGCCCACTCAACCCCAAGCCCCTTTGCGTCCTCCGTGTTGATTCCGGGGAGGGGGAACGATACCGTGGGGCGCCTGGATGAATCAAAAAGGAGTTCGAGTATTCCCATGGCGACGAACCTCCCTCTGGTCGAGACGTTGGACCTCCCCCCCGACCCCGTCGAGCTCTTCACCCGAATCCACGCGCTTCCCGGCGCGGCCCTCCTCGACTCCGGGCTGATCATGGAAGGAATCGGACGCTACGCCTTCCTCTCCGCCCGCCCCTTTCTCACGCTCCGTACGCGGGGAAGGGAGATCCTTCTCGAGACGGAGGACGGGAAGCGGGAAACGAAGGAAGGCGACCCGTTCGACGAACTCCAGACCCTCCTCGCCCGGTACGCCCTCGAGCATCGCCAGGGTCTTCCCCCCCTCCAGGGAGGCGCGATCGGCTACCTGGCCTACGACCTCGGCCGCCACGTCGAACGTCTGCCCACCGACGCCGAGGACGACCTCTCGCTTCCCGAGATCTTCCTCGGTTTCCACGACGTCGTTGCGGCGCTCGATCCGCAAGCGGGCGAAGGATGGCTCGTCTCCACGGGATTTCCCGAAACGGGGAAGCGGGCGCACACGCGCGCCCGGGAAAGGCTGGAAACGTTTCGCGACCTCCTCGGTTCCCCCGCCCCCTCGCCCGCTCCGGCTTTCGGAATCACCGGGGAGCTTCGTTCGAACTTCGAGAAGGAGGCGTACCTCGAGGCGGTGGACCGGTGCCGCCGCTACATCATCGAGGGGGACATCTTCCAGGCGAACCTCTCCCAGCGTTTCGAGATCGGCGTCGAAGGCTCCCCCTTCGCGCTCTACACGAGGCTCCGGGAGCGCAATCCGGCGCCCTTCGCAGCGTACCTCCACACGCCCGACGTGGACATCGTCTCCGCCTCCCCCGAGCGCTTCCTCTACGTCGAGGGCGACCGCGTCCAGACCCGCCCCATCAAGGGGACGCGCCCGCGCGGCGAGACGGTGGATGAGGACCGACGCCTGGCCGAGGCGCTCCTGGGAAGCGAGAAGGACCGGGCGGAGAACACCATGATCGTGGACCTTCTCCGGAACGACCTGGGAAGGGTCTGCCGGCCCGGAAGCATCCGGGTGACGGATCTGTGCGGGCTCGAGACGTTCCCGACCGTCCATCATCTGACTTCCACGGTGGAGGGACGGCTCGCCGGCGGGCGCGGGCGCGTGGATCTCCTCCGCGCCTCCTTTCCCGGCGGCTCCATCACCGGCGCGCCCAAGGTGCGCGCCATGGAGATCATCGAGGATCTGGAACCCACGCGGCGTTCCGTCTACACCGGCGCCATCGGCTACCTCGGGTTCTCCGGGACGATGGACCTGAACATCGTGATCCGCACCATCCTGTGGAAGGGGAACCGGGCCTACTACCAGGTGGGGGGGGGGATCGTCTACGACTCCGACCCCGGGATGGAATACGAGGAGACGCTGGACAAGGGCCGGGCGCTGGCGGAGGCGCTCACCGGCGCCAGATGTGGAGAGAAGGAAAACCGTTGACGGGAAATGGAAATGGGAAATCGGATCCGGGAATGGGGCGGGGCCGACGTTCGTAGTGAGGCGCGTAGCGAGGCGGAGTGCCGCGAGCCCATCGATCCGCGCTGCTCCGCCACTCCATCCTGAACCGTATCGAAGCCTCCGGTTCAGGATTCCGTGGCTCACGACGAACGGCAAGCCGCAAGGTGTGCTGGAATGATCGTCCTGATCGACAACTACGATTCCTTCGTCTACAACCTCGCCCAGTACCTGGGCGAGTTCCGGGTGCCCTGCCGGGTCGTCCGCAACGACGCCGTGGACGTGGCGGACGTGGAAGCGCTGTCGCCGACCCACGTCATCATCAGCCCCGGCCCCTGCGCGCCGGCCCAGGCCGGCGTCTCGAACGAGGTCGTCCGGCGTTTCGCCGGCCGGGTCCCCCTGCTCGGGGTTTGTCTGGGTCACCAGTGCATCGGGGAGGTCTTCGGGGGGCGCATCGTCCAGGCGCCCCTGCCCGTCCACGGCAAGCGGTCCTTCGTGCACCACGACGGGAAGACGGTCTTTCGCGGCCTGCCGGATCCCCTGGAAACGGGCCGGTACCACTCGCTGGTCGTCGATCCGGACGCGGTGCCCGGGGATCTGGAGGTGAGCGCCTGGACCGATTCCGGCGTGGTGATGGGGTTGCGGCACCGGCGGTGGAACGTCCAGGGCGTCCAGTTCCACCCCGAGTCCATCCTCACGCCCAACGGTCACGACGTGCTCGGCAATTTCCTGGTGGAGCGAAGGGCCGCGTGGTGAGGCGGCGGCCTCGTGTTTTCGCGAGAACGTTTCCGGTGCTGCGATGTTTTTTTTCGAGCCTGATCAACAGGATCCTGGCTCTGATTTACATGATTTCCATGTGGAGTCCATTCCGTAAGAGAGAGAATCATGTACATCAGGCTCGAGAAGACACCTGGGGGATGCGTTTACCGAAACTGGACCTTTCGGTTTTCCTTTCATGAGCGACACCAGCCCCTACCGGATCGTCTACCAGGACGGCGCGTTTCTCCCGGACGATGAGGCGCGACTCTCGCCCTACGACGAGACCGTGCGGTTCGGGTTCAGCCTCTACGAGACGGTGCGGCTCCACGCGGGGACGCGGACGTTCCGCCTGGACCGCCACCTGGCGAGACTCGCCGCTTCCGCCTCGCATTTCCGGCTCGGCCCTGCGCCCGCTTTGGACGAGATCCGGTCGGTCGCGACCCGGCTGTGCGAGGAGAACCGGATCACGACGGGCCGGCTTCGCATCGCCCTGGCGGCGCGGCAGCCGGGCGAGGAGGCGAGCCTTCTGGTCACAGCCTCGCCGTACGCGCCGCCGGAAAGAGAGGACGGGGACGAAGGGTGGCGGGGCCTGCAGGTTCCCTTTCCGCGGATCCTCGATGCGCCCACGACGGGACACAAGTGCGGGAACGGCCTGGACGTCCATCTCTTCCGGCGGGCGCTTGCGCCGTGCGAGGAGGGCCTCCTTCTCAACGACGCGGGGCGTCTTTGCGAGGGCTGCTACACGAACCTGTTCCTGGTGCGGGACGGGGAGGTGCTGACGCCGGGTCTCGACCAGGGGTGCCTTCCCGGGGTCACGCGGGAGTCCGTTCTCGGGCTGTGCCGGGGGAAGGGCCTGCCGTTTGACGAGGGCGGTTTCGTCTGGGCGGACCTGGTCTCGGCCGGTGAAGCCTTCCTCACCAACGCGCTGATCGGGGTGGCGCCGCTGACGCGCGTGGAAGGGGCAAGGATCGGTGAGGGGTTGGTGGGGCCGGTCACGGCGTGGCTCCGGGAAGCCTACGTCGCTCTCGTCGAGCGGGAGGGGAAATGAGGGGGGGGGGAGGGATCCTGAACCCGCTTTCCATTTCCCATTTCCGCCGTTTCCGTACACAATGGATCTCGTCCTTTGGAGAGGATCGCCATGAAAGACGTTCACCGCCGGGCGGAAGAGGACATGGGGATCATCGAGAAGATCGCCTCGTTCATCCCCGGTTTCTCGGGGTACCTCAGCCGGGAGCGAAGGCGCGATTCGGACAAGATCCAGCGCGAGTTCATCGCCAAGGCGCTGGAGGAGAACAAGGGGTTTTTGGACGAGGTGATCCAGGAAGCGGCCTCGGAAGGGATGCTGGAGATCCTGGACGACCTGGACCGCTTGAAGAAGAAGATCGACAAGACGTCGAGCCGGATCCGCCACGCGGACTACGGGTATTCGGGGTTCTTCGACGCGGTGAAGATCCGCGAGGGGGATCTTGCGACGCTGCACCGGTTCGATCTGGACATGGTCTCGGCGGTGCGGGAGGCGACGGACCGGATGAAGTCGCTTCCGGCCGCGGCGGGGGACGAGCCGGCGATGAAGGCGGGGGCGAAGGCGTGCGCGCGGGTTCTGGACGATCTGGACAAGAAGTTTTCCGACCGGGAAGCGATCATCATGGGGGTGAAGTGATGCGAATGGAAGTGATCAAGAGTTTCGACGAGTCGGGGGAGGCGATGGTGAGCCGGTGGCCGGCTTCCGGCTCCTCGGACATCAAGTACGGCGCCCAGCTGATCGTGCAGGAGAGCCAGGAGGGCGTGTTCTTCCGGGACGGGAAGGCCTTCGACGTCTTCGGTCCGGGCCGTTACACGCTCACGACGCAGAACGTCCCGCTGCTGACCCGCCTGCTCACGCTGCCCTGGAAGGAGTCGCCGTTCCAGGCGCAGGTGATCTTCGTGTCCAAGAAGACGTTCCTGGACCTCAAGTGGGGCACCAAGGAGCCGATCGCGTTCCGGGATCCGGATTTCTTCGTGGTGCGCCTTCGCGCGTTCGGCAAGTTCTCGATCCGGGTGGTCGACCCGCAACTCTTCGTCAACGAGGTGGTGGGCACGCAGGGGCGATACACGAGCCGGGACATCGAGGGGTTTTTGCGGGACGTGGCGGTCTCCCGGCTGACGGATTTTCTCGGGGAGTCGCTGAAGTCGGTGCTGGACCTGGCGCAGTACTACGACGAGATCGCGGCGGGAACGAAGGCGCGGGTGACGGACGACTTCGGCAAGTACGGCCTGGAGCTGGTGGACTTTTTGATCAGCGCCATCACGCCGCCCGAGGAGGTGCAGAAGAAGATCGACGAGCGCTCCAGCATGGCCGTGCTGGGCGACATGGACCGCTACATGCAGTACAAGTCCGCGGGCGCCATGGAGGAGGCCGCGAAGCATGACGGCGGCGCGGGAGGCATGATGGGGGCGGGCATGGGATTCGGGATGGGTGCGCAGATGGGGAACGCGATCTCGCAGATGGGTCAGGGATCGAAGCAGGGCCAAGGCCAGGCGCAGGGCGGGGGGGGGGCGGCCGGGGCCCCGCAGGCCGCATCCGCGCCCTGCCCGCAATGCGGCAAGCCCCTGCAGGGGGGAGCGAAGTTCTGCCCGCACTGCGGCGCGGAGACCGCGCCCGCCCAGGCGGCGTGCCCGAAGTGCGGCAAGCCCACGCAGGCGGGGGCGAAGTTCTGCATGAACTGCGGGGCGTCGCTCGCCCCGCCGGCGTGCCCGAAGTGCGGCAAGGAGGTCGCGCCGGGGGCGAAGTTCTGCATGAACTGCGGCCAGCAGATCGGGGGGTAGAGAAGGGGCATTTCAACCGCCGGGTTCGCCGAGGACGCGGAGAGGCCGTGGTCGAAGTGAGGCGTCCTTCCTCACGGGTCACGGGTCATTGGTCATTGGTGTATTCGCGTCATTGGAGGGCGAGGGTCCTCCCGAGCCAAAACACTGAAATCTGAAATCTCATCTCCCATCTGAAATCCATGCCCGGCACTTTCCGCAAAGAAGGGCTGCTAGCCCGGATTATTCATGAAGACGTAGCGAGGTTGCCGCAAGTGCCTGAGATGCGAGGAGCAAGACGATTCCGGTCCGGAGCGTGGCCAAAGCGCCACGTGAGGGCCGGAATCGTCGCAGCGACGAAGCAGATCATGTGCTTGCGGCGACCGCAGTAGTTTTCATGAATAATCCGGGCTAGAAGTAGCCGGTGAGGGTGAGGGAGACGACGTTGTTCAGGTAGCTTCCGTCCGTCCGGTCGGTCTGGCGCATGCGGAAGTCGTATCGCAGGCCGGCGTGGAACCACTCCCACAGGCGGTAGTCCAAGAGGAGGTAGCCGCCGAGGATCATGAACTTGTCGTGCGCGCTGGGCATGACGTACATGAAGCGGGGGCTGATCTTGACCGAGAAGCGCGGCAGGATCTCGTGCCGGTAGAAGGCGGAGGCGAAATCGGTCGTCTGGTAGTTCGAGGTTCCGGAGAACTCCAGGGACCGGTAGTAGGTCAGGCCCATGGTCACCTTGTAGGTCATCCGGTAGGAGAGCGACAGGTTGGCGACGAAGCCCGTGTAGCTCTTGTCGTCGATGACCGTTCCCTCCCCCTCCTCGACGTCCTGCATGCGGAACCCGACGGACAGGAACAGGTTGATCTTGCCCGTGAGCTCGTAATCGAACCCGAGCGACACACCGTAGTACATGTAGTCGTTCAACTTGTAGAGCTGGGTCCCGTCGTCGTACTCGCCGGTGAAGTCGACCATCCCGAAGTCGCCGGAGAGGAAGATCTTGAGCTTCCTCAGGTTGTAGCTCAGCTTCACCGAACCGCGGATCTCCATGTGGTCGAGGTACTGGACCTCCTTGTCCGCGAAAAACCAGTGGGTGATGCCCCCGTCCACCTCGATGCCGATGCGCGCGAGCTGAACCCCCGCTTGCAGACCGGCGTCGTTGTTCATGTACGTGAGGAAGTTCCCCAGCGGCGTGTGGTACAGGTTCTCGGACATGCCCCGGTAGCGGAACTCGTCCCGGATTTCCAGAAAGGTCGACCGCGACTCGATCCTCCCCTCCAGCGCCACCGTGGCGTCCAGGTGGTTGTAGTCCGCCTCCGCGATCGTGTAGAAATATTCCAGCTCGCCGAGCAACCTGGCCTTGGCGTGGCCGTAGCGGAGATCCACGCGCGCACCGCCCAGGGTGTCGAAGACGAAGTCGGATTTCCTGCTGGACTCGTTCAGGAACACGTTGTCGTTGTAGGAGGCGTGTTCCGAAAGGTAGGCGTGGAGCGCCACCGGACCGGTCCGAAGGCCGCGGTCGAGGTCGTAGAGGAAATCCTTGATCCGGAGAGGCTCGGGGGCGGGAGGCGCGGCGCTTCCGCCGAAGGCCCCCCGCGGCGCGAGGGCGAGGACGGCGAACCACGCGAAGA
>CAZDSO010000227.1:0-7000 GCA_964508045.1 uncultured Planctomycetia bacterium | reverse complement strand
CGAAAAAACCCGTGCACCCCCCTGAGGACCTGGAATTCGAGGTCCACCCTGGGGTATGTCCATGAAGGGGATCTACGAAAAGGAAGGGAGGACCACGACTTATTTGGAGCGCGAAACGCTCTCTCGTGGGACGTCGCTTGAGAGGGGGGCGCGGATGAGGGTAGAATGATGCGCGAGGAGGGGCTTCCCCATTCACCTTGGCGACGTGCCGGTGGATGCATCCGGTACAGGGCGGTCGGGACGGGACCGTACAGGAAGGCGCAGGAGGAAAGAAAATGGCCGCGAAAATCCTGGTGATCGACGACGAGGAGAGCATCCGGATGCTTCTCGAGGACCTGCTCACGGGGCAGGGCATGGAGGTGATCACCGCGGAAAACGGCGTCGAGGGAGTCCGCCGGACGTTCAACGACGTTCCCGAGGTCGTCCTCACGGACATCTTGATGCCGGACATGGACGGCATCACGTTCATCCAGCGTGTCCGGAACAAGATCCCCGCCCGGAAGCTGCCGATCATCGTGGTTTCGGCGCTGGGCATGGAGAAGAACGTGGTCCAGGCGTTCAAGGCGGGCGCCACGGATTATCTGGTCAAGCCGTTCCGCCACTCGGAGCTTCTTGCGCGGGTCCAGGTGGCGCTGGGGCAGCGCGTCGATCCGAAGAACGTGGAGTACGTGGGGCGCGAGGGCACGGGGGAGAGGGAGATCCCGATCCGCTCGGGAAGCGTTCTGGACATGGGGAAATACAGGATTCTTTCCGAGATCGGGGCGGGCGGCATGGGGACGATCTACCACGCGGTTCACGCCGGGTACGGCATCGAAGTCGCCCTCAAGGTGCTGAATGCGGAGATGGGGAAGGACCGGAACAACATCATGCGGTTTCTCCGGGAGGTCCGGATCGCCACGCAGATGAGCCATCCGCACATCGTGGACGTGTACGACGTGGGGTTCTCGGGGGAATGGTACTACTACGCGATGGAGATGCTCCCCAGCACCTCGTTGCAGAGCCGCGTGCGGGAGGACGGGTGGCTCGAGGAGACGGACGTCCTCGGCGTGGGGGGACAGCTCGCCTCGGCGCTCGTCCACATGCACGAGGCGGGATTCATGCACCGGGACGTGAAGCCCGACAACGTCATCTTCGAGTCGACGGGCAGCGTCAAGCTGATCGACTTCGGCCTTGCGTGCGCGGCGGACGATGCCCGTCTCACGCGGGAGGGGTCCTTCATCGGGACGCCTGGATTCGTGGCGCCGGAGAACATCGAGGCCTATCAACCTCCCGATCCCACCTCCGACGTCTATTCGCTGGGTGCGACGCTCTTCTTCGCCGCGACCGGCCGGTCCCCCTTCCAGGGGAAGGGCGGGGCCACGGCGAAGCTCACGGCCCAGGTGACCGAACGCCCCCCCGCCCCCCGCGCCCTGAACCCCGTCGTGTCGGAGGCGTTTTCCGATCTGATTCTTCGGATGATGGAGCCCGATCCGGCAAAGCGCGTCTTCCCCATGGCCCGCGTGCGGGACGAGCTGTCGGATCTGCCGCGGGCCCGCGCGACGGAAGACCCCTAGGCCGCGCCGGCCGGGAGGCGTCGCATCCGCCTCCGTTGACAGGACGCGGCGGGCGGCGGGATAATGCCCCCGCACCACACGGGGGATTCCCGATCGACGAGCCTTTGGACCGGACACCCATGAACACGACCCGGCCCCGCGTGCTGATCGTGGACGACGAGAAGCACATGGTGGACACGTTGAAGTTCCTTCTCGGCGACACCTATCAGGTGCGGGTGGCGATGGAGGGGGAGACGGCCGTCGCGCTCGCCGAGGAGAGTCCCCCCCACGTCGCGCTTCTGGACATCGTGCTCCCCGGCATGTCGGGGATCGAGGTGCTGCGCCGCATCAAGGAGGTCTCGCCGGACACCGAGGCCATCATGGTCACCGCGCTGAACGACGTGCGCAAGGCGGTGGAGGCCATGAAGGCGGGGGCCGCGGACTACATCACCAAGCCCTTCGACGAGGAGGATCTCCGCGTCGCCCTGGAGAAGGCGGTGGAGAAGGCCGCGCTCACGCGCGAGGTCGCCGGCCTGCGGCAGGAGGTCGAGGGGGCGTTCGGCGTCGGCGGGATGGTGGGCGCCTCGAAGCCCATGCAGGATCTGTTCCGGCAGATCGACCGGCTCTCGGACAAGGACGTCAACGTCCTGATCACGGGCGAGAGCGGAACGGGGAAGGAGTTGATCGCGCGTTCCATCCACTACCGGGGCCTGAGGAAGCGGGGCCCCTTCGTGCCCGTGAACTGCGCCCTCTTCGGCTCGGAGTTGACGGAGTCCGAGCTCTTCGGGCACGTGAAGGGGGCCTTCACCGGCGCGTCCGAGAAGCACCGCGGGAAGTTCGAGCAGGCCGACGGCGGAAGCCTGTTCCTGGACGAGGTCGGGTCCATGCCCCTCCCCGTCCAGTCCAAGCTCCTTCGCGTCATCGAGGACAAGAAGGTCACGCGCCTGGGCGGGGAGTCCGCCGTCGACGTGGACGTGAGGATCCTCGCGGCCACCAACGTCGATCTGAAGAGGGAGGCCGAAGGCGGGGCCTTCCGTGAGGACCTCTACTACCGCCTCAAGGTCGTCCAGATCGTCGCGCCCCCGCTGAGGGAGAGGCCCGACGACATCCCCCTTCTCGTGGACCACTTCCTGAAAAAGCACCGGCGCCACATCTTGAGCCCCGTCAGGGAGTTCTCCCCGCAGGCCATGAAGGCCCTCGAGCGCCACCGCTGGCGCGGCAACGTGCGCGAGCTCGAAAACGTGGTCCTGACGCTGATCTGCACAGTGGATCGGGAACGGATCGAGCGGGACGATCTGGACGCCCCGATCCTGGACGCCTCTCCCGCCGAGGAGAGGAAGGGGCGCCAGGTCACCGAGGAGGAACTCCTCGACGCGCTCGAGGGCGAGGCGTGGAAGATCTCCGCCGCCGCGAAGTCGCTCGGCGTCCACCGCAACACGGTGCGGAACCTGATCAACCGGTTCGGCATCGAGAAACCGCCCTCCCCGCCCGCGTCCTCCTCCCAGGACGGCTAGCCGCCCGTTGCACAATGCACATGCACAAGGATGCTCATTGTGCAATGTCGGGAGAAGCATTTCAGCAGGAAGAGGCGAATGTGTCGTTTTTGTCGAAAGGTATGCTTCTTGCGTCCAAGGAAGGTCGCCGCGGGAGACCATCGTGAAAAGAATATGCGAGGAGTCTTCACGCGTTCTCGTCCGTCCCGGACGGGTCCGCCGGGTCCGGGGCGGGCGTCGCGCGTGGGCTCGCGAAAGGGGATCATGGGACGCGTCGTGGTGACGGGGATCGGGATCGTCTCTCCGATCGGGACGGGAAGGCGCGCGTTCTGGGAGAATGCGCTTGCCGGTCGTTCGGGCGTTCGGGACGTGACGTTCGCGGATCTGGAGGGTCTTCCCGCCCGGATCGGGGGCCGGGTGGAGGGCTTCGATCCTTCGGAGCATCTCCGGGGGGTGAAGTGGAAGCGGCTCTCTCGGTTCGTGCAGTTCGCGCTGGCGGCTTCGTTCCTGGCGGTGGAGGACGCGGGCCTGGCGCCCGGGTCTCTCGCGGCCGATCGTCTGGGCGTGTTCATGGGCGTGAGCATGAGCGGGATGGAGATGGTGGAGGACATGGTGTCGACGTGGCGGGAGCGGGGTCCGGGGGAGGTGAAGCGATACAGCGCGACGGGGAGCTACCCCGGGGCGGCCGCGGGCAACATCGCGATCGAGCTGGGTCTGGAGGGCGAATCGCTGACGTTCTCGACGGGTTGCTCATCGGCCGCGACGGCGCTGGGAAACGCGTTCCGGAGCCTCCGGGCGGGCGAGCACGACGTGATCCTGGCGGGCGGGGCGGAAGCGTGTCTGACGCCGAGTTATCTCTCGGTGTTCGGCAAGGCGGGGATCCTGTCGAAGCGCAACGACGATCCCGCGCACGCGAGCCGCCCCTTCGACCGGGACCGCGACGGGTACGTGCTGGGGGAGGGGGGGGCGGTGCTGGTGCTGGAGACGTGGTCCCACGCGCAAAAGCGCGGGGCGCGCACGTATGCGGAGGTGGCGGGATACGGGTCGACGACGGACGCCTACAGCATGTACGCGGTGGAGCCGGAGGGGCGCCGCGCGGACCGTGCGATCGCGAAGGCGTTCCGGGGGACGGGGGCGGACGTATCGGAGGTGGATTACATCTCGGCGCACGGTTCCTCGTCGGTGGTCTCGGACCGGCGCGAGACGAGGGTTCTCCGGCGCACGCTGGGCCCGGACGCGGACCGTTCCTGCGTCTCCTCGATCAAGTCGATGATCGGCCATCCGCTGGGGGCGTGCGGGGGGTTCCAGACGGCGGCATGCGCGCTGGCGATGTCCTCGGGGGCGGTGCATCCGACGATCAACTACGACCATCCGGATCCGGAGTGCGATCTGGACTACGTGCCGAACGAGGCGCGCGAGAGCCGGCCGCGGGCGGCGCTGAGTCTTTCGCTGGGGATGGGGGGGGTGAACGCGGCGATCGCGCTGAAGGCGGTGTAGACGCCGCAGGGTTCCGTCCGTCCGTCCGTCCCCCTCTCTTCGTTGACGCGGTAGGATCTTGGGGAATTCTGCCATGGAGATTCCCGAGGTTGTACGATGGACGCCGGCCGTCCTGGCGGGGTTGTATGTGTCCTGGATGTCGTGGGGCGTGTTGAAAAGGAGGGGCCAGGTTCCCCGGTCTTTCGCGACGAGTCGTTGGACCACCTATTTTCTGTTTTTCTTGTTGTTCGGGAACATCGGTTTTTCGATCCTCGAACGGGCCGTTCGTGGAGGGCATCCGCCCGTCTTTCTATCCTGGGCCGGAATCCTGCTGGTCGGGATCAAGGCGGTCATGACCGTCTGGTCGGTCCGAACGCTGGGTCCCTGGTATTCCTACCACCTGACGAGAAAGGAGGGTCAGGAACTGGTTCTCGAAGGCCCCTACGCGATATGCCGCCATCCCCTGTATGCTGCGCGGTTCTTCGCTTCGGCGGGGATTCCCCTCGCGTTCGGCGCCTTCTTCGTCCTGCCGGCGATTCTCTTGATGGATTCGCTTGCCATCTATTTCCGCATCCGCGAGGAAGAGAGCGTCCTGATGCATGCGTTCGGAAAGAACTATGAACGGTACAGGTCCTCCGTGGGGGCGCTTCTGCCCTTCAAGGCCCTCCTCTCGAACACCAAGGGATGAGACCCGATGAAGACGAAGGAAAAGTGGCTTTTCTGCATCATCGCATTGTGCATTGCGTCCATGGCTTTCGGCGCGCTCCTCTCCTACCTGCACAACCGGCACGGCATCTTTGCGTTTCTGGGGGCGGAAGTCTCCCTCTTGATGGGCATCCTGGTCCTGTTCAAGGGCAGGGACAGGCGGCTTTCCTCGACCTTCTTTCTGATGTGCGCGAGCATCAGCGCCTACTCGATCATGCTCTTCGGGCAGTCCATCGTCCATACCAGAAAAGACGCGGTCCTGTTCACGATGATCACCGGCATCGGGTATTATTTCATCTCGCCTACCATCCTCCATTTCTCCCTCGAGATCGCCAGCCTCGACAAGATGCGGCACCGTATCGCCCTCGTCCTGGCGTACGCGGCGGCCGCTTTCTTCTGCCTCGCCATGTTCGCGGGCTGGTTCCCCCTGGAATTCGAGCCGACGGGCTACAAGTTCAGCCTGGTCCTCACGCCCTGGTACATCGCCCAGCTCACCGCCACGGGGATCACGCTGCTCTACATGATGGTGGAGCTGCTCCTCAAGTTCCTGAAGACCCCGCAAGGGCTGGAGAAGACGCAGATCGGATGGCTGCTGGGCGCCTTCGTGCTCACCGCCCTCCTGGCCTACACCAACCCCCTCGCCGCTTCCGGACTCAAGGCCTACCCCATGGGCGGCGTCGCCCTGGCCTTCCTCTCCGCCGTCCTCGCCTACCTCATCGTCAAGCACCGTTTCCTCGACGTCCAGCTCGTCCTGAGAAGGACCTTCTTCTGGACGCTGTGGACCGCCTCCGTCGCCGGCGTCTACGCCCTCCTCCTCGTCGGCCTCGGACTCTTCATGAACGTCAAGCCCCTCGAATCCCAGCTCCCCAACCTCGTCGCCATCCTCCTCGCCGCCTTCCTCATCCTCCCCCTGAGAAACGCCGTCCAGAACCTCGTCGACAGGAAATTCTTCCGCGCCCGCTACGACGCCCGGAAAACCCTCGAGGAACTCTCCGCAAAGATCGTCTCCATCCTCGACCTCGAACAGCTCGCACGCGAAACCCTGCGCACCGTCGCCTCCACACTCCAGGCCGAGGCCGCCTTCCTCTTCCTCGACGAGAGGGATCGAGGCGACCTCGCCCTCGCCGCCGAGGTCCGCGCCGAAGGGCCCGTGTCCTTCTTCCACGAAGGGCGGAGAACGTGCCGGCTCCCGAAGAACGGATGGATGCGAAGCGTGGTCCAGGTCGAACCCGGAGAAGCGTACCGCAACGAGAATCTCACCGAGGCTGTCGCCGGCTTCATGGACCCGAACCGCGTCGAGGTCGCCCTCCCCATCGGCTCCGCCGAAGGCGTGCGGGGAACCCTCATGCTCGCCGTCAAGCGCTCCGAGATGGCCTACACGAACGAGGACCTCGGCCTCCTCAAGACCATCGCCAACCAGACCGGCGTCGCGCTCGCCAACGCCCGCCTCTACGAGGACGTCCTCGCCATGAAGAACTACAACGAGGACATCCTCAAGAGCATGGACAGCGGGCTCGTCACCTTCGACCGCGACGGGCGGCTCGTCTCCCTCAACCGCGCGGCCGGCGAGATCCTGGGCCTTCGCGACGAGCTCCGGGGATCGACCCTCGACGAGATCCCCGGAACCGAGGGGCCCTTCCGGGAAAGCGTCCACGACGTCCTCGCCGGAAACCAGGGCGTCTCCGGCATCGAGGTCCCCCTCGACGGGAAGATCCTCACCCTCTCCGCGGCGCCCCTTCGCGGCGTCAAGGGCCTCAGCGTCGGGGCCCTGGCTTCCTTTGTCGACGTCACCGA
>CAZDSO010000226.1:0-7047 GCA_964508045.1 uncultured Planctomycetia bacterium | reverse complement strand
CTTTCCATGAAGGGGAGCTACGAAAAGGAAGGTAGGACCATGACCTACGTACACCGCGAATGGCTCCCCCCGATCCGTCTTGACTTTCGTCGCCTGCTTCCCATACTGGCCCGGTTTGCGCCGGGGAAGCCGGCCCCCCCGGCGTGGTTCCCTTTTTGGGGGGGATGCGTCGAATGGGCACCTTCGTCCGTCTGGTCGTCTGTCTTCTCGCGGCGGCGCTGTCGTCGTCGTGCAGCCGTTCGAGGCCGGAGCCGGGGGGGGAGGGGCGCACGTTCACCGACGTGACGGGATGCGCGGTGCAGGTGCCTTCGACGCCGCGCCGCATCGTCTCGCTGGTCCCCTCGATCACGGAGGGGCTGTTCCGGCTGGGGGCGGGGGACCGCGTGGTCGGGGTGACCTCCTTCTGCAACCGCCCGCCCCGCGCCCGGGAGCGCGAGACGGTGGGCAGCTACCTGCAGCCCGATCTGGAGACGATCCTGTCGTTGCGGCCGGATCTCGTGATCGCGGGAAAGAAGGGGGAGCCGGGGCCGATCCTCCGCCTGCGCGAGCTCGGCGCGGCCGTCTACGTCTTCGAGGACGGGAAGAGCTGGGAGGACATCCGGCGGGATTTTTTGACGCTGGGCCGGCTCGCGGGGGAAGCCCAGAGGGCGCGCGAGCTTCTCGCCGGGGTGGAGGCGCGCCTGGAAGCGGTCCGGCGCCGGGTGGAAGACCGCGAGCCGGTTCGCGTCTTCGTCCAGATCGGAACGCGCCCGATCTTCACGGGAGGCCGGGACACCTTCCTGGACGACGTGATCCGTTTCGCCGGGGGCCGGAACGCGGCGGCGCCGTATTCTCCGGATTATTTCCAGGTCTCGCGGGAGACGGTGCTTTCCTGGAATCCGGAGGCGATCCTCGTCTCGGGCATGGCCGTGTCCGCGCCGGCGGAGAAGGAGCGATGGCTTTCCTTCCGGGGCCTGTCGGCGGCCGATGCGCGCAACGTGCACATCATCAGCGGGGACGACGTGAGCCGGCCCGATCCGGTGGCCTTCGCCCAGGCAGTGGAGACGGTGGCGCGCTTGCTGCATCCTTGAATCCTGGATGGGGAGCGCGGGCGAGGGGCTAGGGGGCGCTCGAAGAGGAGAAGAGGGAAGGAGGGGGAGGTTAGAAAGTGATACGTTGATATGTTCATACGTGGAAGAGGGTGGTGAAGATGTCCCGCTTGTCTCAATGACTTATCAACGTCACCGCGCGGGGCGCAGGCGTCTCGCCCGCAGCACGTTGCGCGGACCGCGGACATCCTGGCCTCGCCTGCGGGTCCCTCCACTCCGCTATCCAATGATGATTGACCGGTCCGCTCAAAGCCCGGGCCGCAGGCCCCAGACGCCGTCGATGGAGAGGGAGAAGAGGAGTCCGGCTCCGGGTTTCGTCAGGTCGCCGACGATGTCCTCGATCACGGCCACGATGTCGGGGACCTTGTCCTCCAAGGTGACGATGAGGATGGTCTTGTTGTCGGGGGAGAGTCCGGGAAAGGCCTTGCGGATGCCGGCGAAGATGGGGACGTCCTTGCTGAGGACGCGGGCCATCCCCATGCTGTCGAGGACGGTGGCGCCCGAGACGCCGATTTCCAGGAGGCCTTCCAGCACGTCCTCGAGGAGGTCCACCCGGTTGAGCAGCAGGACCACCAGTTTCTTTTCCATGGTTTCGTCTCCGCCTCGAGGGGGTCTCGCCCCTCAGATCTTGTGGCGCGCCTCCTCGTCCCGGATCACGCGCAGGGCGTCTTCGGGTGTACGACAGTCCATCAGCGCCTTCCGGAACGCCTCCCGGTGCAGCAGGCGGGTGATCCGCGCCAGCGCCTTGATGTGGGTGCCCGGCTCGTTCCGGTCGGCGACCAGGAGGAAGACGAGGCTGACGGGCTGACCGTCGGAAGCCTCCCAGGGGAGGGGGGCGTCCGCGATTCCCAGGACCCCGGAGAAGGGGACGCGCCGATCGACGATGCCGTGGGGGAGGGCGATGCCGCTGCCGATGCCGGTGCTCATCGTGTTTTCCCTTTCCACGACCGCCTTCAACACGGCGTCCCGCGTTTCGGCGTCGGGCAGGGGCACCAGGTCGAGGAGCTCCCGGAAGACGTCCGTCTTCGAGCGCCCTTCGAGCGGTACGCGGATCCGGGATGGGTCCAGAACGTCGGTCAGTCTCATGAGGCGGTCTCCTGCGCGGCGTCCGCCCGCTCGGGACGGGACCGCGTCTTCCGGGATTCACCCACCCGGTCGAGGGCGAACTTGAACGCCACGGGTCCGATGATCTGGTTCACGGCGATCGCGGCGATGAGCAGCGAGCCGAGGGCGCGTCCCCACGCGTCGAAGGAGGCGGCCAGCTGGGAGGCCAGCGCGATGCTGAGACCCGCCTGGGTGACGAACCCCATCCAGGTGTGGGCGCGGAAGGCGGGGGGATCGCCGGCCAGGGTCGTGGCCAGGCGGGCGCCGAGAATAATCATGAGCAGGCGTGCTCCCACCAGGATGACGGCGGCCGCCCACCCGGCGACCACGGCGCCGAGGTTCAGGGCCGCGCCGGCCATGGTAAAGAAAACGACGTAGACCGGCAACCCGACCTTGTCGAGGATCTCGAGGATGGCCTCGCCCTGGCGGGAGGCGTTCTGCACGGTGAAGCCGACGGCCGCGGTGATCAGGAGCGGTTCGAGATGGATGTCCACCGCGTGGACCGTCTGCAGGTACTCGGCCAGGAGGTCGGAGGACTTGTAGACGAGGAAGCAGAGCCCCAGGATCACCAGTCCCTGCTGGGGGCCGTTGTATTTCAGGTACGTGGCGAGCAGGACGCCGAGCGCGACGCCGAGGGCGATCGAGATCCCGATCTCGCCGCAGAGCACGAGGATGAAGAGGACGTTGAAGGAGCGCTCCGGCGCGAAGGCGAGCGCCGCCAGCGACGCCGCCACCGAGAACAGGGGGAGGATGAGCAGGTCCATGGACATGGCGACGCCGAGGATGGTCTCGGTGAAGGGTCCCCGGGCGCGCGTCTCGTTGATGATGGCGATGGCCGAGGAGGGGGACCGGGCCGCCGCAACGACCCCTACCAGGGCGCACATGGCCATCAGCTGCACGAAGGACCGCCCCCCCAGCGCGGGGATCACGCCGTGCGTCAGCATCAGGATGCCCGTCACCCCCACCACCACCGTCGCCGTCGTCACCACGATGAGCAGGATCACGCTGCGCGCCTTTTCGCGCAGCACGGCGAGACGCAGCTCCGCGCCGGCCGCGAGCCCGATGAACGCCAGGGCCATCTTGTTGAACACGGCCAGCCGGTCGAGCACCCCGGCGTCCAGGAACCCGATCAGGAAGGGGCCGAAGACCATGCCGGCCGCGAGATAGCCGGTGATCCGCGGCAGGCGGAAGGACGCCGTCAACGCCCCCGCCAGGTAGGCCCCGATCAGGGCGAACCCGATCCAGAACGTCGTGTCCATCTCGCCGGCGATCAGCGGCGTCGACTCCAGGCGGACGATCACCCCGACGATGGCCGCGATCACCGCCAGCATCAGGGCGCGGCGAATCAGGACGCGTCCTTCGACGGCTCCTCCTTTCCGCCGATCACGGCGACGGCCAGCGCGGGCCCGAACAGCTCGCTGACGATGATGCCCAGCACCACCACGGTCAGGACCACGTGCCCGAACCGGCAGGGAAACGTGTGGAGGAAATCGATGGCGATGGCCAGCGACATCCCCGCGTGCGACGTCAACCCCAGACCCACCCAGAACGGCGCGCGCTCCTTCCCCGCCACCGGGAAGGTCACCGCCAGGTTCCCCAGGAACTTGGAAGCCATGCGCGCCGCCACGTAGACGCCCACCAGCGCCAGCGACCAGGAAGCGGGAAAGCGAAGGCTGGCTCCCGCCAGGATCAAAAGCACCACGTAGACGAATTTCTCGCCCCCCGCCAGGTACTCCGTCACGCGCGCGCGCAACGGCGAGATGTTCGCCACGACCAGCCCCAGGACCATGGAAGAGAAGAGGATGGAGATGCCGGTCTGCCGGGCCATCCCGCCGCACAGCGCGCAGCTGCCCAGGATGACCAGGAGCTTCTCGGGCCGGGTCATGCGCTCGCGCGTCATTGAGGCGAAGAGCCAGCCGCACACGACCGCCAGGCTCAGGACCAGAAGCAGCTTCTGGAAGCCCACCTCTCCGTAGCGGCCCCCGATGCCGCCGGCATGCAGGCCGGTCAGCACGCCGAGCGCGAGGATCGGCGGCAAGGCGTCGACGCTGGCGATGTAGCGGAGCAACAGCAGCCGGTCATGACGGTCGGAGGTGAAGCGGCGCTGCAGCATGGCCAGCGCCGGCTGGCCCGTGCAGGCAGCCGCCGCGCCCAGCGTCACGCTGGCCCCCAGGGCCCCGTTCCGGGGCCATCCCACCCACCCCGCGAGAAGGGGATAGAAGGCCAGAGCCACCAGGGCCATCACGAGCAGGGACTGCCCGAGCGAGGCCGCGAACACGGGGGGCGGAAGCGCCTGCAGGCTCTTCCGGTCGAACTGCAGGCCGAACAGGAGGCCCACGCACCCCAGCCCCACCGCCAGGAAGGGCTCGAACCCCTCCAGCGCCTTCCCGTCGATCAGCCCCAGGTAGGACTCCCCCAGAAGAAACCCCACGATGATGAACTCCGTGCCCGTCAGGAAGATCAGCCGCGCCCCCAGCGGCACGCTCCGCGCGAACAGCACGCGCCGGGAACCGGCCAAAGCCAGGATGGCCAGCACGATCAGGGCGAGGAGGAATTTCAAGGTGCGTTCTCGACGGAGGCCGCGGAAACACATCGCGCCGGAGCCAGCTGCCCCCCGGGCCACGATCAGCGATTATACCCGGCGCCCCCCTCTTCGTCCCGTGATCCCCTCCGGGAGCCGCGCGCGCCGGGGCCGGATCGGGACTCGAGATTGTAGATTGTAGATTGTGGATTGTGATGTTCGATGGAATTACGAATTCAGGGATTTAGGAATTCCGAATTGAGGAATGGGGCTGTACGACTGTGAAACTGCCAACAAAGCAGGCCGTCAGAACAACCCCGGATCCGGTCCGGTTGTACAACCGGGCACATGACTAGCCCCGGTTGTGAGCCCGGGGGTAGGCCGCCGGTTTTTATGGGTTTGAGTAGTTTGTAACCCGTAACCCGTAACCTGTTTATGCTGTGGGCTGCCAATATCCGTTTGTGGCAAAGCACAGCCACACAGGGTACAGGTGACAGGCACCAGACACAGCCATGCAGCCCAGGCTCATGTCCGTGACTCGATTGCCCCGGATGGTGAGCGTTTGGGGGACGTTTCCGTCCCGTCGTTTCGCCATGAAGCCCCCTTGGAAGACGGCGGGGTGACGCTCGAAATCATACTCCAGGCCGGGGGAAAGGAAAAGACGCCCTAGCCCGGATTATTCATGAAAACTACTGCGGTCGCCGCAAGCACATGATCTGCTTCGTCGCTGCGACGATTCCGGCCCTCACGTGGCGCTTTGGCCACGCTCCGGACCGGAATCGTCTTGCTCCTCGCATCTCAGGCACTTGCGGCAACCTCGCTACGTCTTCATGAATAATCCGGGCTAGATTCATGGCCACCCAACGATCCAACCACCTGGCTTCCCAGCCGTTCAGCCCTGCCACGGGGGAGCGGGGCTTTTCGTGGAGACCATGCAGCAGAGCCGGAACCCGTTGCCGTGGGCCAGGCGGGCGGGCGCGCCGGCCATCCGCGCCGCGGCGCGGACCGAGAGCCCGGTCGAGACCCAGGAGCCGCCGCGAAGGAGGCGGCGCTTGCCGTCGTCGACCTCGTTGAGGCACCAGTCCACGGCGTTTCCGGCGAGGTCCCTCACGCCGCAGGGGCTCTCGTCGGCGGAAAAGGCGCCGGCGGGGGAGGGGGCCGGCGGTCCCTCGCGCGACCGGAGGCCGTTGGCCCGGGCGTCGTCGTGGTGGTCTCCCCAGGGGTAGTCGCGGCCGTCGACCCCCCGGACGCCCTTTTCCCACAGGACCTCGTGGGGCAGGCTCAGGAGACGGCCGGTCCGGCGCGCGAGCCGGACCGCATAGGCGAGCGCGTCTTCCCAGGAGACGCCCAGCACGGGCCATCGCTCGTCCCAGTCCTCCTGCGCCTGGGCCAGTCGCCGGGATTCCGCCTTCGCCTCGGGGGGGGCCTTCGCGAGCCACGCTTTCGTGGGCACGGCATAGCGGCCCGCCGCATCCCGGGGCCAGTAGAACCCCGCCTTCTCGGATTCGCGGGGGACATGCCGGGAAGCCGCCTCGGGGTCTTCCAGGGCGAGCTCGTTCAGGTACGAGAGGTAGTCCGCGCAGGAGACGGGAAGCTCGGCGAGGAAGAAATCGCCGACATCGAGGGTATCCTGGGGCCCGGAATAGGGGTTGATGCGGTCGCCCTGGAAGAGGAACCGGCCGGCGGGGATCTGGACGAACCCCTCGGGGATCTCCGCTTCCCGGTAGAGCGTCACCGCGACGTTCTCCTCCGCGTTCCGCCCGATGAACACGGGGACGCGGACCGGGGCCCGCGACGGGGGGGAGGGACGTTCGGAAGAAGACGGAGGCTCGGCGATGATCAGAAGGTAGGATCCCATCGGAATCTTGAAGGGCGCGATCGGGGTCTTGCCGAGGTAGAGCCCCTCCGTCGGCCGGTAGGGGGAACCGTCATCGTAGAGGCGGTCGAGAACGTGCGCGGGCGGAACGCCCGCCGACCCTGCGTGTCCCCCGGCCCGCCCGCCCGGGGAATCGGTCCGGCGCCCTTCGGCTTCGCTCGAAGGAAACGCGGCGCCATCAGGCCGCGCGGGCTTGCAGGGAACGAGGATCTTGTCCCGCTCCTCGAACGTGAAGAGCCAGACGTCGGCCCCCTCCAGCGCTTCGGTCCGGCAATCGGGACCGTGAATCTTCAGCCGGATGGGCTCTTCCGGTTCCAGCGCGGGCAACCCCTCGGTTCCCTCGCGTCCGTCGAGCGCGCGCCCGGAGAAGGGGTGGTAGCCCATGACACCGCATTGGGTGAAGTGTTCAGTGTCAAGTGTAGAGTGTTCAGTATCCTTTCCGGTCTTCTCTACACTAG